>NZ_OW711693.1:3078665-3417997 GCF_940670685.1 Anaeropeptidivorans aminofermentans | reverse complement strand
CCTTTCAAGGCGGGGCGGAACAAAGTTCAGACCGGAAGTGCTGATTGAAAGCAGATGCCCTATTTTGGGATACGCTTTAAAGGAAATAAAAATAGACGGGGAGAGAATCCCAAGAGCATTGCTCCAGGTGAATTATCAGCCGGAAGTGGGAGAAGAAGCCTACGATATCGGCGCGAAAATGCTTACGGATTTCTTTATGGCGGAAGCTGAGTCCTATCTTGATGACGACATTCTGCCCCTTGGCCGTCAAATCATAAAGGCTTGCCTTAGAAACGCAAGTGTTCAGGATTATTACGACCTTATCCCCGTGCTTTAACAGATTGAATATTTAATAATTCCGCAGGTTTACCTCTTGATTCAAAAGGCGTAAGCCTGCGTTTTTTCTTTTATGGTAAATTTATACTTGAATCAATATGAAATCGCAGCATTGTTAATTTGCTTTGCTTTTATTTTATGCCCTTTAAAGCTGAATACTTACGGCGCAATAAAAGCAAATTGACTGTAAAGCAAAACAGTACAGAACTGTATGCTTACACAAGCTCAAAATGCGCCTTTTCCTGTGAAGAATCCTGTTTTAAGTCTAAAGAGAATCGAATTTTGTTGCCTCTTCATGAGAAATTTATTTTATAGAAACCTTCAAACAAGACAAACGCATAAAGCGTTTGTCCTGTCGCAAAAATGATATTTTTGCGAGTTTACTGTCGGAAAGCCTCCAAAGTTCCTTTGAAACTTCGGAGGCTTTTACGTTTTGACCGGAATAAATCCGGTCAAAACATAAAAGCCTGCTGTGCTAAAGAAAGGGATTTGTACATAATTTTTTTCATGCATTTGTCCTGAACCTTCAAAGCTCTTTAATTGACAACAGACTGTTTTTAAGTTACTGTATAGTATAGTAAACTTGCTTTTCTTCCGCAGTACGCAACAGGCTCCTAGGATGCATAAAATCAAGGAAAAGCAAATTTACAACGCTGCTATTTTACTTTTATTCGAGTATAAATTAAGCTTATCCGGGATAGAAAGTATATGTTTTTGTTGTTGATACAGGGGGCGTTATATGGATAAAAATAAAGCTGCGGCAATCATTGCTGCCGGCGGAAAAGGGGAAAGAACAGGCCTTAACATACCCAAGCAGTATGTGGAAATCAATGGGAAGCCTGTTTTAGCCTACACGATAGAGGCATTTCAGAATAATTCATTAATCGATCATATCATCATCGTTGCAGGGGAGGACTATATCGATTTCTGCAAGGAAAATATTGTGCTTAAATACGGCTTTTCAAAGGTTAAGCATATTATTAAAGGCGGAGAAAGCCGCATGCTTTCCGTGTATGAGGGTGTAAAGCTCTGCGAAGATTCCGGCATTATACTGATTCATGACGGGGCAAGGCCATTTGTAACCCAAGAGGAAATAAAAAAAGCCTATGAAGGGGCATTTAATAAAAATGCCTGTATCTTGGCATGCCCTTCCACGGAAACATTAAAGGCAGTAAAGGACGGCATTATTGAAAAAACCATAGACAGAAGTCTTGTATATTCCGCAAAAACCCCCCAGGCCTTTAAAGGCCGTTTAATAAAGCAGGCCTATGAAAAAGCCCTGAAGGACGGCTACTCGGCGACGGACGACGCGTCTCTTTTGGAATATATAGGAGAACCGGTGTATATTGAAGAAGGTTCTTTTCAGAATATAAAAATCACCTCTTCAGAGGATATAATATATGCCGAATATTTGCTTAATTCTAGAGAGCATCATAATGATAATCCATTAACCCTCTCAGAAAATAAAGAAAATACAGAAATCCTCAAAAAAGAAAAAGAAAGCACCGAAGAGGCTGAATATCATGGTAAGAGGAAGAACGTCACCATATATACAGACGGGGCCTGCTCCTATAACCCGGGCCCCGGCGGATACGGCGCTGTCATCATCTATAACGGCAAGGAGCTTGAGATTTCTCAGGGCTATAAAAAAACCACCAATAACCGCATGGAAATCATGGGGGTTCTTGCCGCCCTTTCGGCTTTGAAAGAGCCTTGCGACGTGGCACTTTATTCCGACTCGAAGTATGTTGTTGACGCCATAGAAAAGGGCTGGGTTACAAAATGGAAGAAAAATAACTGGATGAGAAATAAAAATGACAAGGCCCTCAATGTTGACCTCTGGATAGAGCTTTTGACTTTGCTCGAAAGGCATAATGTTCAATTTCATTGGGTAAAAGGCCATAGTTCAAACGCTTTAAATAATAAATGTGACGAACTTGCACGAAAATCCATATTATTTGACGACTTATTGGAAGATTATGGCTTTGTTAACGGTGAAATTATATAATAAATATGTTGACATGGGTATGTTTATGTGTTAATGTAGTTATGTTACAAGGTAACCCTTATTTTTTTTATTTTCTAGGAGGATTTTTTTAATGAAAACAGGAACAGTTAAATGGTTTAACGCAGAAAAAGGATTTGGATTTATTTCCATCGAAAACGAAGACGATGTATTTGTACATTTCTCCGCTATTAACTCCGACGGCTTCAAGACTTTAGAAGAAGGCCAGGAAGTTCAATTTGACGTAGTTGAAGGCGCTAAAGGTCCACAGGCTGCAAACGTAGTTAGGTTATAATCTTTGAAATTACAATTAATGTTTTTCATTAATGCAATATAGATGATTATAGCAACACACCTTCCATATTAATATGGAAGGTTTTTTTATGATGATGGCAGGGTATGAACTTAAAGAACAGGATATAGTAAATTTAAAATTAAACAGCAACAAAATTATATCTTCACATAGACTCAAAAAGGTACCGTTTCCTGTGGGAATCTGTGCTTTTAAATCTATAGGGAATAGGCTTTTGTTATTTTCTTTATGAAAAATTTACTGTAGATGCGGTTCAAGGATGCCCTGTGAAATTAGTGGGTAACGCTTTGGATTTGTGAAACAAATTCAAATTTCATTTGAAAGGCTTCTTTTATATACAAAAAGTCCAAGGTTTGGCCTGTTCACAGCCAATTTCTTGAAATATAAATTAATTACGATGGATATAATTTATTATGTTATAGTCAATTTGCTTTTATGCTTTTTATGAGGCCTTTTAAAAGAGGACTTATATGGAAAGGCTTGCTATTGTTTAATAAATTAAGAAGTGGTATACTTAACAAGCTAAAAAAGGATTAAAGCAAAACAAGATTAAGGCAGTAACAAAAATCTATTTTTTATAAACAGCTTAACATATAAAACTTTGATATTTAAGCCATTCAAAATATACGGTTTTTGTTACTATAATCAGTTTGTTTTACTATAAACGCCCAGTTTTTCAATGCAAAACATTCTCTAAGCATTGCTTTTTAAGAAAGTAGGAAACTTTATTTTATGATAAGACAAGATATTAGAAACGTAGCAATTATTGCCCATGTTGACCATGGCAAAACAACTCTTGTAGACGAGCTTTTAAAGCAAAGCGGTGCCTTCAGGAAAAATCAAGTAGTAAACGAAAGGGTTATGGATTCCGGAGATATTGAAAGAGAAAGAGGAATCACCATTTTGTCTAAAAATACCTCCATCAGGTATGAAGGCGTTAAAATAAACATCATTGATACCCCCGGCCATGCGGATTTCGGCGGAGAGGTTGAGCGGGTTCTTAAAATGGTAAACGGCGTAATACTGGTGGTAGATGCTTTTGAAGGTCCTATGCCTCAGACGAAATTCGTTCTCCAACACGCTCTTAATCTTAATTTGCCGGTGGTTGTGTGTATAAACAAGGTGGACAGGCCCGAAGCAAGACCGGAAGAGGTAGTCGACGAGGTTTTGGAGCTTTTCTTCGAGCTTGACGCAAACGACACTCAGCTGGATGCCCCCTTTATCTTTGCTTCTGCGAAAAAGGGTATCGCTTATGCAGAACTTGGCGGCGAAGGAAGGGATATGCGTCCTTTATACGACGCCATAATAAAGCATATACCGGCCCCCGAAGGAGACGAGAATGCTCCGCTTCAGCTTTTAATTTCCACCATCGACTATAACGAATACCTTGGAAGAATCGGCATCGGCAAGGTTGAAAACGGAGAGATACACGTTAACGATGAGGTTTCCATTGTAAATATCCATGACCCCTTAAAGAAAAAGAAAGTAAAGGTAAGTAAGCTCTATGAATTTGAGGGCCTTCAAAGACAGGATGTGGACTCTGCAACCGTAGGCTCTATTGTAGCCGTATCGGGAATAGATGATATTCATATAGGCGACACCATATGTGCCCCCGATAATCCCGAGCCCCTTCCCTTTGTGAAAATATCGGAGCCTACCCTTAGTATGAATTTTTCCGTCAACGACAGCCCCTTTGCAGGCAAAGAAGGAAAATTTGTAACCAGCAGGCAGATCAGAGAAAGGCTTTTTAAAGAGCTTAACACCGACGTAAGTCTCAGAGTGGAAGAAACCGACAGCACCGACAGCTTTAAGGTTTCGGGAAGAGGAGAACTGCACCTTTCTATACTCATAGAAACCATGAGAAGAGAAGGCTACGAATTTCAGGTTTCAAAGCCTGAGGTTTTATATAAAGAGGTAAACGGAAAGCTTCATGAGCCTATGGAGGTCGTTACCATAGATGTGCCGGAAGAATTTGTGGGAACCGTTATCGAAAAGCTTGGCAGCAGAAAAGGCGAGCTTAATTATATGGCTCCTTCCAAAGGGGGATATACGAGAATCGTATTTAATATCCCTGCCAGAGGGCTTATAGGCTACCGTACTGAATTTTTGACGGATACCAAGGGTACAGGCATTATGAACTCTCTTTTCGACGGCTACGGCGAATATAAAGGGGAAATCATAAGCAGAAGCCAAGGTTCTTTAATTGCCTTTGAAACAGGCGAAGCCTTTGCCTATGGCCTTGTGAACGCTCAGGAAAGAGGAGAACTTTTCGTAGGCCCTGGCACAAAGGTATATGCCGGCATGGTCGTAGGAAGAAACGCCAGAGGAGAGGATATGGAGGTTAATGTCTGCAAGAGAAAGCAGCTTACCAACATGCGTGCCGCAGGCTCCGACGACAATACAAAGCTTACGCCGCCTATTGTGATGAGCCTTGAGCAATGCCTTGAATTTATAACCAACGACGAGCTTGTGGAGGTAAGTCCTACCCAGCTTAGGATAAGAAAGAAAATCCTTGATTCTACCCAGCGAATGAGAGCTGCAAGAAGGGCAAAAGAGGACTAAACAGGGTCTGAAAACAGGCTTTTGTTTGGCTTTTTAGACGCGCCCTAAGGATTTAATAAAGACTTAAAGTTTCAAACTGCGGAAAATAGTGTATAATTATAGAAAAATAGAAGCAAAGAATATATTATAGTAAATTTCACAGAAGGAAGCAATAAAAATCTATTTTTCATAAACGGCTTAAACATATGGAATCCCTATGTTTAAGCCATTCATAGCCAACAAAGATTAAAATATCTTTGTTGGCTATAAGAGGGCGTTCGCCTGAAAACACTTTAACAGTTTCCCTGTAAGTGTTTCCAGGTTCACTAAGCATAAAATATACGATTTTTATTACTGTTATTAATTTGATTTACGATAACTTGCAGTAAGCCTTTTGGCATATGGTTAATTTGCTTTTAGTCTGCTGTAAGCATTGGCTTTAGCAGGCATTAATAAGAGCAAAGCCATAAGGGTTTTTGCTTTGGAAAATACCGTAAACGGTATGTTAATCCGGTCGGGATTTTTCCTGTTCCATTTGACTAGGGATTATTTGATATTAATTCCAATTTAGGCATAATATTTTCTTTGCTTTGAAGTATTTGCAGAAACAATAACAAAAGCCTGCTTTAAATAAGGGAATATTTTCCTTGTTTACATCTATTATTTAGGCAAGCTGAAAAGAATATAAGCCATAGAATTTTTATCTTTTCGCCCTAAGGCCTTTGCTATTGTTATCTGCTTATAAATTACAAATGATAATATCCAAATAGAAACATGAGGTAGACTATGTCCGACAATTCGAGAGGCTCGTCCTTTATGGCCCAGGCTTTTATACTTGCCGCCGCCGCTATCATTACGAGGGTTATGGGCTTTCTTTACAAGCTTCCTATTATCAATATGATCGGCGACGAAGGCATAGGGATTTACGGCATGGGCGGGGTTGTATATAATTTCTTTTATATCCTTTCCTCGGCGGGGCTTCCTGCCGCTGTTTCCCGAATGGTTTCTGCAAGGCTTGCCCTGAAACAAAACGGGAATGCCCATGAGGTTTTTAAGGTATCTTTAAAATTTGCCCTTATCATAGGTCTCATAAGCAGTCTTGTGCTTTTTTTTGGCGCAGGCTTTTTTTCCAGTCTGATTAACAGCCCGGACGCTTATTATTCCCTCATAGCCCTTGCCCCTACAGTTTTGATTACGTCTGTATTAAGCTCCTTCAGAGGATATTTTCAAGGCATGGGAAACACTATCCCCACAGCCATAAGCCAAATTATTGAACAGATATTTAATGCCGTATTCAGTATTCTTCTGGTATATGTATTAATGAAAAGAACAGATGATATTTCCATAGCGGCGGGCGGCGGCAACGCCGGCACGGGAATAGGGGCTCTTATAGGGCTTTTATCCATTATGCTTATTTATGCCATGGCAAGGGGCAGGATATTCAGAAAAATAAAAAGAAGAAAAAGCTACGCCGAATATGAAAGCAAAAGCGCCATATTAAAAGAAATTTTACGGACGGCTTTTCCCATTATCGCAGGTACGGCCATCTTCAGCTTTACAGGTATTATCGACAGCCTTATGGTTATATCAAGAATACAGGTTGGAGGCTTTAGCTATAACGAGGCATTGGCTTTTTTTGGTCTGCTTTCCAATAAATTCAATGCCCTTACGACTTTACCAGTAGCCATTGCTTCAACCATGGCTACTGCTGTAATACCGAATATTTCTGCAAGCGTTGCCTTAAAAGACCATGCTTCCGTAGGGGAGAAGACGAATCTTGCCTTAAGGCTTGCCATGATTATATGTGTGCCTGCTTCCTTCGGTATGGGTATATTTGCAGATCAGATATATAAACTGATTTTTCCCGGGGCGCCTGCCGGCGGATATTTGCTTGCTTTTGGTTTCCCTACGATTATATTCTTATCCTTATACCAAATATCAACGGGTATTCTTCAAGGAATAGGGCAGGTTAAAGTTCCCGTTATGTCCGCGCTTGTGGGCTGTCTAATAAAAATCCCTGTGAATTACGTTCTTCTTTCCATACCTCAGCTGAATATTTTAGGCGCCGTTTTCGGAACCTTTGTATGCTATGCAGTTGCGGCTCCCATAAATGTATTTTTGGCTTACCGCTATACGGGAGCAAAAATTGATTTTAAAGGTATTTTTGTTAAACCGCTTTTCGCCTCTATATTTATGTCCGGAATATGCTATGTATCCTATTATTTAATATACAGCCTATATCCAAGCAATGCCATCGCCCTTATTATCTCCATATTTGTAGGAATCGTTGCCTATGGCCTTGCGATGCTTATGATAAACGGATTGGGTGAAAGAGAGCTTAGAGCCATTCCCCTAGGAAGCAAGCTCATCGGCTTTAAAGCATGGCTTTTCGGGGAAGGTATGTAAAAGGCCGCAGATAAATGCCTTCTTTGTGGCATATAGGAAACCACGGCAAACCCATGACAGGGGTTGCCCTTATAGATGAGGTATTTAACTATTGCGCTAAATAATATTATATAGTATAATAGCTATTGCGTTAAAAAGCTGAGGCTTGTCTTGGCTTCATGTCTCCGTAGCTCAGTGGATAGAGCATTCGCCTCCTAAGCGAAGGGTCGGACGTTCGAGTCGTCTCGGGGACGCTTAAAAAGAAAGGTTATAGCCTAGGCTATAACCTTTCTTTTTTGATAATGATAAAAAGGCATGAATTTAATTAGGAACGGTTTGGATTGCCTCGCAATCCAAATTTTATAGATTGTATAGTCAATTTGCTTTTATAAACTTATAAGCATTTATAGTAAATTTCACTGAAGGATGTAATAAAAATCTATTTTTCATAAAAGGCTTAAACATATAAAATCCCCATGTTTAAGCCATTCAAAATATACGATTTTTATTACCGCTTAATTTGAAATTTACTATAGACTTAAAAAGCATTAAACAGGAGAAAAGCAATAAGAATTTTTGCTTTGCAAAATACCGTTTACGATATTTTAATCCAGCCAGGATTTTCTCCTGTTCCATTTGGCAATGCCGCTATTTCATATGAATTTAAGTATATAAAAGGATATGGATATTTAATTTAGCAATTTGTCACATTAAAATTTGTATTTTTATAAGAAACTAATTTATCTGCCATTTCCTGTCCATATTCATCCGTAAAGTCCTTAAGAACCTGAGTGTTTACTTGCTCACCTTTTTCAGCAAAGATAGCCCCTGTTACCTCTGCATAGGACCAATAGGAATGGCCGCAGTGGTAATCGAAGCTTTGAAGATATGCTGCTTTTTTAGGTTTTTGGGGAATCTCTTTATAATTGGTATTTAAAATTCTATGAATGCAATAGTCGCTTTTATGAAGCGTCTGGTCAACCTCATAGGTAAGATAGGGGTTAAAGCCCCGGCAGATAGAGTTATCTAAATGCTCGCAGTATTCATGGCCTGCTTCAATAAGGCCCATTTCTTTAAACTGGGCATGCCATGGGCAGCGGTGGATATGTATTAAATAATGTGGGCTGATTTCTTCAATTTTTGATTGATTGGAAACTTCATTTTCAATAGTATACTGTGTGTTAACCCATTCCCCATATTGAAGATAAGTTTCATAGGTTAAATCATAGCCGTCACGGATAGCCCTCTGAGCCATTCTCCGTCCTCTTTGCTCAGCGTAATATTGTGTGGCGTGGATAAAAGCTTTTTTACCTCTCTCACCGAATTCTTCTGTCAAATGCACATAAAATTTAGCCGCTATAAACGCATGAACTTTTTCATTAAATCCCATTTGTTAATCCCCCTTTAATAATTTGCTTGGAAAAGTATATTTAAAGATATATTCTTAAATATTTTAAAGTATTTATAGGCATTATGAGCCGTGTTTCATAATGCTTTAAATTTACTATAAAATTATTTGCTTTGGTTTATAATCTTAGCATGAACCTTTCTTGCTGCAATAGTCCCTGCTATTACACAAAGAAGGATTTGTGCATACCCTCCTCCCCATGGAAGCCAGGAGAAGAATCCCTGAAGGGTACACCAGCGGAAGAAAAAGGCCGCAGGTATAACAATAGCAGAGGTTTTATAATCCATCATAATTCTTTGAACAAGCATTGCACCGAAAAGAGCAGGCAGTAAGTAGTTTAGGGAGCTTATTACGGCACTTGGCAATAAACTTAATATAAATTGGCCTGCAATAGCAACCAAAGTCATAACGGCAATGCTTATAAATATAGAGGTTGAAATAGCAATACAGCTTATAACCGTTCCCTGAGGGGTACCTGCCTGAACGTCTGCAGAAGATAAAGCAGAGGTGGCCGCAGGAGCCCGAATTTCTTTAGAGTTTCCGGCGATATAAGTAAGATACATTCCGGGTACATGCAAAATAGGAAACAGCGTTATAGGGTCAACTACATACCATGCAACCATAGCTGAAACCAATGCAATCAGGCCTGTCATAATGCCCCCGATAGAAGGAGCGGCGCCATAAAAAATGGCTAGGGCAAAAGCCGGTATAAAAATCAGCGGTATTGAGAGCCAGCAGGTAATTTTACCCCATTTAATAATATAAGGCATATAATCATTATCGAATACTTTTTGTTGTTCAGCATTCATTATGCAATCACATCCTTCCTTTATTTTGGCAGCACATTCAATCCTTCAAGTATAGTTGCGCCCACCATGCCCACAATCATGCAAATCGTAAGGCCCCATTCTTTAACCCACTGCTTATTTGCCTTTTTGTTATACTTTTGGATTATAAACATAATAAGACCTGAAATAATTACGGCAAAGGCTTGGTTTCTAAAAGGATAAACCCTGTCTGTGGTAAGAGATGAAAAAACACCGATTAGGGCACCTGTGCCAAGGATAGGTACAAGAGCGGCGTTCCCGCCTGACATAAGATGATTAACCTTATCCATCTTATCGGCAAACAGCGCTGCAAATATAACCCAGCCAATGCAGCCGCCGGCCATCACAATTGCAGCAGTGGCTAAGTAGTTTGCATCCATAGCGGCAGAACCTAATTCAATGCCCATACCTTTGGCTGCGAAATCAGCGCCTTGTAGTTCGTAAGAAACAGAGCCGATGAAATCAACTCTAAGCCATGCAAGGGGTGCCCCTACATAAAGGATTAGAGTCAGCATAGCGGTCAGCATTACAAAGCAAGGACCGATAGAGGTTACGGCAGCGCTTCTGACGGCGCTTGTAACCTGCTTCTGGGTTAATCCGATTTTAATAGCATCTGCTTTGCTTTTCTTAAAAAACAAAAAAGATTGAAAAAGTACTATTAAAACCCCTGGTGCACAAGCAATCCACATGACGATACTATTAGCCATATCAGAATATTCCTGTGTCATTTACACCCTCCTCTTTTTTAATGTTATATAAGCAAGAGGCCTTTTTTGCGGTTTATAGCTGAATTACCTTGAAGCCGAAGTGACAGAGTGCTGCAAAATATCAGAGGATATTTTGTGTTTTAAGCTATAGGCACTTCGGATTGAAATGCATTCTGCTATATCTGGATATCTGGCAGAATCCTGAAAACCATAATTACGAATACTTTATTTTGTGTAGAAATGAAAGATTCAGTATTCGCCATGCAAAGTCCTCATACTTATTAATGTGAATGGAAAATGTGATAAATTTTAGCCCGAAATAAAATATTTCTTGAAAACCGAATAAAAAGATATGAAGTTAAAAAACAGAATATCTTGCCTGATGTATAGAGGCTGTAACATATAAAGGCCATATATGCCTATGGAAACAGAGGTTTTATTCTAAGAGCTATGCTAATATAATGAGACATAGAATAATGGTTGGGAGGCTTGAAATGATGCAATTTATCTATAGTATCTGCGCTTCGCCTGTTGCCGCTTTTGCGATCTGCTGGTCAATTATTATAAGCATAGGTGAGATGTTTTACAAAAGCAAGCACATTGACATGGCAGAAGAAATTAAGGGGGCTTTGCGTAAATATTCAGAAAGCTCTGCCAAGACAGTACTCATGTTCAGCTTGATATACATATCGGCCATACTTCTTGGCACAATGTCAAATCAAATTATCCGGTGGATTATACTGGTATTTTGTTTTATGGGTATTATGATGATATTTGTAAAAATAGCTGCATCTACGGAATATACTGTAAAGAAGCTGCCCTATAGATGGAAGAAATTTTCTTTGCCTATTATTATAATCGATTTGTTAATGTTAATAGCCATGGGCTTTGGGGTAGTGTGGATGATTAAGATATTTGCATCATTCGGCTTATAGTCCGCCGCTTTTAAAGGAAATTTCGCTTGATTAGCGAAGTTTTTAGAAATATAGAAAACATAGATTTTTCACTAAATACTTATATGTTTAATAATGAGGATACTAGCTTAATAGGATTGTATGCCTTTGATAAAATAAAAAGACCAGTATATTTTGTTCCTAATGTGTAGACAGATTGCATGTGCGGATATTTTATGATAGAAATACTGTCTTTATTATATAGTCAAATAGATTTTATTCCGTAGTAAGTATTTGGCTCTAAGAAGACATAAAATAAGAGAAAATCAATAAGAATTTTTGTTTCGTAAAATGCCGTAAAGGGTATTTTAATCCAGTCAGGATTTCTTTCCTGTTCCATTTGGCAATACTATGATTTCAGCCATACTAAACGATATGAGAGACCACAAGAGTTTAGCTTGCAATCTCAGGCATATAAAAACATTTGCTTTGTTTAAGGCATTTCACATAAAATAAAGGGATAAAGGAAAGAAATTTTTAGCCGAAGCCTTGGTAATTTTTATATATTTAAATTGATGACAAATATAGATGGTTTAAATATCCCCAAAGGCCCATTAGGAGATTTACTCTATAAGCGGCCTTTTTTGCGCTCTTTTTTATACTAAGTGAACTTTAAAAAAGATACAAGGATGAGGTTATAAAACTTTTTAAGGTTGACATCTATAGTAAATTTCAGATGAAACAGTAATAAAAGTCGTCTGTTTTGAATGGCTTAAACACAGGGGTTTTATATGTTTAAGCCGTTTATGAAAAATAGATTTTTATTGCATCCTTGTGTGAAATTTACTATATATAATGGGTTTTCTTGACAGAAAATGGACTATAAGGTATCTTTAGTATGTAACCTAAAGTAAGGTTTAGGTTGAAGGTACTGCAGGCTGGAAAAGGGGCATTTTTATAGAATATAAAGCTTTATTATAGTTGAATTAAAAATACGTATAGTGAATTTGCTTTTATACCGCTCAGGAGTTTTTCCTGTTCCATTTGACAATGTTCCTATTTTATTTGAATTCAGCCACAAGCCTGAAGTTTGCAGCATACTTTAACAGGTTTTTAAAATTGGAAAAGGAGTTCCATTATGAAATATTCCATTGGCGAAGTAGCCAGTATTACTGGTATCACAATTTCAACTTTACGCTATTATGACCGTGAAGGCTTGTTTCCGAATATGGAACGCGGCAACGGAGGCATTCGCAGGTTTAATGAGGCAGAGATGGAAAGCCTCAGAATAATTGAATGCCTGAAGAACTCCGGCTTATCGATTAAGGCGATAAAGCTTTTTCTTGATTGGTGCCAGGAAGGTGACAGCACCTTAGAGGAAAGGCGGGAGCTGTTTTATGAACGCCTTGGCGTAGTAGAAAAGCAAATTGAAGAGCTCCAAAAAACTATGAATACCCTTAGATTTAAATGCTGGTATTATGATACGGCGGTTTCTTTTGGAAGCGAGAAAGCCCTTAAGGATTTAAACCCTGATAAAATACCGGAAGACGTCCTTAAATATAAAGTTGATGATTGTTTGGATTAGCCTTGCAAAGCTGTATTTTGCCTAAAAGAGTCTTTGTTTTGCAAAATACTGTAAAAGATATATTGCAGAGTAAAAATTACGCTTTAAATGCCGGCTTTTCTGCAGTAGAAAAACAGACGGCTATCGACGGTATTTCGAAAAAGCCGATGTTAAATTTATAGGTTTAAATTAAGTATACAGAGACTTAAAAATGGCAATCTATTGCTTTTATGACTTGCGCTGTATGCTCTTTAAGTTTATTTGATATAAAAGCATCAAAACGAAAAATTACTCTACGAGCTGCATGAAATTTTCCCCCATGGGAATTGGAGGAATGAGATGAGCGCAAGAATCAGTAACCAGAATAAATACTATTTTTCGGACAAGCTTAACAGACAGTTAAGCCAGATATCACGATATCCTTTGACTGTGGTTGAAGCACCGTCGGGTTTTGGGAAAACGACGGCTGTAAGAGAGTATTTGAAAAATGAGCTTTCAAAGGCTTCCTGCATATGGTATACCTGTTTGGGAGAATCCGCTTCTACGGCATGGATTAGCATTTGTGAGCTGTTTTCAAATCTAAACCGGCAGGTGGCAGACGATCTTAAGGATTTGAATCCCCCCACCATAGACACATTGTTTTATATTGCATCTTATCTTAGAAATATACAGTGTGAGGAAGAAACTTATTTAGTAATTGATAATTACCATCTTCTAAACTGCAGTATTCACCGGGAGCTGATGAATGCTTTTTCCATGCATGAATGTGCCAAGCTGCATATGATATTTATTACTCAGCAGCTTAAATCAAGGCAGCAGCCTTTCATACATAATAACAATATTTATATGATTGAGGGGCCCTCCTTCTTTTTTGACAGGGAAGGCATTGCTGCTTTCTTTCGCATGGAGGGTCTTCGCCTTACGGAAGAAGAGATTGAAAACATATTCATAACTACGGAAGGCTGGGTAGCGGCTATTCGGCTTCAGATGATTCACTTTAAGGAAACAGGCGCTTTAGTTTGCTCAGCCGGTATTGAGAATCTGGTAGAAACTGCCGTCTGGAACCGCCTTAAGCCTACGGAGCAGGATTTTCTGCTTACAGTATCGGTTTTTGACAGCTTTACGGCTCAGCAGGCGGCGGCAATGGTTGACGAAAACGTCATTCCCGTTGAAATTGAAGAAGACCTTAGGACCAGCGACTTCATACGCTTTATACCGGATAAGCGCCTTTTTATCATTCATAGTATATTGCTTGATTATTTGAGAAATCGATTTTACTATCATATGCCCAAGGAGTACCAGGACCATATATTACATAAAGCAGGTATATCCTGTGCCGCAGAGGGAGAGTATTGTATCGCCGCCCGTTTTTTCTATAAAGTAGGAGATTTTGATGGGCTTTTATCCTTACCCTTTACAAGAGCTTATATTGAAAAGCAAAAGGAAAAGTGCCAGGCAGAATTCATCAAGGCAATCATTGGGGAATGCTCGGAAGATACCTTATGCAAGTATCCCTTTACCATGATTGTTTTTGGGTACTATGTTTTTCTAAACGACTATTATGATACCTATGAAAGGCTTTGCAGGCTTTTACGAAAGGTTCTGAAAGAAAAAAGGGATATGACAAAAGAGGAGATTCAGAAGCTTACCGGAGAGTTTATCATTTTAAAGGCGTTTGGTGAATTTAATGATCTTTCTAAAATGAAAGGGAGCCTTGGTGATGCATGGGAGATGCTCGGTGCCCATTCTTATATGCTTAAAGAGAGTACCCAGTGGCTGTCTGTTTTTCCTACTGCTTTAGGAATGTTCTGGCGTGAACCCGGCGGGCTGAACCAAACATTAAAGACCATGGACGAAATCAGGGCTTTGTACCGCAAATACAGCAAAGGCAAGGGAACCGGCTTCAGCCATTTGGTATGGGCAGAGGCCATGCTTTTAAAAGGAGATGATGACGAGGCGGAGATTCTCTGTCATAAATCTCTTTATAAGGCTCGCAGCTGTGGGCAGACAAGCATCAGCCTTTATGCAGAATTTAATCTTGCGCGAATTTTTATTCTGCGGGGGGATACGGAAAAGTTTTTAGCTACAGTTAAAAATATTCAAGGGTATGGAGAGAAAAATCCAGAGCTGCCGATTTGCAAAATGGTAGATTTATGCATGTCTATGATAAGCCTGCTGCTGGGCAGAAAGGACCATGTTGCTCCGTGGCTTTACAGTATGGAGAGCATAGAGCAGTCCGTATACGCCCCCGTTGTTCCTTTTGCAAGAGTATTGTATTTCCAGCTTCTGCTGGCGGATAAGCGGTATAATGAGCTTTGTGAAGCCAGCCTTTTTGCACTGGATATCCTCGAAAATTCCAGCGGAAATGCAAAATATAGAATGCCTCGGGTATATTATTTGATTTTTCTTGCAGTTGCGGTCTATCACAATGGAAATACCACCAAAGCCCTTGGCTATCTTAAAGAGGCCGCTGACATGGCTCTTATAGATCAGGTTTATCTGCCTTTTGCAGACCATGAATGCATGGGAGATTTACTTTTAGGGCTGAATGGATATAGTTTTCATGAAGAGAAGGCCTTGGATAGAACTCTACTGCCTTATGAAAAGGCGCTTAAAAGCCCCATAGGCAGGCCCCTTCGAGGGGAGCAGGGAAGCTTTACAGATTTAATGACCCTTTGTAAACGCCAAGCCAAAGGCATAAGCATAATAAAGAAGGCATTTCTTGGGGATAAATCCCTTTTAACCCCGAGAGAAAGAGAAATTGCCCTTCTTGCAAAAGATAGGATGAGCGCAAAAGAGATTGCTGCTAAGCTCTATATATCCGAAACAACAGTTAAATCTACTTTGAGAAGTGTATACGGCAAGCTTGAAATTCATTCCAGAAGTGAATTGATAGCAAGAAAATTTTGACGAAAAATGTAATTTCCTACTGAAAGTAGTAAGACAAGAACCTTATTCCGTTGTATGATTCTATACAACGGAATATTTATGTAAAGGATATAAGCATAGTAAATTTAAGACGTTTTATTTCTAAGGCTAAAACGATTGACAGCATCATTGAATAGGCAGAGGATATCTTAATGGGAAAATGGTTTAATAACTTAAAAATCAGTGCCAAAAATGCTGGGTTTCTAGCCGGTGTAATAGGTGCTGCAGGCATTATGAGCATGACCCATATGGGAAGCACCTATAGCTTTGCCTATACAAATTCGGTAAATGGATTAAAAAATATGGAAAGAATAAGCACATCTTTTTAGAAAGCCCCAATAGACTAGACCTTTTTGAAACGGCCTTAGCCGATGCCGGAGAGCATAAGGAAGAATCAATTTAATAAGAAAAGTTATGGTAAACAATATGGACCTTAGAAAGTATTAATTATTAAGGATTTAAATAGGCTGAATACTATTTTTCGGATTAAGAATGGGCAATTGAAAATCAAAGAGAGGGGATAACCTGTGATAAGGCTTCCCTTATTATTAAAGGCAGGTAAAAATATGGTAAGAATAACGGAACAGGAGTTTCGGCAGTTTGCCGATTATATAAAATCCAATTACGGCATCTACTTCAAAGATGAAAAGAAGACATTGATTGAAGGAAGGCTGGGCAATTTAATGTCAAGCCTGAATTTTAAAAGCCTGACAGAATATATGCATTATGTAAAGAGCGATAAAACGGGGCAGGCGGCATCTGTTATGCTGAATAAAATTACAACAAACCATACCTTTTTCATGAGGGAGCCGGCGCATTTTCAATATTTCAAGGATATGGTGCTGCCCTATCTGTCAAAAACTGTAAGGGATAAAGATCTAAGGATATGGAGCGCGGCATGCTCCTCGGGAGAAGAGCCGTATACCTTGGCAATGATTATAGATGAATTCTTTGGGCCGGCAAAAATAGGCTGGGATACGAAAATTTTAGCTACGGATATTTCACAGGCGGTTCTTTCTGTTGCCAAGGCAGGCATTTACAGCAGCGAGAGGATTAAGGACCTGCCGGAAAGCTGGATAAGGCGGTATTTTAAAAATCATGACAGCGAAAATTATATTATATCGGAAAAAATCAGAAACGAGGTAATTTTCAGCAGTATTAATCTTATGGACCATACATTTCCCTTCAGAAGAAAAATGCATG
This sequence comes from Anaeropeptidivorans aminofermentans, assembly GCF_940670685.1. Lineage (GTDB taxonomy): Bacteria > Bacillota > Clostridia > Lachnospirales > UBA5962 > Anaeropeptidivorans > Anaeropeptidivorans aminofermentans. The sequence continues at coordinate 3,400,908 of NZ_OW711693.1, read as the reverse complement.
TTATTTTCTGCCGAAATGTTATGATTTATTTTGATAATGAGACGAAGGAAAGGCTTGCAGAGCGTCTTTATGATATTACTGAGCCGGGAGGCTTTCTCTTTATAGGCCATTCGGAAAGCCTGAACCGTGATAGGACACGGTATAAATATGTAATGCCTGCCGTATACAGAAAGGAGTAGATTCATATGTATACGCTAAAGAATATTAAAGTTTTGGTAATTGACGACAGTTTGCTGTTCCGTGAAATGCTTGTCAAGGTTCTCTCCTCAGATTCGCAGATAGAAGTAATTGCTGTTGCATCAGACCCCTTTGAGGCAAGGGATAAAATTATAGAGACGGTTCCCGATGTGATTATCTGTGATGTGGAAATGCCTAAAATGAACGGAATAGATTTTCTGCGCTGGCTGCTGCCGCGGCATTTTTTCCCTGTTATTATGGTAAGCACCATAAATAGTGCTGTTTTTGAGGCTATGGGGGCAGGGGCTGTAGATTTCGTTGAAAAGCCCGGCGTTCAGTCAAAGGATAACGAGCGGTTTGCCGCAGATTTAATACAAAAAATAAAGGCGGCGGCCGCGGTAAAATCTCCGCCTGCCAAGCTGGCAGCGGCCTCTGTAAAGGTTTCAGGCAATATGCTTAATAATACGGAGCGAATTATAGCCATAGGTGCTTCCACCGGCGGAACAGAGGCCATATTCAGCATACTCAAGTCTTTGCCTTCTGGGATTCCCGGCATTGTAATTGTGCAGCATATCCCTCCAATATTTTCAAGAATGTTTGCAGAGCGAATGAATAATCAGACTGATCTTCATGTTAAAGAAGCAGAAATCGGAGATTATGTGGAGGAGGGCAAGGTCCTTATTGCACCGGGGGACCGGCATATGAAAATAAGAAAAATCGGTAAACGGTATAAGGTGGAATGTGTTCAGGGGGATAAGGTAAGCGGACATTGCCCCTCGGTAGATGTCCTTTTTGAGTCTGTGGCAAAAGAAGCAGGAAACTCCGCTATTGGTATATTGCTTACGGGCATGGGCCATGACGGGGCAAAAGGGCTTCTTTCTATTCGGTCTAAAGGCGGGAGAACCATCGGGCAGGATGAAGCCTCATCTATTGTATATGGTATGCCGAAGGTCGCCTTTGATATCGGCGGCGTGGAGATGCAGGCATCATTGGAGAATATTCCTCAGGTGCTGATTAATCTCTTGGGGTAGATTATATCCGGCAAGAATTTGATATTATAAAGATTGTTTTAAGAATAAGGCCTTTTTTAGAAATCCTACAGAATGAAGCAAGGAAATATTTCTGTTATAAATTTCATATTTAAATCAAGCCCGGCTGCTGTCTGCCGATTTGCCTTCTGAAAGGAAGAAACAGAAGTTTAGCAATAGGCATATCTTACTATTAATATTAAGAAAACTTATTTCACTTTAAAATAAAGAGCCTATTTCAAAGCGAATAAGTACAGTCATGGAAGGAGGCAAAGATTTTGAGTATAGGGCAAAAAAAGAAAGGCAGCTATTTCAGAAGCGTACGCGCCATGCCGGCGCATCATCTGGAGGTAATTATGGAGACAGGCTCGATTATCCGTTTTGATTTTCGTCCTAAGCTAAATACTGCACGATTTGGAATGCTTATTGATGAGGCATTATTTCAAAGTGTGGAGACAGACGGAGATTACCTGATATTTTATAAAGAAGGAATGATGCCTGTTAAAATCACTGCTTCTGAGTTTATGGACCTTGTTTTAATTGATAGAAGCAAATAAATAATAAGGACTTTTATTATCCAAAGGAGGTTCTGTATTTTATGAAAAAAGCAATGAAACAATCTACTTTAACTTATATTCTGAGTGGCAGCGCAGTGCTTATGCTCTTAGGCGTTGTAATTTCCTTTTTCTTTGTATTTCAGATGAACGCACGTATCTCTAAGGCAAATGAAGACAAGTTTACGCTTACCCAAAATGCGAACCGCTTTATGAACGGCTCGGCATATCTGACTAATGAAGTGCGTGCCTATGCTGCAACCGGCAATAAGGAGCATAAGGATAATTACTATAATGAAATTCAAAACCTGAAAAACCGTGACATAGGCGTTTACAATATGAAGGAGATAGGCATTACGGCTGAAGAGCAGCAAAAAATTGACGAAATGTCCGCCCTTTCAAACGAACTTGTACCTTTGGAAGAAAAGGCCATGGAAGACGCCGGCGCAGGACAGATGGACGACGCCATTCAGTATGTTTACGGTGCCGAGTATAGCGCCGCTATTAAAAAAATCAGTGAAATCAAGGAAGATTTCCTTAATATGCTGGATACCCGCACAAGCAATGAGATTCATAGGCTTACAGGTATTAACCTTATGCTGGAGATATCTACCTTTGCCATGATTTTGATGGTTGGTGCAATACAAATATTAACCTTTCGCATGATGGGAAAAAAGATACTGCGCCCTATTGCGGCTGTGGAAGCAGAAATGCAGGAGATTTCAAAGGGCAATTTATCTTCCGATTTTTCTCTTGAATCTGATAGCTCTGAGATTGGTATGATGGTTTATTCTATCCATAATACCCGGACCACATTGAGGGAATATATCAGCGATATTTCCGAGAAGCTTATCCAAATTGCCGAAGGCAATATTAATTTAAAGGCCGACATGGAATATATAGGAGACTTTGCCCCAATCCATCACGCCCTTAAAACGATTATCTCCTCTTTAAACGGCACCTTGAGCAATATTAACATGGCCACCGAACAAGTAAGCACAGGAGCAGACCAGGTATCCGCCGGAGCCCAGGCCCTTGCGGAAGGCACTAATGAGCAGGCGTCTTCCATAGAAGAGCTTTCTGCTTCTGTTGAAAGGATTTCAGAGCAATCGGTGGAAAACTTGGAAATTGTCAATGCCTCTGCTGAATATATTGAGCAGTCAAATGAAGGCCTGCAGGAAGGCAATAAGCGTATGGAAGAGCTTACCAAGGCAATGGCAGACATCGGTGAAGCTTCTAAAAAGATTGCTAATATTACAAAGGTTATTGAGGATATTGCTTTTCAGACGAATATACTTGCCCTTAATGCAGCCATAGAGGCGGCCCGTGCAGGAACTGCCGGAAAGGGCTTTGCCATAGTAGCAGACGAAATCCGTTCCCTTGCCGCAAGGTCTGCGGAAGCCGCCAAGGAAACAAATACGCTGATTCAGGCGTCGGTTTCTTCTGTTGCAAAAGGTACTAGAGTTACCGCCCAAACAGCGGAGATTTTACACGGTGCAAGAGAAAAATCCGTCAAGGTAACAGAAGGATTTGCAAAGATAGAAGAAGTGACCTCAAGGCAAGCAGATGCTATCGAGCAAATCAGGCAGGGGCTTTCTCAAATTTCAGCCGTCGTACAGACGAATGCTGCAACAGCAGAGGAAAACTCTGCCACAAGCGAGGAAATGTCTGCTCAGGCCGCAGCATTACGCCAGGAGGTTGGAAGGTTTAGGCTCGCCGGAAATCCGGCAAAAGATTATTTTACTGAAACACCACTATCAAGTAAGTTTCATGATTTAAAAGAGCTATTGCCTGACACCTCATTTTCCTTAGGAAAGTATTAAAACCAAAGAACTTTATAAAATAGACACGCAGTATGGAATTTTACATATACAGTATGAAAAGTGCGAACCTATATGAAAAATAAACATATATTTTATACAAAATGACCTTTAAAAATGATATTGCCAGAAGCTTATATCATTTTTTAAGGAGATATACATTTGAAAGAGACTTACAGGCGATGGTGCGGTTTTCTTTCAAGGGGTTAAAGGTGGGAATTATTTGAGAAATACGAAAAAGGAAGCTGTATCTTCATAGACTATCTTTGAGCCACAGCTATCCTGTTCTCTAAATTCCCATCTTTTTTTACTGCTTTTACTGCTCACAGACATGGATTTTTTTCGGAACGTGGATATTTTTGCGAAGGCGCTTATACTTAAATTCATATGAAATAGTCCATAGTCAATTTGCTTTTCTCTCGCAGTGAACAAAGATAAAAAGATGTTTGTTATGGTAAATTTCTTATTAAAGAGGGAAAAATACCTATTTACGATAGCCTTAAAAACATGGTTTTCTTTCGGAAGGCAGATCTTTTCGAGGCAACGCAAAAATACGGTTTCACTTTCATATTAAAAAGGGTTCTTTCTTACAAGAGGCAGGGCATGTCAAAATTTCAAGCTTTTAAAGACACCTTAAGTATGAATATAATTAAGCGGTATAGAAAGAAGAAGCGGTTCCATGAAATTAGTAAAAAGCAAGTCTATTTCAAGGCTTTTATGTATTATATGAATGCTTATTTTATATTGACTGTAAACATGCTTTATCTTCCCAAGCCTATAACGGCTCTTATAATCCCTATTATTTACTTTACATATTCAAATGAGTATATTAATGGTATACTAAGCAGTATAACTGTAATCATTTATGCGGCATGCTTCTTTCCGGCTAAACTTCACGATTTTGCAGGTATAGAGAAATATGGCAATTGTTCTTTAATGTTTAGTAAATTTAAAGTTAATTATTGATATGGATTATTTTAAACAGGAAACCATATTTATGACCCTGTGTTTGGAAATGATGCTTCAGCCTGAATTTCTAAAATTATTAATAATAGCCTAAGAGACAAAGACCTTAGCTGCATGCCAATATCTATATAAACTGCATAAAATACAGGGGGTAAGGGCTCCATGCTCCAATTCATAATTTTTGCAATCATTTACAGCATAATGATGTTCATTTGGACCTTTGTTTACTTAAATAAGAGCAATGACAAGGTGAATCAGACATTTTTGTATTTTATGAGCCTTGTTATATTGTGGATGATTTTGAGTATGTGTAATGCCTATAGTGACAGCTCCTTTGCAGGGCTTGCACTAAAAACGGTTTATTGGCTAAGCATGATGAATCTTTCCGTGCTTTTTTTGCTGTTTAGCTATAAGCTAATTGAAAAAAAGCTGGATATATTTTTTTATATCATGGTAGGAATCAATACCTTGACTATTTTTATTCGCTATCTTTTCCCTATGGATTATTCCGAACCGACATTTTGGCGGCTTTCCTTGCCGGTAGTGGCCCCTTTGATGTCCGCAACCTTTACGATACCTGCCGTTTATGCGCTCTTTCTTGTGGTAAAAAAATATCTTTCGTCAAAGGATCAGCGGCAAAAGGCCCAGCTGAAATACACTTTTTGGGGAATGGGTTTCGCGGGTCTGTTAAGCGTTATTTCTGAATATGTACTCCCGGCTGTTTTTCAAGTTCATATTGGCCCCGGGCTTATGTATGTGGCAATTCTTATTTTTGTTGTCTTTATATTTATTTCTATTATGAAGTATAAGTTTCTGAATATGAAGTCGGAATATATTTACCGGAAACTTTTAATAAGCTCTCCGGAGGCAATTATTCTAATTAATAAAAACCGCAGAATTATATGTATAAATGATGCTGCAAAAAGGCTTCTTCGAAATGATGATATTGAAATGGGAGACATGGTAGCCTGTTATATTCCGGCCTATAATTTTGATATAAACTACAGCCAGCATGAAGCCGCCTTTTCTGCAGAAGAAGGAGAAATTCAGCTTTCTATCACACAATACCCCATTGACCCGGAAGACCGCAATTCGGTAAAGATTATGAGACTTGTCGATGTAACAAGTTTAAAAAAGGAAAAGGAACTTCTGCTTAAAAAATCCATTACAGATTCATTAACCGGCTTTTATACAAAGCAGTATTGCATCGAGTGCTACGAAAACAATACTCATAATCCGGGAAATGAGTTTTCCCTTTTATTTATTGATATTGATGATTTTAAATCTATAAATGACTCATACGGACATATAGCGGGGGATAAAATACTGAAGCTTCTTGCTCAATGCATCAAAGAAAGTATTCCAAGGGATTCTAAAATATTTCGGTTCGGCGGTGACGAATTCATCATTTTACTTGAAAACACATCTATTGATGATGCCTATAGGTTTGCAGAAGATATCCGCATTCGCGTGAACAATATGGACATTAGCCATTATGCCAAAAATCAAAGGCTAACCCTTAGCATCGGCATAGCCAACAGCCTGATTCTTGGAACAAACTCCATAATCCGCATTATTAAAAAGGCAGATGCCGCAATGTATCATTCTAAAGGCGCAGGGAAAAATAAAGTTACTATTTTCACGGGAGAAACGGATATAGCGCGAAGATGATAAAGCACAGAACGGATCTTTTATTCTCTCTACGGATGCTTTTCCCCTGGAAATGAGGTATAAATTATAATGATTTTATCTAAGAAATTATATAGCCTATGAAAAGTTTTCAGGAGCAGCAGTAATTTTTATAGAAGATTCTGTTTTATAGCCACCAGTATAATATGCCATTTTATAAACATGACAGCGCGGTTTTATTTGAAGCCTATTAAATCCAGGCCTCCTGTCGAAGGCTTGTTTTTCTTAAATTATTATCTGATACCTGTCAGCATAACAGACAGCATCTCGTAAAATAAGAAAGGCAGAAAATCAACTGTAACCTTGCCGTTGATTTTCTGCTTTTTAAATTTTCTTATAGCATTATTTCTGCTTGATGTATTCTGAGAGTTAATGACTTATTTCCGTATCTTTTTCTTAATGTTAACGATAGGATTTTCTAAAAACTGCCACACAGTCCTCATGGGTCATTTCACAAGGATTGGCTTGAAAGAGCCCGCCCATAGTTTCCCGGGCATTGAGGGCAAGCTTGTCAAACTCATCGGAGGTAATATTATAATCACTCATTTTTAAATCTGATACGCCGCAATCTTCCTGCAATTTCACAAGCATGGTAATGAAATCCGAAGGCTTAGAAGCATCTTTCATGCCGAGGGCTTGGGCCATACGGATAAAGCGTTCATCGCAAGCATGTTTTTCAATGAAGAATTCATAAAAGGCTTTGGAAATCATAATCAGTCCTGCACCATGAGGAAGCTCAGGGTGATAGGCGGACATGGCATGCTCTAAAGAATGCTCCGCGGTTGTGACGCTTATGGTCATTGCCACGCCGGAAAGAGTATTGGCAAAAGCCATTCCTTCCCGTGCTTTTATGTCATTTCCGCCTTTAACAGCACGAAGAAGATATTTTCCTACATTTTCGATTGCTGTAAGGGCATACATATCGCTCATATGGCTCGCAAAAGCAGAGACATAGCTTTCTGTGGCATGAAAAAGTGCATCAAAACCTTGATAAGCAGTAAACTTAGGGGGAACCGATACCATCAGCTCCGGGTCAATAATGGACAGTACAGGAAATGATGAATCGTATCCTCCTACGCCGATTTTTTCATGGGTTTCCTCATTGGTTACAACTCCCCATTGATCAGCCTCGCTTCCTGTTCCGGCAGTTGTTGTAATACAGACGATGGGAAGAGGGTCGTTCTTTAGAGGGAGGGTCTTTCCAGTTTTTCCGCCAACATAATCCCACAGGTCACCGTCATTTACCGCCATCATGGCGATAGCCTTAGAAGCGTCCATAACACTCCCACCACCTAAGGCAAGAATAAAATCACAGCCGTTATCACGGGCAAATTTTGCTCCTTCCATAACAGCAGATTTTGTAGGGTTTGACCCTATGCCGCTAAATACAGCCGATTCAATCCCTGCTTTTCTAAGCTCTGATAAAGTGCGGTCCAGAGTGCCGTTTTCCTGTACAGATTTGCCGTTGGATATGGCAACCATGGCCTTTTTTCCGGGGAGCTTCTGCTGATGAAGTTCTTTTAAACGGCCGCTTCCAAATATAAAACGGGTAGGTACATACATATTAAACACTTTCAATTCCTCCTATTGATTGTATATATTATTTATCTATAACCTAAGAAAGCTATTGCCTGTGTGAGTAAAGAAACTATCCTTGTCAATGGACAGCAGCCGGTATGGAATACCGGTCTTTCCAGCTGAATTGACGTTCTGCATGTATTTTGACAAATGCAAGCTGATAAAATTTCCTAAAGAACCTTAGTTTTGGGGAAAGGTTCATTTTAAAAATATAAGCTTCCTTTTTCTGAGGTCTAACGAAGCTTGACAGAAGTAAAACGAATTTATATTATATATAATAGAACCTAAAGTAAGGTTTAGGTCAAGACTTTTGAAATAAAAATTTTAATTATAGGGTATCTAAAGGACAAAGGCAAAGTTCACTGCATCTCCATAGAAAGCCTATGCATCATTGAGAGTCTAAAAATAAACTTACAAGGAAATTTTGGATATGGAACAAATCCGGTTTTTCACGGCGAATGTCCATTGGAAGTAGCAGTTTATAAAAACAGCTCATGATGTTTTTCAAGTATCTGCTTAAAATCTGCAGAACATATAAAAAATGAATAAGGTGAAAATATGAATAATATTTATGACGATAAGAATTTTTTTGAACAGTATGCTAATATGTCCCGAAGCCAAGGGGGATTATCCAAAGCCGGCGAATGGCACCAATTTAAAGCCCACTTTCCCGATTTAAAGGATAAAAATGTTCTTGACCTTGGGTGCGGCTATGGCTGGCACTGTAAATATGCCGTAGCATGCGGGGCAAAAGAGGTAATGGGAATTGACTTAAGCGAAAAAATGATTCAAAAAGCCATGGAGATAAATCTAAGCCCTGAAATTACCTATCAGGTAGGAGGCCTTGATGATTATAGCTATCCTGCCGACACATATGACTGTGTGATTTCTAATCTGGTACTCCATTATGTCGCAGATATGGATGCAATTTTTAAAAAGGTGTATAGGACCCTGAAACCAGAGGGCAGTTTTCTTCTTAATATCGAACACCCAGTTTTCACATCAGGCATAAACCAAGACTGGATTTATGATTCCGACGGAAAGCCTAAATATTGGCCTGTTGATAATTATTTTTATCCGGGGGAAAGGTCAGTATGCTTTCTTGGGCAAAATATCATAAAACAGCATCACACTTTAACCCAGATTTTAATGGGCCTTATTAATGCCGGATTTAATATTAAGGCTGTTGAAGAAGCTATGCCGGAAGAGGATATGCAAAATCTTTCAGGGATGGCTGACGAAATGCGCCGGCCGATGATGCTGCTTATAAGGGCCGAAAAAGAAATAAGGGAATAGCTATTAAGCGACTTTAAAATAAAAGGGAACTCCAAAGGAGAAGAGATAGAGTGCTGTGTTATTAAAAGTAATTTGTAAGGGTTCCAAATATTATACTTAAATTTCAATGAGACAAAAAGGGATTTTGGAATTATAAGGGCCGATAGCTTAAAGAAGAGGGTATAATATTTGGCAAAGGTAAGGGCGGAAGCTCTCCTACCTTTAGGTTTGTATGAATTTCAAAAAGGCATATTAAAAACACCGCAGGCACTTTAACAAAGCCTGCGGTGTTTTTAATTTACGGGCAAGGGAAGATAGGCCTTTAGCTTTACCTAAAGCTACCCTTCTGTCATAAAAGATTCAGTTTAATAAGCATACCTATTCCTATTCAGGATAAACGGTGTTTTTCTCGCTTAAGCATTGAAGCACTTCCGTCATATATTTTTTAGCATAATATTTTGCCATGGGAAGATTAAGGTCCAGATAATTTCCGCAGTCTCTGGGGGAGGCTCCGGGGATAGGCGCTTCAAAATCCATGATAAAACCGCACATATCCTTCAGGAGGCTGCCAATATCCATGGGCTTGAAATCGCCTTTAAGCAAAAGATAAAATCCTGTACGGCAGCCCATAGGGCCGAAATATACAATATGGTCCTTAAAGGAAGAATTTCTTAAAAAAGTTGCCCCCAAATGTTCTATGGCGTGTATTTCTGCTGTATTCATTACAGGCTCTGTATTAGGCCTTGTAAAACGAAGGTCGAAAGTGGTTATGACAGTATTTCCTACGGTATCTTTTCTGGAAATATATATTCCAGGTAAAAGGTCAAGATGGTTGACGGTAAAACTCGGTATTTTTTCCATATAAATCCTCCTTCATGGAATTTGGTTTTAAAAGGTAGCGTATGATTTCAATCTTAATATTTTGATTAAAAAAGCCTTTGGTATGGGATATGAACAAGTCTGAATATTCTATTTAAGCTATTTTTTGTATCTCAATATCTTATGATTTTTCCGGCAGAAAATGCGAGATTATAATTCCTGTAACGGTTCCTAAAAGTAAGGGGATTACCCAGCCCATGCCCAAATTGAAAAAGGGCACGCAATTTTTATAAAAATTTATGATAGCATCTGCCCAGGACGTGTTTCTTATAAATTCCGGCATGGCATTAAGGCCGTCTGCAATGCTTACAAACATGGTAAAGAGCGTTGCGGAAAGGTAAACGCATCTTCTTCCTTTAAAAATGGGAGAAATTAAAGCAAGTATTATTAATCCGATGGCAAGAGGATAAATAAACATTAAAACAGGTATGGAAAGGGCTATCAGCTGGGTAAGGCCAATGTTTGCTACAAGACATGAAAATGCAGTAAATAGTATTACATAGGCCTTATAGCTAAGGGTATTTGGAAACATCTGCTGAAATGTTTCAGAGCAGGCGGTTATAAGGCCGATAGCAGTTTTAAGGCAGGCAAGGGTAACGATTACGGCAAGGAGAATGCTTCCGAAGGCGCCGAAATAATGATTCGCTATTTTAGCAAGGGCGATTCCTCCGTTTGGGGCAGGCGCCATGATGCTTGTGCTTGTTGAGCCGATGAGCGCAAGAAAAAGATATATAATGCTCATAAGTATTACGCTTAAAATGCCGGCTTTTAATGTTCCAAGAGCTATGCCCTTAGGGTCTGTAACGCCGAGGGCCTTTATGTTCTGCACAACAATTATGCCGAAGGCAAGGGCGGCCAAAGCATCCATGGTATTATAGCCTTCCGTAAACCCCTTGAAAAATGAGGCGTTGGCATATGCTTCATGAACAGGGGCCATTGCTGTGCTTCCCATGGGAAACACAAGGCTTGCAATAATTAAAAAGCTTAAAAACACAAGAAAAAGGGGATTTAGTATTTTTCCAACCCATGTTAATATTTTGTTGGGCCTTAACGAAAAAAACAATGCCCCGCCGAAAAACAGCAAAGTAAAAAGCGCAAGGCCAAATGCCCTGTAATTATCAGGGATATAAGGAGCAAGGCCTATTTCATAAGAAACCGTAGCTGTTCTTGGAAGAGCGAAAAAAGGCCCTATAGTAAGATACAAAAGAACCGTAAAGCCATAGGAATAATAGGGATGTACTCTGCTTGCCAGCTCAAAAAGGCCGCTGCTTTGAGAAAAGCCCATTGCAACGACGCCCAGAAAGGGGAGTCCCACCGCAGTAATGATAAAGCCCATAGAGGCTATATATACCTGGCTTCCCGACTGCTGCCCCATTAAAACGGGAAATATCAGGTTTCCGGCGCCGAAAAACAGTCCGAAAAGCATAGAGCCTACGGCAATGTAAGATGAAAAGGATAATTTCTGATTCAAGTGATTCACTCCTGTATAAATTATGTTTTGAAACTATGCCCTTAAGTTTTGAAGGGTGGATATAGTGCTTTGGCCTTTTAGATACGCCTGAATACATTTTTATAAATATTGGTTAAGTTTTGAATTGATATACAGTAAAATAAGATTAAGGCAGGAACAAAAACCTATTTTTTATAAAAGGTTTAACTATGCAAAACCCTATATTAATCCATTCATAATCAACAAAGATGAAAAGCTCTTTATTAGCTATGAGAAAACGTCCACCTAGATTCACTGTAAGTGTTTTCAGATTCCTTAAGTATAAAATATACAGTTTTTGTTACGGTAATTAATTTATTTCACTATAGTTTAAAGATTATTATAAAATACGGCATAATCTTTAAATTTCAAAACGGTATAATAATTATAAGGGGTTTTTGCAAATGAGGCAATGAAAAAAACCTTGATTAAATATCAAACATGGAAAAGAGATTAGGGCTGTGTTTGCATCGGATAAAACAATGCATTTAGGGCCTTACATAAATTACATTTTAAAACTCTGCAGCCTGTTTGCAAATTTCAAACCTTGGTTTATTTGCATAATATGAAATCCAATAGGCTTTCAATAGATTTTTATAAAAGCGGTTTTCTCTTCCGAGGGAAGGAAAAAACTTAAAGAGCATTTCTGCGCCTTTTCTCAAAAGTTTTGCTTGACAAAATATCGTAAGATTAAAACATTTTTCCGGGTATTTTAATCCGAACGAGTCTCTTAACTGCCCTACTTAAACTTTCATTTTTCAAGCAAAAATCCGACCGGTTTTCTGATTTGCAAAGGCAGTCTAATATCAAGAGGCTTTATGCCTTATTCTCTTACGTCAAAATAAAGAGGATTAAAACCTTATTATAAATCCCCCTGTGAAGGCATAAAAGGCCTTCACAGGGGGATTGTTTTTTACTTTCTTGCAAAAAGATAAAAGGAAGGGGTCCTGTTGGATGTATCCTGCTTTAAAACGCTTATATCCGTATAAATGAAATTCCCTTTTACTGTAACCTTAGTGCTTCTTTCAGGGGTTTCAAATTTATCCTCTTTCTGGGAAGGGTCAAGGACGCAAACAGTATTTTGCTTGCAGGAAAGAAGAACTATGTAATGGCCCCCATGGGAAAATACGGCATTATAGCCTTCCCTGTCGCCGCCGGTATTTGCTATAGCCATGCCCCCGGAGCGAAGGTGGTCTAAGAGGTCATTTTCATCGCTTGTTGTAGTATAGGCTAAATCGAATTTTTCTGCCACGGCAGGGGCAAGAATTTTAAGATTTGTTCCTGGGTCTAAATTTGCTTTAAGCTCAAGAGACATTTGAAGGCATTCTTCCAAAGGAAATTTATTCAGGGTCATATTTTCAACCACCATGCAAAGGCTGCAAAGGCCGCAGCCGGCAGTTTTAACATTGTTTTTTCCCTCGCCCAATCCGCCTTCTTCTTTTGCATTGGTGGGGTAATACATTTCAGGATAATCTAATTGGTTTAGATAGAGCATGATATTCCTCCTTATGGGAATTGCAGTAGATTTCTTCTAAAGAAGTAACAAAAGCCCATTCACTATAGACTCATCGTTACCAACATAAAAAACAAGTTTGATAATGATAAGAAAACGCTCACTTAAAAAAGATTTACAGGCCTGCGCCTGCATCCTTTTGCAAGTTCGCATAGTATAAAAACACGGATTTCCTTCAAAAACGGTACATTTTTAAGCCCAAGTGAATACACGGTTTTGTTATGATTGAACTTTAAATTTAGTTATTGAATTCCTTCGCTTTTTCAATGAGATGCTTAAAAAGCAAATTCATTTCAGGAGCGGAAACCGTAAGCTCCTCAGGGTGCCACTGAACGGCTAAAATATTTCCGCAGGGGCTTTCAATGGCTTCTGCAATGCCGTCCGGGGCAACTGCAGATATAATAAGGCCTTCTCCCAGCTTATTTACGGCTTGATGGTGCATGGTGTTTACAGATATAGTATTTTTATTAAATATCTTATGGAGCAGAGTATGCTCCTTTATATCTACTTTATGAACAAGGTAAGAACGATTATAACTCTGCGCATGAAGTATATTTTCAACAGGCCTTAAGGAAAGGTCCTGATAAAGGCTTCCGCCCTTTGCAACGTTTAATAATTGCATTCCCCGGCATATGCCTAAAATGGGCATATGTTTTTCAAAGGCATATTTTGCACAGACGAAGGAAAATTCGTCAATCTCCGGCCGGATAACACCGAGAAGGGGGTGAGGGTCTTCATTGAAATAGGCAGGGTCAACATCTTCGCCGCCGGGGAATAAAAGGCCCGAGCATACATCTAAAAGCGGCCTTAAAACCTCAAAATCGGAAGACGGGTTTATAATCAGAGGAATGCCTCCGTTATTTAATATTGCATCGGAGTAGGCCTTATTAAGCGTTATTTTCCAGATGCTTCCGAAATCCCCTGCCGGCATATGACTAGAGCTTGCAAGAATGCCTATAATAGGCTTATTCATAAGATAACCTCCAATAAGTTAATGTATATTGTATATGTAAGTTCTGCGAATACATTTCCCTTTGAAAATGTATTCGTAAACAAAATTAAGCTTGCTTAATTTTGTTTATACTATGGATATAGTATACCACAATTAAAGTATTCATGAATACTTTTTATAAGGGCATACCCTGAAAGCAAAAATCGATTTTATTTTATAAAAAACCTTTTTCATAGAAACAAATGTCTCTTATAGTAGGGGGACTTAAAAAGACTCTTACCAATTTACTTTTATTTTATTTCGTGCCGTCTCAGGCGGCGGTGACAGGGAAGAATAGAAGTAAAGCAGCTATACAGGATACCTTTTAAAATATAGGATTATGCAATAGCTTTTTATCTTAAATAAAACCTCTGTATATTTTATTCTCTTTAAATTATAATGTTATAGAGTATAAGCAAACAGGACGAGAATCATAAAGAAATTATATTGCAGAGGAAGAGGGGGACTTTTATGTGTGAAAAAGGTTCAAGGTGCGGCTGGGCAGGAAGCGAGCAGATTTATGTGGATTATCATGACAAAGAATGGGGGAGACCCCTCCACGATGAAAACAGGCTTTTTGAGATGCTTATTCTTGAAGGCCAGCAGGCAGGGCTTTCATGGATTACCATTCTCAAAAAAAGAGAGAACATGCGAGAGGCCTACGATAATTTTAACCCCGAAAAAATTGCCCGCTATGAAGAAGAAAAAATAGAAGAACTTATGAATAACCCCGGTATCATCAGAAACAAGCTTAAAATAAAATCTGCAATCAATAATGCCGGAAGATATATGGCGCTTAAGGAAGAGGGCTTCACTTTAGATGACTTTTTATGGAAATACGTTGATTATACGCCTATAATCAATCATTTTAAATCCTATAAAGAAGCTCCTGCCAAAACAGAGCTTTCCGACAGAATATCTAAGGATTTGAAAAAACTTGGCTTTAATTTTGTAGGCTCTACAATCATCTATGCCTATATGCAGGCTATCGGCATGGTAAATGATCATGAGGAAAGCTGCATTTGCCGAAATGTATAAAAAAATATTATAGTTAGAACAAAACGCCATAAATATATAAAATGCACAAACGGGCATTATATAATGATAAGATATTATGCATATGTTATAATTCGTCCTGTAAATATATTTTATAGGAGGAGTTTTAAATGAATAATAAGAAACATCTTACTCTTATTATTTTAACGGGAGGAGTTATCGGCCTTTTAGCTGTTATTCTTACCGTTATGGGTAATCCGCCGAATATGGGTATCTGCGTAGCATGCTTCATAAGAGATACGGCAGGCGCCTTAGGCCTCGATGCCGCGGCCAATGTTCAGTACATAAGACCTGAGATTATAGGCTTTATTTTGGGAGCTTTTCTGCTTTCCCTTTTTAGGAAGGAATTTAAACCCACAGGAGGTTCCGCACCTTTTGTACGGTTTTCCGTATCCTTTTTTGTCATGATAGGGGCCTTAGTATTTTTAGGCTGTCCGCTCCGTATGGTTTTAAGGCTTGCCGGAGGCGACCTTAATGCCCTTGTAGGCCTTGCAGGATTTACCTTTGGCATAGCTGTGGGAGCATATTTCCTTAAAAAAGGCTTTTCCCTTGGCAGAGCGCAAAACCAGCCTGCAGTAAGCGGATATATTATGCCTGCCATAGCAGTAGCCTTGCTTGTGTTTTTAATAGCAAGACCTGCATTTATTAAATTCAGCGAAGAAGGCCCCGGCTCCATGCATGCGCCTCTTATAATAGCCCTTTTAGCCGGCCTTACAGTAGGCGCTCTTGCTCAAAGAAGCCGTATGTGTATGGCAGGGGGAATACGCGACCTTATACTGATTAAAAATCCTTCCATGGCTTTAGGCTATCTTGCTATTTTTGCGGTAGCGCTTGTGGCAAATATAGCTTTAAGCAAATTTAAGCTTGGTTTTGCTGAACAGCCCATAGCCCATACGAGTTTTGTATGGAATTTCCTCGGCATGACTTTAGTTGGCTACGGTTCAACGCTTTTAGGCGGCTGCCCTTTAAGACAGACGATTATGGCGGGAGAAGGAAACGCCGACGCCGCAATCTGCTTTGCCGGTCTTCTTTTAGGGGGAGCAACTGCCCATAACTTCGGCTTGGCAGCATCCCCAGCAGGGGTTCCTGTAAACGGACAGATAGCTGTTATCATAGGCATTTTATTTGTAAGCATAATCGCATTTATGAATATACGGAAAAGGAGCGTTAATTAAATGAAGGAGAATTTTGTAGACGCAAGAGGGCTTTCCTGCCCTGAGCCTGTTTTAATGGCGAAAGACGCATTGAAAGAATATTCCGGTAAAGAATTTACTATAGCCGTAAGCTCCCCTAACGCAAGAGATAATGTACTTGGCCTTATTGAAGGGGCCGGCAGAAAAACTGCCATAGAGGAAAAAGAAGACGGCTGTTACATAAAGGTATTAAGTTAATGAATGTATTAATCACCTTTCATTCTGTAAGCTCAGCATTATATCTTGATAAAATAATGAAAGACAAGGAGATGGAATGCAAAATAGTGCCTGTTCCCAGGGCCTTAAGTTCCTCCTGCGGGTATTGTGCAATAATCAAAGGCAAAGAGCCTGCCGAGTTTAAAGAATATATGGACTTAAACGATATCGAGTGGGAAGAAATATACACCTTCGGTGCAAATGAGCAATATGCACTTTTTACGGTAAGAGAATGACATGAATACGTTTCTCTTCGGGAAATGTATAAGAAAAATCTAAGTTTATAATTAATAAAAGCCATAGGATAATTTATCCTATGGCTTTTATTAATTATAAATAGGCGCAAGCCTAGAGCATACGGCAAATATGCTTTATAAAGGCCTTGAAACTAAGTAAATAACAGTTTGGCTTGGAAAGCAATCTAGATTTCATTTATAGTAGAATAGTTTAATCACAGGAACAAAAGTCGTATATTTTATATTTAGTGAACCTAAAAACATTTGTAGTGAAGCTGTAAAAGTGTTTTCAGGTGAATGTCCTCTTATAGTCAATAAAGATCTTCTAGTATATTAAGCCGTCTATGAAAAATAGGATTTTGTTACTACCCTTAAGGCTATTTCACGATATCTATGGGAATCATAGAAAATGTGATAAAATTATAAGGTGAAAAACAGGAAGACAGGATAAAATAAAAATAGTATAGTATGTACTAAGTAAATTTAAAATATGAATTTATGGAGGAAGCCCTATGGATAAACTGCCGCCGATTGAAAAAATATATGAGGCCTACAGTGCTATTGCAGATGGTCGTATTGCAATTTTTGAAAATCAGGGAGAGGTTCTTTCCTCAAGCCGTTCCAAAACCTATATAGTTACGTGGAATGAAAACACCTATACTTCAAGCGATAACGGAACTTATTGGCAAGGATATGCCGGATACCCTATCATCGCAGTATTAATGCTTCAAGGGAAAATTCCCTATAATACGGAGACAATAGGGTATTTCAGGGAAGTTAACTGGACCGAAATTAATGCCAGGCATAAGGCCGACTATAGAAAAGCCGCAGATGAGGTTTTATCCGAAAGAATTCCTTCTCATAAGCTTTCCGGTGTTCTTGATGAAGTTCATAATGCCTATGAAGTTTTACAGGAACTTGAAATTAATATCAAAAGAGGGAAAAACCGCCCGCCTTCTGCAAAGAAAAAATAAGCTGAAAGCTGAGCAATACTTTGAAGATATTTATCATTAGGTAAATCATCAGGGTAAATTGCGAATATTTGCAAAGCCTGCTGGGTAGAATTCTGTTTTTTTATCTTTTCCTACTCCAGAATATGAGCTTTTATTTAAGTCTTGTTATTATAGATAAAATATAGTTTTTGAAGTTTAAGTTACCCCTTTATACAATCTATTAAATATATTTTTATAAATAAGGCCATTAAAACTTATTATAAAACAGCAGCAGCTAAGGCTAGCCTTAACGAATCTATTAAAGGAGGCGAGGGACCGTGACGAAGGAAGAAAAATGGAAGGCTTCTATCGCCTGTGATGCATCCTACGACGGAAAGTTTTTCTATGGGGTAAAGACCACGGGTATCTTTTGCCGCCCATCCTGCAAATCAAAAAGCCCTAAAATGGAAAACGTTCTTTTTTTCGATAGTCTGGAGGAAGCACAAAGGTCGGGCCTTCGTCCCTGTAAGCGATGCCGTCCCGATCTTCCGGAATTTCAGACCCAAAAGGAAGAAGCAGGAAAAATAAAAGATATATGCCTTAAATACTTTACAGACGCAGATATGTTAAAAAAAGAGATGCAAAAGCTTTGTATCGGCCGTAACCGTATGATACGCTTATTCCATAATTATTACGGAAAAACCCCTTCGGAATATCTGAATGAGCTCCGTATAGGCCATGCGAAAAAGCTTCTTCTAGAGAGTGAAAGCAATATTCTTCATATTGCCATGGAAAGCGGCTTTAAAAACCAGTCTTCCTTTTATATTCAGTTTCATAAATCAACAGGCCTGTCTCCCGGAGAATTTCGCCAAAAGGAAAGTAAAATAAATTAAGCTTTGCAGAAGGTTTTTTCAAAAGCCATAGAAAAGTGTTCTTGCGGCAAAGAATAGAACTTTAAGCTTATAAATCTTTTTAAAGCAAGGGTTTATTTGAATTTGATAAAGATATTTTAATATTTATCTATACTAGGCAGTGTTTGAAAATAGTCAAACCGCTAAAAATAATATATAAATTAAAGTTTATTTATTATTTTACAGCAGAAATACATTTTCAGCTTTAAAGCTGAAAATGCATTGTTTGCAAGAAAATGTGAATTCGAGTAAAACCGGAGAGAAGACCGGACGTTAAGTATAATGCCTTTGGCATTATACTCAGGCTTTTGCGAAGCAAAAGTTCTGAGAAGAAAAACGCAAACATATCAGGGCCATTTCGAGTATTTTCGATGAAGAAGTCACGATTTTACAGCAAAATAGATTTTTGTTTGGATTTCATGCCCTAAGGAGAAATAAAAAAGATATAAGGATTATCTTATTAAATATATATGGGAGGGCCATCTATGGATTTTACAAAAAGGCAGATACAAAATTACGGGGATTTTATAGAAACCTTGGAGAAAGCGGGCTTTTCTATGGGAGGCGGAAAAGGTGAGGGCATATATACTATAATCCCTTGGAGCTGGGACGAAAATCCGCCCTATGACACTCCTGTAAAATGGCATACGGGAGACAGTGAAACAGACCCATGGGAATGGAGAATGCGGGTTTTAGACGAAAGAGAAGACATTGCCTACGGAAAAGTGTTTTTTAAAAAGAGCGGCTACATAACGAAAGAATGGTATCCTTATTTTCTGGCAGTTAGAAGGCAGTCCATGGATTTTTCAGAGAGTTATGAAAACGGTCTTGTAAGTAATATGGCTAAGAAAATATATGAATTTATTTCTGAATATGAGGCTTTGCCGCTTCATGGCATTAAGGCCCTTGGGGGATTTGGAAAAGAAGACAAAAGCAAATTCGATGCCGCCATAACGGAGCTTCAAATGAAAATGTTTATAACCATGTGCGGAAGGCAGCAGAAGGTATCGAAAAAGGGAGAGGAATACGGCTGGTCTTCCACGGTCTTTTGTACAACGGAGCGGTTTTTTGGAGAAGATATTTTCCAAAAGGCGACAGAAATAATTCCTCAAGAGGCGGAAGAAAAAATACGGAGTCAAATACGAATCCTGAATCCCGAAGCGGAAGAAAAGAAAATAATTAAATTTATAAAAGGGTAGAAAATTAAATAGGGTAATAAAAAGATAATTTTATGGTAAGCGCTGGCCCTAAGCAGGAAGATAATAAAGGATTATGTAATGCTAGGAGCTCTGCAGGTGGGCATCGTTCTTTTATGCCATAAACAGCTTAATTCTTATTTTATACGCACAATAAATATAAGGTTTATTTGCAGTATTTTATTTTTCCTATACTTGTTCCTATTACTGTTTGTTTTCATAGGTAATGCAGAGCCGCTGCTTGGCAGCATTGCCCTCAGCATATCCCAAAGACATATTTTTGCTTTCTATACTTGATTTAATATGAAATCGCATTATGGTCAAATAAAAAAGGAAAGTCCTGGCGGAATTAAAATACTCTTTATGGTATTTTAATTCTACGGTATTTTGCGTAGCAAAATTCTTATTGCTTTTCTCTTATTTTAAACCATCTCAGTTCAAATATTTCCTTCGGAATAAAAGGAAATTAACTGCATAACAAAGAAATTAAAAAAGGCGGCTTAAGCCGCCTTTGAATATTAATATTAAACTCTTCCGAAAAGTCTAAGGAGAACTTCGGATACGATTGCTGAAGAAACATAAGTACCAACGAAGGCCATACATGCAACTACAACAATACCGATACCTTGCTTTTTGAAATCGTCAAGGTCTTTGCCTAAAGCAATACCTGCATAGGCAAGAATCGGCGTACATAAAGGAAGAAGGCCTATTTTGTTTGTTCCCTCAACGAAAGCGTCTGAGAAAGGAACGCCGGGGATACTTAATATCATAGCAATAAGAGAAATATAAACGATGGTAGGTAAGCTGATTTTAGTGTTTTTTCTTAAGAAGTCATCAAGGAAGCAGCTTACAATGATAATTACAAACATAGCAAGCATGGCAGGGAGTATTTCAATAGGAGAAATAGGGTTTCCTGATTTCATGGTATTTATATAATTTCCTATCATGGCGAAAATACCTGATAAAAGAAGAACCTTAATTCTAACTATCCAAAGCTCTTTTTCGTCAACGCCTGCCTTAAGCTCTACTTCTTCAGCAACCATTTCAAATTCATCCTGAAACGCATCAGAATCTTTAATGGTGGCCTTTTTTAATTCTTCTAATGTATAGTCTCTGTCCTTCGGGGCATTAACTTTATCATCTTTATTGTTACCCATTTTTTAACCTCCATATCCAATAATAGTAAGACAATTAACCTCTTGCCTTTTTCGCAGCTTTCTTTGCTTCGTTAGCAGCGTGTTTTTCGGCGCCGCCGCAAACTTTATAAAGCCAGTTAGCTACAGGAAGAGCAACGAAAAGGTTAATATAAAGGCCGTCAAAGGCTGTAAGAACCTGACTTGCAGCAGCATAAGCGGAAAGCTCGTCAGCCATGTGAGGGAATGCCTCAACTACAGGAGCAAGAGCGGCAGCCATCATGGAGGCGGAACCTGTTCCGGCGGCCATACCAAGAGCTTCAGGGCTAAATACACCTGTTGCAAGAAGAACGGAAGCCATGATTGCATTGAATATAGTACCGATAACCGTACCTGTTATGTAAGCACCCATAACACCCTGACCTTCTGGAGAGTCAAGACCGTAAAGGCTGCCGATGATGGCGATACCGCCCTCACGGGATATGGAGAAACTGGCGCCGACGGCCTGCCTACCCATTTTAAACACATATACGGCGACGGGCATTGAAAAGAATACTGGTCCAAGGTTACCTATTTCCTGAAGGATAAGGATAGGACCCGCGGCAAGAACCGGCTCAATATTAGGACCGATCTGAGCGCCCATTTTAGCGATGAGCCACATAACGGATATTCCGATATAAGGCGACGCGGTTTTCATGCTTTCTTGATCGATGAGTTTAAATCCGCCGAGGATAAGTCCTATGATAAGAACGTAAAGCATAGGCAGAAGCGTAAAACTCATTGGAAAGCTTCCGATTTCAAAAGCAAATCTTTTGTTCCCGATGAATTCTGCGACTATAACGAGAACGATACATAAAAGATGCACCTTCCAGTCGCTAAAAAGTCCTTTTTTTGTTTCTGTCATTGTAAAGCAACCTCCCCAATCATAAAAATGATTTGCCTTTCGGCATATATTTAAGCTTAAACACATCATAACAATATGCATAAATAATATAATATTTATACATAAACCTTATATGATTTTTAAGCTGAAATACAAAGCAGCAGTAACTAAACCAAAACCAATGTACGTATGTGATAAAAACAAGTGGACGATAATTGAAAAAGATATAAATAATTAACATAGGCAAAAACTATGTATATATTAAAGCATAATATTTATGAATAATCAAGGAAAAACTTCAGCCTTATTATAGTTAAATTGAAGGGTAATATTAATATTTATAACAAAATACTATTACTCTTAAAAAATAATCAAATCAAACAATATTATATTATTGAAGAAAACGAACTAATTGGATAAATAAACATAGGAAATTAAAAATACCATAATATTTTTAACAAGAATTACTATTGATAAAGAGAAGCTTAGATAAGGACGAAATGATTTTAGGCAATATTATATTGTATAAAAAGTCCTTAGGAGATATTTTATATTCAATTTCACAAAAAAGCAACTATAAAATAAAAAAAGTGCTTTAAATACATATTAAATTAAATTATTTGATTTTAAGGGGCAGGATTTTAGTAAAATATGACAAAAAGGACGTAATCTAAAGAATAAAAAGCTGTTTTGCAGCATAGACAATTTGCATTGATACAAAATGGAAGGCCTATTATTTTATTTTAAATTCTGTATAAAAACACAATTCCGGCATGGATATTTAAGATATTGTAAGCTTATGGTAAATTCTTATAAGGAAGTAGTAAAACCTATGCCTATAAGCTTTAAAACATAGTGTTATCGAAAACAGTGCATTTTTCAAAAGCATTGATATATGGTTTTTCCTGATAATTCGATTGAAATATAGGCTAGTTATCTTTAACTTCATTATATCTACAATATATTTCTCCGGTCAGTTATTTATGTGATGAACCGGAGAAATTTTATGAATTATGAAAAGCACGAATTTATAGAATAAGCAGATAGACGAAAAGTTCCCCTGCAAACCTAGCGTATGACAATTTAGGCAGGGAAGGAATCCGAATTTTATTTTTATAGGTATAATCCGTAAAACCACAGTATTAAAATTTATAGTAAATTGAAAGCGATAAGTGAAAATCAATATTTGTTCATAGCTGAAGATACAGATACGCCGGTGAGAAGAAGCATATTTTTATACTTAGATTCCACTTGATTTATAATGCCCTGAATCTATATGAAATAAAAGCATTGTCAATTTGTTTTTTAAAAATTGAACAAAAACAAAAAGGTATTTGCCTGCTTTAAAAGGGCCCACGCTTTAAAAATTACACAGGCATAGACCTGTAAGTAATTTTTGAAATTTGCCTAGGCAGTGTCTGAAAACGGTCAAACCGACAAGAATAATAAATAAACTAAAGTTTATTTATATTTTACAGCAGAAATACATTTTTCAGCTTGTAAGCTAAAAAGGTATTGTTTGTAAGGAAGTGTGAATTCGAGGAGAAAACCGCAAAGATAGCATGCATTTACATTTTTGCTTTATGCAAAAATGTTGAGCGTGCAGGTTTACCCAGGGTAAACCTGTACGGCATATTTTGAGGATTTACGACGATGAAGCTGCACTTTTATGGCAAATCCTAGAGTTTGGAGCTTTCAGACATGCCCTAGTATCTTTTATACTCTCTCTAGCTTATTACTTACAATAGAATAAAAGCAAATTGACTATAGCATAAAGCAGCATAAGCTATTGGCTGTATTCATAAAAATTAAATTCATTTCAAATAGGTATTAAGGGTTTTAAAACTCAATTTATTTTATTCCATAGGCTTCGAGCTATGCAGTGTACTGCATCTTTATCTTCAGGTTCTCTGACGATGGTTACAAAATCTAAAAAGGAATCGTCTTTCGCATAATTTTCTATTACAATATTATCGTTAAGCTTGCATTCTTTCTTATATTTTATGCTTATTTTATTTAAGCTTCTGCTGTTATATATTTCATCAGCTATACTGTCTGTAATCCAGCGGATATAGCTTACATTGTTTGCATGGTGATTAGAATCCGTGTCACTTCTTTTTACTTTTTCCATCGATGAATTTACCAAAGAATACCCTTCCAAATCAGGAAAGTTCTCCTTTTCAAAATGCCCGGGGTATACGGCACCGTAATTTTTAACCATATCTTCTTGTATTTTTAAGGGCTTCTTTTTTATAAGGTCTGTATAAATCCATTGAGAATCCGCTTTGAGAAGAACATGTTCGTCTTCGTCAAAAGCTATAAAGCTTCTTGTGGCCAAGATTCCTTTGAAAAAAGAAGGCCATGTGTATATTTTAATTTTATCGCCCCATTTGGGGAGCTTTATACATTCAATTTCCCAGTTGGTAAGTATAAAAGCCTTTTCATTTTCCGCAAACCAGCTCATGGAGTATCCCGAATTTTCCGTATGTAAGAGGGAAGTCTCCTGAATATATCCCATAAGCCTTGGAAAGCTTGTACAAAGATTTTCGTCTACCCCCTGATAATCAATATAAAATTCGGAACAAAATCTTTCTTTCATTCAAACACATCCTTAGAAAATTTACCTGAAATAAGGATAAGGCAGAGATGCCCTACCCCATAAAAATATATAAAAAAACTTTCACTTAAAGAGATAACTAAAACCTAGTTGTCTGGCTAAAAGATATAGATTTTCAAAAACCTTCTATTTTTGGCCAAGCAATATATGGTTTTTGCTACCGTTAAATTTTAAGTTTACTGTATTTATAAAAGAGGAGAAAGGAGCCTTGATACGGCTTCTTTTATTTTAGTCATAGTGGAACGGTTTTTATAATATTCAAAGTCAATCTGGGTACAATGGTTCATATCTTCAAGAAACTGCTTTTCAAAAGCCTTGGTTTTATCGCTGTCATATATAAAGGCCGTAATCTCAAAATTAAGCTTAAAGGAGCGTATGTCAAGATTGGCCGTTCCGACGCTTGCAATAAGAGAATCTATCATCACAAGCTTTGAATGGACAAAGCCGTTTTCATACTGATAGCATTTAACTCCCGCATCCAGAAGTTCTCCCAGGTAAGAGAGAGCCGCCCAGTAGACAAAGGGATGGTCCGGATGAGCAGGAATCATGATGCGGATATCGATTCCCGAAAGGGCCGCTATGCGAAGAGACTCCAATATGGTATCATCGGGAACGAAATAAGGCGTCTGTATATAAATGGATTTATTCGCTTCTGAAATCATTTTAATAAAGCTATCGTGGATTGCGGGCCATTTTGTATCGGGTCCGCTGGAAACGACCTGCATACTTACACCCTTAGGCCTTTTTACAGAAGGAAAATACATACTCTTGACTTCTACCTTTGCATGGGGCGCATAATAATTCCAGTCCATTATAAACCTTGTTTCGAGGGAATGAACGCCGTCCCCTTCGATGCGGATATGGCAGTCTCTCCAATTGCCGAAGCGTTTTGACTTTCCTAAATATTCATCGCCTATGTTAAGGCCGCCTACGTAGCCGTACAGACCGTCTATAACGCAGATTTTCCTGTGGTTACGGTAATTTATTCTTACGAAATAAGGCGGAAGGAATATTCCAAGCTTGCCCCCTGCTTCTATTAAGGGTTCATAAAGCTTTTTAGGGGTCGCAAGGGAGCCCATACCGTCTATAAGAAGCTTTACTTCCACTCCTTCACGGGCTTTTTCAGAAAGGGCATCTATAAGTCTTTTGGAAATATCGCTGTTTCTAACGATATAATATTGCAGATGTATGAAGCTTTTGGCATTTTTTATATCCTTTAACATGGCTTCAAACTTTGAATTTCCCTCATGAAATATATCGATACTGTTATTGCAGGTGTATAGAGCGTTTCCGGACATAAGATTAAGATATACCAAATCATTTAAATGAGCCGTTCCTGTAATATCCATGATATTTTTTTTATTCATGAGGCTTCTTTGCTTTTTAATGAGGGTATCCTTATTAATGTCCAAAAGAGCATAATTTTTAAGGATAATTTCGTCTTCCTTGGACTTTTCAAAAAAGGTTTTGTGCTTTTTCGGCTCCATACCAAGAATCAGGTATACGATAAAGCCAATATAGGGAAATATAAGCACAACCATAAGCCATGCCCATGTAACGGCAGGGTTTTTCCGTTCAAGGAAAACGATGATTGCAGCAAAGATAATATTAACAAAAAACGTTATTTGAAAAAGAAGACTTAAAATATTTGTAAGCATAAAGCCTCCTTGGAGGTAGATTTTTTAAAATCCCTTTAAAGTAAGATTAACAGGGAATTTAAAACGCCATAATTGGATTATATATTTCATATTAAATGCAATAAGTATAGGATTTCCATTTTATTACGATTCTATATAACCCTGTTTCCTTCCTGCATTTTTCTTATGAAATGCCTTTATGAAGAAAATCAAGCAAAGCTTTATTTCTTTATAGTATATCACATTGAAAGGCGGTATTCCTACATCGTAAGAAAAATTAAAAGAAATACTTCTATATATAGAAACGATGCAACGAATAAGGAAGTCTTAAAATAAGAAATTATTAGAAAATGCATCTATCTTTTATTGATATTTTAGATTTATTAAGAGCCAGAGCGTTTTTATTATTTTGAAAGAAGAGAAGAAGTGTGCTATATTATAGTTAGCTAAAATTTTTACGTATGGAGGCGGCGTATGTATATTGATGTTATTTTTACGGCAGACGGGCTTTTAAATACGGAGCTTAAAGGAAAAGACACTGCTGTCATAGATGTATTCCGAGCCACAAGCGTTATTACTACTGCCATGAATAATGGGGCAGAATATATAAAGCCTTTTAAAACCATAGAAGAAGCCTTGGAATTCAGAAAAAGCACCGGAGGTCAGGCCCTTTTAGGGGGAGAAAGAAATAAAGTTAAAATCGAAGGATTTGATTTTGGCAATTCTCCGCTGGAATATAAGTTCGTCAAAGGAAAGCCCATAGGGTTTACCACAACTAACGGAACTCAGGCCATAGAAAATGCAAAAGGCTCTGAAAATATCTATATTTTAAGCTTTCTGAACCTTAGCGCTGCCTGTGATATTTTCATGGAAAGAAGCAGTGCCCTCATTCTTGCCTGTGCCGGAACAGCGGGGAAGGTTACCATAGACGATACTCTTTGTGCAGGAGCTGCCATAGAATATATCCTTTCTAATAAAAAAGCAGAGCTTAGTGATTCCGCGGCGATTTCTCTTGAATATTATAAAAGTGGCAAAGGAGACTTAAGGCATTTGCTTAAAAACTGCCGGCATTATAATGCCCTAATGAAAGAAGGGTATGAAAAAGATGTTGAATACTGCCTTCAAAGGGATATGATACCCCTTGTCCCCTATTATAAAGAGGGATTTATACTCATTTAATAGAGTTTAATACGAAGGCGATAAATTGTTTTATCGATAAAAAACAATCCTTTAAAAAATACAATATAAAAATGGGCTTGTCTTTTTTATTTAAGAAAAATACAAATATGTATTATATTTGTATTTCGCATAAGATAAGACCTTTAAAAAATAATTTGTCTTTACAAATAATATTTCTTAAAAAGAAATATAGGAGTGAAGCACTCCTTTGTGGTAAAATATAAATGAAGGTTTACTTCATTTTATTTAGAGATGTATTTCTATCGGTTGGCAATGTATAAGCAGAACCATGCTTATGGTATAATTAATCCAGCGCTTTTATGATTGGTTACGGGGGAATAGATAAAAGCGAAGGATTTAAGGAAAGGCAGATGATACAGTGAAAAATGATTTCAACATTACACCTTCATTGGAAGACTATCTTGAAGCAATTTATTTTCTTCAAAAAAGAAACGGCAATGTAAGAGTTACAGATGTTGCTATGGAGCTTGATATTTCAAAGCCCAGCGTCAATAAGGCGATTAATATCCTAAAGGAAAACGGGCTTGTAAACCATGAGCATTACGGCCTTTTAAGCCTTACCCAAAAGGGGGCAAAGGTTGCCGCAGACGTTGCTAAAAGGCATATTCTTTTAAGGGACTTTTTAAGAAATTACTTAGGTGTTGATGAAAAGACCAGCGAAAGGGAAGCATGCCTTCTTGAACATGCCATGAGCCTTGAAACGGCTTCCAAGCTGGAAGAATTTCTTACGGAAAAATTCGGCTATAAAAATTCAAACGTTGAGTAAGACAGGACATATTTATTCTGCAGAGGAAGATTAAACGCCGCTAAGCCTAGAGCTTACGGCGTTTTGAACTTTAGTTTTAAAATCACGGAAGAACCGAATAGATAATGGGCTTATTGCAAATTATTTTTAAGTAAGAGCCCTTATAGTGAGTTAAATTTTGTTCCGATGATACAAAAGAAGCTCTGGACATTATAAAATAAAGTAAAAGTAAATTGACAAGAAGTATTTTCAATTTAATTTACTATACTGAGCAAAGAAGCCTTTGGCTTTACTTAAATTAATACAGTAATATTTTTAATATTTCAACGTCAAATTTAACAAAAATGTTATGCAGAGCATATCCACATATTTAAGAACAGTATCAACAAAAATAAATGGCTGATTTATTAAGCTTGTGAATAACTCTGTGGATAATGTGGATAACTTATTATTTTTATCCACCGGAGAAATTATATTAGGTTGGTGAATAATGAATGAAATTTGAAGGATTTTATCAAAAAAGCACAAAAATTCTTTTAGAAATAAGATTTAATAATAATAAAGAGTTTTTTCATAGTATAAAAGACGAATATGCGTCTTATGTTCATGAGCCGATAAAGCTTTTAGCCGAAAATCTTCTTGATAAAATTAAAGATATGGACAAGGATTTCGGCGATGAAATAAAAATATCCAGGGCAAACAGAGATATACGCTTTTCAAAAAATAAATCTCCCTATAAGGAAAGCAAATGGTTTTTTTTAAGAAAGGGCAATATTTCAACCATAGAATATCATAGGCCCAATTACTTTTTTGAAATAACCCCCGACGGTTATATGTATGGGCTTGGCTTCTGGCCGGGGCCGGGGGGAATGGGTCTTCTGAGGGCTCGATCTATGGCTAAAGGAGCCGCTGGCTTTGAGGAAGCGTTAAAGGCCTATAAAAAGCAAAATGCCTTTGAGCTTGAAGGAGATATGTATAAAAAAATTTTTTTTCCGGAGCTTCCAGAGGAAAAAAATGACTGGCTGCAAAGAAAAAGCCTTACTTTCATAAAAAGCTGCGGAAACGACGAGCTTTTGTATAGCCCTGAGCTTGTAGATAGTGTGTTTAATGATATTAAAGCAATACACCCTGTATATCAATATCTTGATAAAATATCTGGATGAGTATAAGCTGTTTTTTATATAGTTAACAAACTTGAACTCAAGTTTGTTAACTATTAAGGAAGGGTTAGTCATCGCTATCAATTTAAGATTTATGAATTTAAGCTATTATTTTAAAATAGGGCTTAATTCATAAAGGCTTCTTTTAAACTTTGATGACTCAGGGAAAGCTTCTTTAAGTTTAGGGGGAAGTTCACTTAAAAAAGCTTTCAAACCGGCTTAGCATAAAATAAGGTCAGGCTATATTCTTATAATATCGTGATAAAGAGGTTTTAAGATGATTTTTAGGAATAGAGCCGGTTTTAACGGCTATCATAGAAGACAATTAAGAAATTTTATTGTGAAACATGAAGCCGCAATGCAGACTGTTTGCTTTATAAGATTACAGTATATTTTCAAGGGACTATAAGATCAAAACTTAAGAAGTATACTGGCTAATTAGCCATGCTGTAGCTGACACTGTCAGTATCAATTACTTCAGAAACAAGGTCGTCAATGATATTTATGAGACTCATAGGGGTTACGGTATTGTCTGCAAGGATGTCTATTAAAGAAAGGGCAAAGTTTTTGTCGTAGGTTATCTTCTTGACTACTTCAGATTCTTCAAATTTTGAGTATTGGCAGTCGGCGGCGTACTTTTCTACGGAAACTCCAAAAACAAGACCTGTAGGGGACTCGTTTGAAAACATGGTGTCGCTGAATTCTGCTATAAGAGAATATACGAGGAGGATTTCCTTTCCTTCACAGGTTACGGCCTCACTGCTTCGCACAATATTTTTTTGAAACATGATATCCCTCCCAACAAATATTATCGGATCGCTATATATCACGGATGCCTAATCCAAACGTTGTTCGAAATAATGAGATTTTAAGATGTACTAATTTGTATTAATTTGTATTTTTATGAAAATACATCTCTAAAAATACATATAGACGTCAGATTATGAAAAATAACAATATATTGTATAAAATAAGAAAAAATGAAAAAACTCTTTTCAAAGATTATACTATATGTAAGATACAATTGTAAGACAAACTGTTAGCAATTTTCGCCTTTTCGACAAATAATCGACATATAACGATGATTGTTCGAAAAAGGTTTTTATAAAACACATAAAAAAGCAAAAAATATTTCGCGAGAAAAAATTTTTTGCTTTTTTACGATAAAAATAAAATTATTATGCAGGATACATTTTATAAGACAATTGTAGGATTTTCTATCTTTTTGCCATATAAGGGGATAGTCTGTTATACAGTTCACGGTTGACATAGGCCTCTATAAATAGGCCGTTTTCGACATATTCCTCAGAAATAATTTCGGATTTCTGCCTTAGCATATTCGAAAGAGCGCCTTCGTTGTAGGGAATTAAGGCTGAAATCTTTATTCGCATTTCCTGTAAAATTCCTTCAATGGCTGTAAATAAAATGTCTTTTCCCTCCCCTGAAAGAGCAGACATTTTTACTTCTTTTCTCGCATGAATGTCTGATGGAAGCGGTAAATCCACATCACGGTCCATTTTGTTGTATATGGTTATGATGGGTTTATCCAGCACGGAGAGCTCTTTAAGGGTGCTATATACAACTGCCATATGCTCGCTTCTTGAAGGGCTTGAGGCATCTACTACATGCAGAAGAATGTCTGAATATTTAAGCTCATCAAGGGTTGAGCGGAAGGCCTTAATCAAATTATGGGGAAGTTTGCTGATAAAGCCTACGGTATCTGTGAGGATTGCCTTGGAGCTGTTTCCAAAGCTTATGGAGCGGGCGGTAGTGTCTAAGGTTGCAAAGAGCTGATTTGAGGCGTATACAGAGGAATCGGAAAGACAGTTTAAAAGAGTGGATTTGCCTGCGTTGGTATATCCTACAAGGCTTATGACAATTTCTGAATTTCTTTCCCTTTTGTCTCTTAGAACAGCCCTGTGAAGCTCTATTTGCTTAAGCTGGTCCTCAAGCTCTGAAATACGGTTTCTTATATGCCTTCTATCTGTTTCAAGCTTTTTTTCTCCGGGGCCTCTTGTTCCGATACCGCCGCCTAATCGGGAAAGGCTTTTTCCAAGGCCGCTTAATCTTGAAAGCCTGTATTTTTGCTGGGCAAGTTCCACCTGAACTTTACCTTCTGCAGAAGAGGCTCTGGAAGCAAAGATATCAAGAATGACTAATGTTCTGTCGAGGATTTTTACATCCAGTAAATTTGAAAGGTTTCTTAGTTGAACCGCTGAAAGCTCATCATCACAGACGATGCCTGTGGCGTTATGGAGGGATATTAAGTCTTTAAGCTCGTCGATTTTCCCCTTTCCAAGATAATGGCCGGGGTGGGGATATTCTCTTTTTTGCATAAGCATATCGGAAACAACGGCCCCTGTTGTTTCCACAAGCTCTTTTAATTCTAAAAGGCTTTCATCGGCCGCCATGGCCCCTTCGTCTGTATCTATTCCAACTAATATCAATTGATCTAATTCCATTTTCGTTTCGTGCATAGTTTCTCCTTTTAAGTGAATAGTAAATTTAAAGTTAAACAGTAGCAAAGCCGTATATTCACGAAGGCTCAAAAATGTACCGTTTCCGAAGGAAATCCGTGTTTTTGAGCCTTAAGGGAATAGGCTTTTGCTACTTCTTCATGATAAATTTACTGTATTACGGAAAATACAGTATTGAAATTGAATATGATTCTATTATAAAGCTTTATGATAAGGATAAAAAGTGCATTCTTCCTTTCTGCATTCTTTATTTTTCATAAAAAACGGGCATTTTATGCTTTCTTCTCTATTAAAATCAATGCCGAAGCTTTCCTTTAAATAGTTAACGGCTTCTATAAGGCTTAAGAAGGAATTCCGCTTGCAGCATCTGGGGCCGCCGTTACGGGCGATGGCATTTAAGGATAAGGAAGTCATATAATTTGCTTTTCCCCAGGGCTCATAAGAAAGAGGTGTGGCCTCTGTTATAATGCTTATAAATATCCCTGTGCCTATCCCAGCGCCGCAGCTTCCCCAGAAGCCGCATATTCCTCCGGGAACCTTCTCGGCCCTTTGTCGGGCCTTTAAAAGACCTTCCTGAAGGTCAAAATCTTTTACAGTATTTTTATATGCTGAAAGCAGGCATGCAGGTACAAGATAATGATGTTCAGGGCCGTGGATATTTATAAAAGGATTTTTCATCATTTTAAGAGCAAGATTTAAAGGGTTATGCTCCTCAGAAGAAAGAGCCAAATCGGTAATTATCTCATATCCCTTTTCCATGTGGCATTGATCACAGATAAAATGACCATCTTCACAGGAGGCATTTGCCGTAAATTCGTTTTTACAAAATTGGCATTGGAGCTTCTTTTCCTTCTCAAAATAAATTAATTTTTTGCCGCATAAAATACAGCCTGAATTAAACAATTTCATAGCGTTCACCTTGGTATAGTATAATTTTCAATATTCTTATAATACACTAAATATAGTAAAGTGCAAACATACTTATTAAACTTGAAAGCAGTCTTTTTGTTTTTAGGTTTATAGTGCCCATAAGAAGTAACAAAAATCGATTCATAACATACTTATTTATTCTAAAATGTATTTTTAAGTCTACATGAAGATACAGTTTTGCCCCTGTTCCATTTTAAATTTATTATATTTAAGATAATATATTAATTTAGTTTTAAAGATAAGCTCAATAACAAAATATAGACTTGCTTTGCAAGCCTATACCGATACTTTCTAAACTCAAAGGGAAGATTTAAATCATTTCTACTCTGCTTCTCTAAATTTGTACCCTGTGTATGAATAAAAAAGGGGCTGTTGCAAAATTAACACTCATAACTTCAATATAGCCGAAAGCCTAAGGAATGCGTAGCGTTTTAAATTAATTCCGCAAATGGGGCTTTGCTCCATTGAGGAAAACAGCGTATTTCGTGGCTTTAGCTAAGAAAAGCGATGGAATAGCTATGTATTCCTATAGAAGTTCGTTTAAAGCGCTCTTGCACTTTAAACAAAAAGGGGCTGTTGCAAAATTCGTTTTGCGACAACCCCGTCTTTTACTAATAGCTTAATATAATATCAAGGATATGCATTAAATCGCCGAAGGTCATGATATTTTTGGGCTTTGCATAAGTTTCTCTGTAAAAGCCCAGGTCGACTGCTTTTAATAAAGGAACTCTGTATTTTTCGTCGGCCCCCGAGATATCCTGATAGCCTGTTTCATTTAAGGAAGGGTATCCGGTAACGGCTCTTTTGGCCTTTATTTCATATAGGCGGACGAGAGCGCTGATTCCGGCTTCTCTGGAAACGCCGGATCCTGAAACAAGAAGCTTACCCTTTCCAAGCGCATCATAATTTTCCTGAGAAAGAGGCTCATTCATGTATACGGTAGAACTTCCTTTCAAAACTGCCGCTGTAATCTGGTTAAACTGATTGGCGTGGAGGGCCGTATTTTCGTTGTAAACGCCCATATCGGCAATTACAAGCTTTGAATTTACCCGATAAAGTTGATTCAGTGTTTCTCCCGTAACAGCCCCCGGGGTAACGATGCCTATGGCAGAGTAGGTTGCCGCCTTATAGGAAGAGGCATTCAGGGATTTTGAAACAATATCATAGGATGCAGGAAGCCTTTGCCAGCCGCCGGTGTTTTCGTCTATGACATAGGCCCCTAAATTCGTGGCGTTTTCTATAAACTTACCTGAAAGGGAAAGATTAATCATTACAGGCTTTGCATAATTTATTATGTTTACTGCTTTTTGCTGAGAAGCTACTGTAGTGGAAAGCTTCTGAGGAGAAGAAATATAATTATCCGTAAGAGGTATGCCAAAGGGGTTTTGGTTTAAATGAATATGAACCTTGGCATTTTTATTCAGGCCCGTAAGAGCGTTTACCTCTGTTGTGTTAAAGCTTCCCGGCTGGAATGTAACGGTGAAATTATCGGCTTTTATTTTAAGAGATATTTTCCTTTCGTTAAAAGCTGATATGATGGTATATGGAAATTCCACCTGCCTGTTTAAGGGGCTTATATGATTGTATTTTGAAATATCGATTTCATATACGAATGTTTTATTTGATACAAGCCTTGAAATAAAGCGTTCATCTACGAGATTATCTTTTTTTCCGTCTTTTCCCGTTTCATTTGAACGGAAGCGATAAGTTAAAGTTGATGTTTTGTTATCGTAGATGATTTCAAAATCGGAATGGGGCAAAGGATAAGTGTTAGGGTCCTTATCTCCGTCGTATTCTGAGTCGCTTTTTTCAGAAAAAAGCTGTACGCTTACCCATTCAGACTCTTTATAGATGGAGCCTTCCTTTATTTCAGCAGATAAGGGAACCTCTATGGAAAGCGCATCCTTAAAATCCGGCTCAAGGCTTATTTCAACAATGTAGGAATAGGCTCTTTCAGAAAGCATGCCGTTTTTTGATACTGTAAGCCTTGTTTTTGCCCTTATGTAATAAAGCTTGCTGCTGATAAGCTCATTAAATTTAACCATGTAGCTTTCTTTAATGGCAGGATTAAAAAGGAACTCCGCCGCCGCGGTCTTATCTCCGCCGCCCCCTGTGCTTTCGGAATCTTTCGGGGCTAAATCAATATCGGCGTTTATTCTGAGCCATTCAACGATAATATAATCCTTATCCGAAGGGAGGTAATCGGTTTTCTTTTCCTGATTATAGGTATTTACGCTAAGCTTTGAAGCAAGGCCAAGGCCCCTCGGCGCTTCGGGAGCCGAAAGCTCCAGGGTTTTCATTTCTATAGGGTTAGACCAGTTGGACTGTTTCCCCCCGGAGGCGGAGCGTATCCATAAGTAATAGCGGGTTTCGGGAAAAAGCCCGTTTATAGTATATTCCATATAAAGCTTTCCTGTTGCAGTATCTATTTTTTTAATGCCGTTTTTCAAAAGCTCTTCGTTTGTGATAGGGGTTCCCCCGGTGGAATAGGCCGTATATAAATCGCTTATCCTTAATTCATATTGAAGGTCATCTAAATATTCAAAGCGTACCGTAACGCTGATATCTGTTGATGAAACAGGCTCAAGAATGGGAACAACCGGGTTTATTTCAACAGGGTCTCTTCCCGTTAGGGTGGTGGAGGTTACGTATGCCGGGTAAGATGCAAGCCTTTCCTCGGAGCCGAAGGATGCAAAAGGCCTTATAAAGATGGCATAAGGGGTCCCTGCTTTTAAAGTGTTTAAGGGAGGGTTATGGCTTGCAGTAACGGTAAATTCCATGGTAATAGGGCCGGATTTTTTAGGGCTAATATTTTCCCATTGATAAGTGGTCTCTGCCCTTGATATTTCATCATAATATTCTGTATAGCCCAAATCTCCTACAAGAGCGTATTCCGCGTTATGGAGTTTATAGGAAACGCCGGAAATATCTGCCAGCCTTAAAACAAGAATATTCGTAGGGTCCGCTGGTGATTCAGGAAAGAAGTCTTTAAGGGCTTCTTTTATTTTATCAAAGGTTGCAAGCTTATCGATGGTTCCATCGTCTTTTAAGACCCTGTTCTTAAGAAGGATATTATCGCTGTCTTTTATGGTGTCACTGCCGTAAAGGAGGCTGCCGTTGGAGATGCCGATTTTTGAAAACCATTTTCCGTCCTCCGGCTTACCGGATGGGCCCGGCTTGAAAATTTCTATCCATTGCTCGTCCCATTCCACCGTAATGGAGTTTTCAGTGATGACTTCTGCGCCGTTTAAAACCTTTATCCGTAAAGGCGGTGAAGCAAGAATATTAGGCTCCACGGGAATTTTATCCGTAGGCATGATGTAATAAGAGCCGTAGGCCGGAGTGGAGGTTTCCTGGCCCCTTGAAGCAACTATTTTTATATAATAGATTTTATTCTGTACAAAGGCCTTTTGAACAAGCCCTGAGCCGTCATTGGTGTAGTAATTTGCAAAGTTATATTTAAAATAGGGTTTGTTATCAATTTTAACTACAGGTATGCCGGTTCCTAAAAGAGAGAGAGCATGTTCTTTGCGCATGGAAGAAAAATTCACAGGATCATCGGTGATATAGATGTCGTAAGTGATGTTTTTATCGAAATGCTTTCCTGTGTCTTCGTATTCTTCTTCAATGGCGTTCAGCGGATTTCTTAAAAAGCCTTCCCATGTAATTGCCATGGAAGCGTTCGTCGTTCCCGTATGGCTGATATCGTATATATGAGGGCTATAGGGGGCAAAGGCTTCCTCTTTTTGCATATACTGAACCCGTGCGCTTTCTATCGTAACGTTGCCGAGGTTATAGGATTTGTTCTTAATCTTATAGCTTACGTCGTTATATACTGCCCTCATGAAAAATTCCGTAACCGGCGCATCGGGCTTTGGTATGGAAACAGAGGTGGTTGAGAAGAAATCATTCCCAAGGTGCAAAATGTTATCAGTTACATTATTATGGGGCGTGTATTGATAAATATCCAAAGATGAAAGCTTCGATGACAGAAGCTCTTTATCAAGGCTATCCCATATTAAATCGATATTGGTAAGGCTGTTGTCGTTTATGACTAAAGAGGGCCTGATATAGGCCTTGCCTGTGTGATAATCCACGGTGCGGTCGGTTGCAAAGGTAAAGCTGCCAAGATTGGAAATTATTTGAGTAGGGGAGATATTATCTCTTTCATTGTTATTAAGAACAGGCTCTACTTTTATGGCGAATAGCTTTCCCGGCTTAAAAGCACTATTGTAATAGGTATAGGTGGCCTTGTTATTTTCTATTTTAAGGGAAGACGCATCGACAGTTTCAGGCATATTTGTCCATTCCAGGTTGCCGTCCATATTTGCTACGCCTATAGTAGCAAAATATATTTTATACTGCTGAAAGAAGTCTGCATTTTTTACCCGGGGAACGTCAAAGGTAACAGATATGGAGTTCCCGGAGCCTATGGCGTCTACCGTGATATTCGTAAGAGCGGCAAAGTCTCCGGCGCTTTCCGAGCTGGTATGGTAAACGGTGTTTCCCTGGGCATCTGTGGTATAAGATATGGGATATACTTTAAAGGTATATAAGGAGCCGGGGTCAAGGTTTCTTGTAAATGTTATGGTGCTTGCCGCATTATTGGTTTCAAAGGACTGAACACCGCCTCTTGTAACGTTTTCATAAGTTACTTTATATCGAACCAGATTCGGTATAGAAGGCGGGGTAAAGGAAAGGCTTACGTCGTAATTATTGTTTGCGGAAGCATGGGTAGTAATGGATAGGGATGTTCCGGGGGCGGCAAATACGGGTACAGGCGGAACAGAGCCTAAGATAAGGACAAAAGCCATTAAAAGGGGTATTAATTTCTTATATAAATTTCTCATGAAGTCCTCCTTAAAATACTCAGGGCACGGCCTGAAAGAAAAGATACCGGCCTTTCATGCACTATATTTAAATTCAAATGAAATACCAGCATTGTCAATTTACTTTTTTCTTATTTCATGCTCTCTGGAACCAAATTCTTACAGTGGTATATAGTAATATACCTTAAATAGGGTAACAAAAAGCGTATATTTTGAATAGCTTCATTTAAGCGCTTCTATAGATGAAGCCGTTTATGAAAAATAGGTTTTTGTTACTGCCTTAAAGCTATATTACTATAAAAGCAAATTGACTATATCCGGCATATTGAAAATCAGCATAGTATCTTTTTACAAAAAAGGCTTGTGCTTTAAAAACCTTTTAACGAAGATGCAATCTTTTTGTTAAAACTGCTTATTATAAAATGCCCTGGGCATTTTATAATAAGCGTAAACTTATCCGTTCAGGCGTTCATCAGTGCTTTTTTAAAGAATTTTGAAAAGCCTGTAATGCATTCAATCTAAAGATTTGCCCTGGAATCAAGCCTTGTAAGCATATCGAGCAGATTTTTTATAGATACGGGGCCTCTTGGGGCAAAGGGCTTCTCTGTATATATGCCAAGCTCATAGGCAGCATAGATACTTTTCTTGTAAGTTTCGTTTATTCCTGATACACCGTTCAGAACACCGTAATTTCTGACTTTTAAGGTAGAAACCTTGGTGTTGGTTTTGGCTTCATACACAGCCATGATAATATAGATGGTTTCCTGATTTGTGGCGATATTGTCAAGGCCTGCCCCAGAGATATTATATCCCTTGGCTTTAAAAAACTGTATAGGGTCGCTTCCTTGAGGGGCACCGGCCATTCTTGCGGCGCTTCCTAAAAGGGCTTTTCTTGAAGCATTTTGGGCAGTGTTGATGCTTCCGTTATATCCAAGAAACTCCGAAAGGCCGTATTTTCCCACAATGGCGTAGGTCGTGCCGGCGTTTGGCTGATTCGGCATTCCCTGCAGGTCTATGACAAGGCCTGCAAAGATATAAGAGCCGGGGGAATTTACGTAAAAGGCTTTCCCCGTACCGTAGGCAATGGTTTGCAAAGGGGTAGATACAGAATCTAAGCGGTAGCCTGAGGCCTGAAGCCCCGGCTGCTCCGCCCTGAGGACCATAATCATTGTGCCGTCAAAGACTTGAAGCCTTTCTCTTAGCTTCAATGTCTTTTTAAAAGAAGCTTCGTTTTTCTTTACCATATCCTTCTCAAAATCTGAAACGAGAGAGGAGATATATTTTACGATATCTTCATTGGCGCTTTTGTTTTCTATCATAGAGGAGATTCTTTTCCGTACGCTTTCGGATTTTGCTTCGCTCTCTATTTTTTCAAGATATTCCGCAAGTCTTTCGTTATCCCAGGTGGCAGAAGCAATGGTGCTTCCTTCAACGCTTAAATTGATTACCATGTTTTCTGAAAGAGGGTTCTGCCCGTTAATGCTTTGGCTATAGGCTCTAAACTCAATATTCATTACAACATAATAATCCTTTATGTCATTTTTAGCTATTCTATCCGTAAGCTTTTTAATGCTTTCGTTAAGATCCGTATTTACCATATCGGGGGAGGCTATAATCTGGAGATTCCCCTTTTCAAGAACAAATCCCTTTTGAGCTGAATTTGCCTGGGCTATGCTTGAAGCAGGAATATAGTAGGTAAGGCTCCCCGATTCAAATATTCCCGTAGGCATTTCAATTCCTGTGCCTGTTGTTCCTGATAAAAGGCTTTCAAACATCGTGGGCCTGTAAACTGCGGAAAATTTATTCTTAGCGTTTTGGGTAACCCAATAATTGTTTTTAAAAAGTGCCGTAAGGTTTTCTTTGTAATAATCAAGCCATGAGCCGACTTCCTTATCGTTGAAATAGTCGTCCTGATCCATATGGGTTTTGGAAACGGCAATATTAGACCACATGGAAGTATCGGAAGATTTTAAATTAATCAGCCGAACTCTGATGCTGTACATGGTGTTTGGCTTAAGGCCTGAAATTTTATAGGAAAAGGAAAAATATCCTTTTAAGGCGGCTTCCTTTGCGGCGTTTTTAAGGACGCTGTGGTCCATGGTTACGGGGCTTCCATAGTCTCCGTCATCTTCCTTGATGGTGTATTGAAGGCCGTATTCCGTTCCTAAAGCCGTAAGGCTTGCCAGGGGTGCATCAAAGGTAATAATCATTTCCGTTTTTGGGTCATATCCGGAGGCAGAGCTTTCTGCTTTAAGATTTATGGGAATGCCTACGGTTGATGTTGTTCCTGTATTATAATTCCATACGGATACAATTTTCTTTGTATTTCCCTCTTCGTCTGTCACGACTCTTACGGTTCTCACATAGTAGAAATAAATGCTGTTGGAGGAAAGGCTTTTATCCCTTAATTCAACCTCCGCCTTTGTCGTAAGGACTTCCATTTTATCGGCGGAAGAATCGGTATAATTTCTTCCGTCAAATATTTTAGGGGGCTTAAGGCCTTCTTCCGTATCCGTAATCAGGAATACCTTTTCCGTATCGGGCATTTCACTTGAAAGTCTTTTATAAAAATCGTCAAAGGCCTCATAAGAGTCAAGATATTTGCTGTCTATCTGCTTGCCCTTTGTTCTTATGACTTCATAGTAAATCTTTTCACTGGAGCCTTCCGCAGGCCTGTCTGCATGCTTCCAATAGGCCGTCATGGAATCTATAGCCACATCCTTTATGGAAACCGTAGGGGCCGGGGGCCTTTTATCCGTGCCGTCTGGGGGCGCTTTATCCCCTTTGGTGGTTATGCCGAAAAGCGGTGAAAGCTTTGAGTATTTGGGAGGAAGCTCTTCATCAGGGTCCTTCTCAATATCCATATGGTCTATTTCAAATAAGGCATATATGTAATAAGTTTGGTTTTTATCGGTGCCTAAAAAGCTAATGGACTTTGTAAAATCCAATCCGTCTTTTACTGCTTCTAAAAAATCTGCTTTATTATTTTCTTCTAAATCTTTGATATGAAGAATTTTTCCGTCTCTGAGGTTATTTAACTGGCTTTGGCTGAATTCCACTGTATAATCGCTTGTTCCGGCAGGAACAGGTGCCGCATAGTCAAAGGAGTTTACCATTGATAAAATATCTTCGTATTTCTTTCCTGAAAGCTTTTTAATGGCATTTTCATCATGGGATACGAAAATGTGATATTTAAAATTATCTTTATCCATGTCAAAGGGGAAGCTTTCATAATAGTCTCTAAGCTGTTCGCCTGATACAGACCATCTCATTTCAAAAGAGGTTTCCCCAAGCTTTTCAGAAACGGACCTTAGGTTTTTAAGAGGCGGAATCTCCATATCCGTAATGTCGCTTAAGGTCATAGTATCAAAGGTGGATATTTTCTTAATTCCGGTGGTTGGCGGCAAAGTCTCCGCCCCAAGGTAATAGATATTTTTATATATAAATTTGTAACCTGCTGTGTTTTCTACAGTTCCCGTTCTTCTCTCGGCGGGAATATCCTTAAGGTCTATAGTGACTACGAATCTTTCGTCTTTTATTTCAAGGGTTGATGTGTCTTCGTAAACAGGATTAGCGCCGGCTTTGGGGGCTCCGTTTTCTATGTCCGCAATATCGTATATTTCATATTTTGCCTTATAAACATCATTGTCTGACGGGTCTGGGAAAATTTCCAAAACTACATGGGCAAAGGGCAAAGCCTTCTCATGATTATTTTCAAGGGATTTTAACAAATTATAAGAAACATTAAATTTCTTGTCTTGAGGCTGGGTTTGCTTATTTATCTCGTTTTTTATGGCATCGGCAAATGCCAGCTGCCAGCTCAAAGTCATATCGAGGGTTCCTCTTGAACCATAGCTTTCGCCGGGGTCATAGCTTGGGAGGGCCTTCAAGTTATGGCTTTCCACGGTGAACTCTCTGGCGGCCCCGAGCTCCAAGGGCGCTTCTTTCGCGTTAAAGCTGGACCATTCAGAATATATGATGCCGATAAAGGTGTCGCCCGCGTATCCGGGCATAAATTCTATAATGAAATCGTCCTTCAGGAGCCTGTTGATCGGCGCGGTAATGGGGATGTTCCCGTTGCTTGTATGTATTTGAGTGGCGCCGTCCTTCGCTGTGACGCGGTAGCCTCCGCTGTGGCCGCTGTAAGGGTCAAACTGCATTTTAAATTCTACGCCGTCGTAAACGAACCTGTATTCAAGAAAGGTAAAGGCCGTTCCCAAAGGCGTATAAAAACCGGCGGAATTGGTGATTTTTTCAGTGCCCACTGTATTTTTTAGCTCTGATTTTACCTGAATATTAAAAAGCATGCCGGGCTTTAAATCCTTTAAGACAATCTCCGCCCTAGTGTTGTTTTTTTCAAGAAGCCTCGCGGTGGAAACAGGGCCGCCTGCTGTTTTTACAGGATTATCAAATTGGCCTTGAATCGTGGCGGGAGTAGAGGTTGTATTAGTAGTTTCCGCAATTTCAAATGCATCGGCATACGCTTTTGCCGTAAGGTCCAGAATATTATTGATATAAAGCTTTCCTTCATCATAGGCCTTGAGATTATGCTTTATTAAAAGAGTGAAGTCAATATCATAATTGGTATTATTGACAATGGCAGGCATAATTGGCCCTGTAGGCGGAGTTGATAAAAAGCTCGCCGTAGGAAGCTCCATAGGCATATCAAAGCGGACGGCCATGGCTACGTCCTCTCCTGCCGGAAAAATATTCCCGGTTTCGCTATAATTTAGAACATAATTATTGTTTTTAAGGCTGGTAATTGTATCATTCGTATCGTTTTTTATAACGGCATAACCGCCGGCAGTATCATTGGCAAGGGGAATGAAATCTATGGTATCTTGACTTATACCGGAATACACCTTCACCTGATTGGAAGAATTAAATATGGCTCCGGTTTTATCTGTGAGTATGAAATTATAAACAAATCCCTTTTTAATTTGATTGGTGGTAAAGGTGAAATTATCTGTGCCTTTCGTATGCTTAAACGAAATACTCATAGAGCCAAGCTTAAAGGAAAAGCCTTGATCTTCTTTAAATTTAAAGGAATATCCCGTTAAAGGCTGGGCGGGGTCTGCAGGCTCTCTTATAAGCTGATGGGCGTCGCCGTCGCCGCTTTCATAGAGCTCGGCTTTCACATAATTGCTTGCCCTGGAAGAATATACAAGAGGGTCAAACACCGTGGGGTTCCATGCACTGCCTTCATATTTCAGCATTTCAAATCTGGTTGTGATATATTCATCATTATCTTTATTTAAAATGAGCTTTATAAAAGTATTTCTGTCTAGGGCATAGTTCAGCACAAGGTCTTCGCCGATTGTCATATTCTTAAGGCTGAAATCAAGGGTAACCGTATCTGCCGGTACATCGGTTAGGATACCGTTAATGATGGGGCTGTCGGAGGCGGATATGGTTTTAAGATTCATGTCAAACCTTGAATTTAATTGGAAATCCTCCGAATATGCGGCGTATACCTGAACCAAAGAAAAGGGAAAGCCATTAAATATAAAGATA
Source organism: Anaeropeptidivorans aminofermentans (assembly GCF_940670685.1). Taxonomy (GTDB): domain Bacteria; phylum Bacillota; class Clostridia; order Lachnospirales; family UBA5962; genus Anaeropeptidivorans; species Anaeropeptidivorans aminofermentans. The sequence continues at coordinate 3,358,084 of NZ_OW711693.1, read as the reverse complement.
AAAGCCATGAGCCCTGCAATAAATTTTTTCATTCTATTCCTCCTGAAAAATAAGTATTTTAATGTAAATTCGGCGGTACAAAAACGCCATCGAACTTATGAAACATTCGCACAAATTTGCAGAAAAACACTGCAACGCGCACACCTGAAGGTGTACTTAAAGTTTTATGCTTATAACATGAAAAGTCCTTCGGATTTTTCCTTGGCGAACCCAAGGGGTTCCGCTTTGTCGAACTCACGTTATTTTATACAAGATATATATCAGCCGGATTAACCGCAGTAAAAGAATTTACAGCAATTTGCGCTGAACATGCAAGAACTTACTCTTGCTTTATTTAATTAAATTAAAGGCCCTGCAATAATTTGAAAAAACAGCCAATAGCTTAATAATCGTGTTATTTAAGCAAATTGCCGCCAAAAGACTTTTCCTATGTATCTTTCGACACATAAAATAAGTGCTTGGAATTCAAAATGTATTTTATACACCATGCTTGAAGGTTCCTAAGGTTTTTAATGTATTATAATGAATAAACTATATTTATAATATCGTCAAAATTCTAATTTTCTGCCAGCTATTTTTATTAAATTTATATTACGTATGAACCTTTTAAGTATACTAATGAACCCCTGATATTGTCAAAAAATTTACTTATTTTGTTTTTCTGTTTTCTTAAAACTATTTTCCTTTAAATTAAAATGAAAGTATGATAAAATAGAAAAAGTCTATCAGTGCGGTAGCTTCCCATGGGAAAAAGACCATCGTACCTACCGAGAGGATTTAGGTAAAGCAATAAAGGCTTGGTCCAAGCCTCAGCAGATGCAAATTTGGGTTTTATAAAAATTTCCAGTCGATTCTTTCGCACTCTTAGCTCAGTGGATAGAGCGTTCGGCTCCGAACCGAAAGGTCGGGGGTTCAATTCCCCCAGAGTGCAGCAAAACAGCAAGTTGGATAGGTGCTTAATCTTTTTTAAACAGCATTTCCAGCATTTTCCCGCACAGGTAACCAAAAGAAAGCCCTCCTGTTTATTAAACAGGAGGGCTTTTCAGTGCTTTATATGATTCCGATGCTTTTCAGCACGTAGACGCCTATGGTATAGGTAAATACCGAAAAGAGGCTTGTCATAACCAGGATATTAGATGCAAGGGCTTCGTCGGAGCCCATATAGGTAACCATAACATAGCTGCTTACAGCCGTAGGGGCGGCAAAAAGAACAAAAAGTATAATAATGCTGTCAGATGGAAGCCCCAGCATTATGGCAGGAGGAACAAATAAAAGAGGCATCAGCGCAAGCTTTAGAAAGCAAACGCTTAGGGCCGGCTTAAACCTTGCCTTTACCTTTGAAAGGTCGATGCTTCCGCCTATACATATAAGGGCTAAGGGGGTACTTAATTCCGCCATATAATTAAGAGAGGATACGGCAGGCTTCGGAAGAGGAATTTTTAAGCCGGAGAAAATAACCCCCAGAAGGATTCCTATAATCATGGGGTTTCTTGCAATATTTCGAAGTGCCGATTTAACTGAGGATTTTATTTCAATTTCCTTGTTATTTCCATAGATGGTAAGCACAATTACAGCCATAATATTATACAAAGGTATGACGAAGGTGCTTATAACCGCGGCTTTTCCCGGAAGGTGCCCGTCAAGGATATTTGCGACTAAAGGAAGACCGATGATTGCGTAATTGCTTCTGAAGCAGCCTTGAATAAAGGCGCCTAAGTGATTCCTGTCTTTTATTATGTATAAGGCTAATGCCCAAATAAGGAAAAACCAGACGATATTGGTGGAGACGGAATATAAAATAAGAGGGATATCCATCATTTCGCTCATGTCTGATTTGAAGATATCCATGAAAAGCTTTATAGGAAGGGCAAAGTTAAAGACAAGGGCATTCATCTGCCTTGCGCCGGTATTATCGAAAAATCCCGCCCGTTTAATAAAAAAACCAATGACCATAACAAGAAAAATAGGCATAACCGCGTTTAGACTGAAAATCAAATTATCTAACATATCGCCCTCCTGAAAGAAGCTTAAACAGTATCAGCTTCAACTTATAAACAAGTTGTCAACAGACTTATCAACATATCAACAGGTTTATACACAAAGAAAAGGTTCATAAACCCTGAATTTACGTAAAGCCTGTGGATAAAATTGAAATTTAGAAAGAAAAAGTGCAGGTAATAAAGTTTAAATTGCAAAAAATCCACAAAACAAGGATTATTTTGTGGATAAAAGATGAGTCACCCGGGGTTCGAACCCGGGACGCCTGGATTAAAAGTCCAGTGCTCTACCAACTGAGCTAGTGACCCAAGTATATGCCCAGAGACGGAATCGAACCGCCGACACGAGGATTTTCAGTCCTCTGCTCTACCGACTGAGCTATCTGGGCGCTTTGCAACAAAAGCCATTATAATACATAAGAATCCTCATGTCAACAATAAATGATAAATAATCAGCACCATAAAATAATAAAAGCGTTTATTTTAAGGTTAAAATACTATCTGCTATAATTCCATTCTGCTTCCGGCCAAAGATTTCCAGCATATTTTTTTACCATTGATTCACAATAATGGTAAATATACTAATTACGGCAAAGTAAATATCAGGACAGTAAAGGCATGGCTATAGGTTATGACTTAAAAACATCAGATGTCTTTGTTATTTTTAAAGCTTGCCGCAGTATACAGGAAGACAATTCCAAGGCAGTAACAAAAATCTATTTTTATAAACGGCTTATATATAAAGATGCTATATTTAAGCTATTTAAAATATACGGTTTTTCTTACGGTAATTAATTTGTTTTACTATACAATTGAAAAGGCAGGGAAGCGCAATGAAAAAGAAGGTAATACTTGCCCTTACGGCGATGTTTGTAATATCCTCCGGGGCATTTGCATATGGTCTTGAAAGCATTCCTGAAAAGCGGGGAGAGGTAGCCTCCGAAGGGCTTAATATGAGAACAGGTCCGGGGACAGGCCACGGCATCATAAAGGAAATTTATCAGGGAGAAGGCTTTGATATTTTAGGGGCGATGGACGAATGGTATCTTGTTCAGCTGGAAGATAAAACCGTAGGATTAGTCTATAAAGAATACGTCAGGGTGACAGAAATTTATACGGAGCCTGAAATGGAAGGGGACGCAGAAAGCAGCTACAAAGGGGTTTCGGATGCAGGCATTTTATTTGACCTTGCCAATAAAGCAAGGCTTGAAGGAGGATTAAAACCTTTTCAGTGGGATGAAAGGCTTAATGAAATAGCCCTGCTTAAGGCTAAGGATATAGAGGAAGAGGGCTATTTCGGCCATTTTTCTCCTAAATACGGCACACCCTTTAAAATGCTTAAAAATATGGGGATAGAATATAACAGCGCAAGTGAAAACATCGCAGGAGGAAAGAATATTGAAAAGGCCCATGACAGCATTATGGGAAGCCCTGCCCACAGAGGAAATATATTAAACAGAAGGTTTAATAAAATGGGTGTCGGCATATGCGAAAGCGCGGAATACGGCTATATTATGGTTCAGCTTTTTGTAGAGGAATAAGCATATCAAGACCCGAAGGGAAAAAGCCGATATTTTTAATATGGCAATTGACTTAAAATGCTCATAACGATTGAGAAAAGTTAATGCAATTTTAAAATAAACATCTGTTTTAAAACGAAATAAGCACAGGTGATAAAATGGATATAAACCCCTTGCGAAATATAAATATTAAAAGAGAAGCTATGAAAGCCGAAGAAAGTAATCCTAAAAAGCTTGCGGAGCAAATAAAAGGAAACGCTTCTTCAAAGGCTTCTGATGCTGTTTTGGCGGAAGAAAGCTTAAAAGCTTCTTTAACAGAGCTTCTTTCCGGCCTTAATATTTCCGGCACGGAAGAAAATATGACGCTTATTTTAAGCCTCGTAAAAAACAGGCTGCCTGTTAGCAAAGAAAATATGCAGAAACTAAACCAGCTTGTTAAATTATTTAAAGAAGGCGGAGAGGACAGAACGACCGCCGGTTCCCCAGATGTTTCTTTAGATAAGGCTTTATTTATGCTTAAAAACCATATGCCTATCTCTTCTTATGGAAAGCTTGAAAGGCTTTTAAAAGGAGAGAGCGGTCTTATAAAAAGCTTTACAGATATTCTTAATATTATAGAAAATATGGAGGAATCTCCTTTAAAGCATGCCCTTAAGGCTGTTTTTCTTGAAGCCGATGTTGAAGCACCTTCTCCTAAAACGATGCTTCAGGAAGGAACGATTCCTCTTCCTGATCGAGATATGCCCTTAAATACCAATGGCATACCGAAGACATCTCCCCAAGAGCCGAATAAAACACAGGGATTACCCTCTGCCCCTTTCAATCAGGAAGAAGCTCCCCTTACGGAAAACGAAAATATAAATTTGCCTGTTCCTGAAGATATTCATATGGAAGCTGAAAAAGCCCCTGAAGATAAAAGCTTATTCAAAGAAAATATAAAGCAGGATAAAGCCCTCGCTTCCGCTGAAAAAAACATTGAGGGAAAAATCATCATAGATGAAAAAGAAGAAATGTCTTTCCCGGTGAAAAAAGAAGGCGAGCCGGAAAAAATACTTTCCAAAGAAGAAGCGATTAAGAAAGTCCTCTTGAAATTTGAAAACCCTGAGGAAATAAACGAGCTTCTGAATGATTTAAGAACCAAAGCCTCAAAGGCCGAGGAAATCATAGAAAAATCAGGCGGGCAAAGGGACGAAGCCAGCCGTATCATAAATAATTTTAAAGAAAATATTGAGTTTTTAAATGAAATTAAAACCTGTGTATATGTGCCGATTCCCATTCACACATTAAAGGGCCCCATGGAAGGGGAGCTTTATGTTTTCGGAGAAAAATCCGCAAAGAAAAAAGGCGGCGCTATATCCGCCCTGATTGCCCTCAATACCTTAAATATAGGAAGGATAGAAGCTTACATACAGAAATCGGAAAAAAGGCTTAATATTCAGTTCCGAATGAATAATATGGAAGCCATGACGCTTTTAAGAAAAAACACGGGGATTCTGGGCAATTTATTAAAGGAAAAAGGATATGAAATCACTGCCCTTGACGTAATGGAAATGGAAAAGGCCTTTAATTTAATTTCCGATGAGCCTGGGGAAAAATTCGGCGAAGCACCTCAGGCATTTAAAGATATTAAATTTGATGTGAAGGCGTGATGCTCCATAGATATAGGGTCCAATTGCCTTTATAGCCGGAGTACTTAAAAAAGCCTTGTCAATTTAGAGTTGCTTTATTTATGCCAGTTCAATCTGTATTTACACAGTCGGAATAAATCTAAATCGGCAATACGGCTATTTTATATTGAATTAAATATAATACCTGATAACTGCACATTGCGTCCAATTTTAAAAGTATCTATAGATACAGACCATAAAATATAAAAACATAACAGGAAGACCGACGATAAGAGAAATTAAAGTTACAGCAGTCTTTGTTTTACCTGCTTCACGAAATAATTTCCGCAGGACTTTATACCCAAGGATACCAATGATGCCGCCGCAGACGTTTAATATAAAATCATCTATGTCAGCAGCCCCTATGACAAAAATAAACTGAATCAGCTCTATGGAAACCGATGTAATAATCACCGCCAATAGAGATTTACCGAAAGCTTTGTTTTTCAGAAGCACCTGGAGATACAGGCCATAGGGAATGAATACAGCGATATTTCCAAGGATATTATTTAGAATAAGAGATTTAGATACATGAATATTCCGGCTTGCGTACCCCCAGATTGTCCTGAAGGGGATTAAATTATAACTGCGGGCTATACCGCCGCCGCTGGAAATAACATTAATTCTAAAAAACAAATCAAGCATTAAGAAGACATAGAAGACAGCTATTACATAAAAGGCTATTTTAAATCCCTTTTTCATCATACATTACCTCACATCTGCATTGTTCATCAGCTTATTAGCAAAAGGCAAACAAATTATAAAAAATCCATACAAAGCTATATTTAAAGTATAATGTAACGTGGAAAATCCGTAGGATTTTTCACCCTATAAGTATCAATTTGCAGTGTTTTTTCTGTAAATTTGTACGAATATAATCTAAAGTTAGCAGAATTTTAATTCCATCGAACTCACGTTAATATATAATGCTATCAAACGCAATTATGATATGGCCGTGATTAGGATAGCATAATGTTCGTATTGTATATAAATAACTCAAAACCTGCAGATAAAAAAGAGGGCAGCATAAAGTTTCTTATCAGGCTTTACCATACTACCCTGGCTCATGATGCTTTTAGTTTCTTATTTTAATATCTCCGAAAGCGCCTTCAAGGCAAATTTAATTTCTTCCATGGTAGTAAAATATCCAAAGCTAAAACGAAGGGTTCCTTCGGGATAAGTGCCGATGGTTTTATGGGCAAGAGGGGAGCAATGAAGCCCCGGCCTTGTGATGATTCCGTATTCCTCAAAAAGAACAGAGCTTAGCATACTGCAATCCATTTTATCGGAAGAAATGCTTACTACAGGGGCATGGATTGAAATATCCTCAGGTCCGTATACCTTTACGGGTATGTCTTGAAGGCCTGAAAGAAAGGCTCTTGTAAGCGTCTCTTCATGTTTTCTGATTTTATCGACGCCTGTATCCAATATAAAATCCACGGAAGCTTTAAGGCCGATGATGCCAAGCATGTTAGGAGTTCCCGATTCAAATTTATCCGGCAGAAAATCCGGCTGTGTAAGCAAATGGGATATGCTTCCTGTGCCGCCTGTGATAAAGGGTTCCATTTCATCTGCAATTTCTTTTTTTATGATAAAGCCCCCTGTTCCCGTAGGGCCCATAAGGCTTTTATGGCCTGTAAAAGCCAGAACGTCTATAGCTGAGTTGTCAAAATCTATTGCACAATAGCCTGCGCTTTGAGCGGCGTCAAGAATAAAGAAAAGGCCGTGTTCCTTGGCTATTAGGGAGGCTTTTTCATAATCCAGTATGGCCCCCGTAAGATTTGAGGCATGGGTCATTACCATAAGCCTTGTATTTTCTTTTATATAATCTTTTATTGTTTCAGGGCCTAATGTTCCGTCCGCATTGCAGGGGATAATGCTAAGCTCTATAATGCCCTTCTGTCTTAAAAGCTCTAAGGGCCTTGCAACTGCGTTATGCTCCATAGAGGTTGTAATAACGTGACAGCCTTTCCTTACAAGGCCGTTTATAGCCATATTAAGGCTTGTGGTGGCGTTTTGAGTAAATATGATTTCCTCAGGCCTTTTCACATTAAAAAGGCGGCAGAGGCTTAATCTTGCTTCTATTTCAAGCCTGCCTTCCGAAAGAGAGGCTTCTCCGCCTCTTCCCGGGCTCAGGGAATTGTTTGCATTAAGATAGCTTATCATTGCATCTATACTTTGACGGGGCTTTTTTGCAGAAGTAGCCGCGTAATTCAGATGAATATATTCCATAGTTGAATCCTCCAATATGTTTTGAAAAATACATTACCCCTTCAAAACATTTTCAGGCCATATTTTAAGCAGTGTTACATAGATTTAGAATAACACTTTATATTCCTGTGGTTTAGGATAAATCCGGTAAAAATTCGTAAAAGGAAGTAACCTTAGGGGATAAGTATTCATTGTTAGGTATTATAGCATAAAAATCCCTCTTCATAGCAACGTCTTTTATCTGGAATTTAAGAATATTCGGATTATCTTCAACACATATGGAAGATATGATTGCAACCCCAAGGTTTTTAAGCACCCCTTGAATCACGGCCTCTCCGCTGTCAAAGGACGCTACCGTGTTGAGAGAAGCGATATCCAGGCCTTTTTTTGCAAGCTCCTTTTCGGCTATGCTTAAGGTGCTGGAGCCTATGGTACGCATGAGAAAAGGAAGGTCCTTAATATCATCAAGGCTTATTTCAGGGGGGAATTCGTTATAAGGCGGAACATTAGGGGCGATTAAGACCATATGATCTACAAATATTTTTCTTTGGAGGATACAGTCATTTTTACTTAAAGAGCCTACAAAGCCCATATCATATTTATTGCTTAAAATGCCGTCATAAGCGGTCTTTGAATTTTTAATATTTAGTTCAAATTTAAGGTTTGGGTTTACCTCTTTAAATTCATTCATGAATTTTGGAAGAAGATAAAGTCCCGGCACAAAGCTTGACGCTATATGAAGGGTACCGGAAATTTCATCGCTGTCTTTAATAAGCTGAACGGTTTTTTCAGTCATTCCTAAAACAGAAATGCAATAATCATAAAAGATTTTCCCCTTCTCCGTAAGAGTAGCCTTTCTGCCTTGCCTTATAAGAAGCTTTGATTCAAGCTCCTTTTCCAAAAGATCGATATTTGCGCTCACTGCAGGCTGGCTTAAATAAAGCTTTTTAGCCGCATTTGAAAAATTTCCGTATCTGATGATGCTTACAAATATCTCCATTTGCCTTGTATTCATTGGAAGCTCCTTCTATGCTTAATAAACATTATAGTTAATAATTTTACATAATTATAAAAATATCTACATTAGTACTATAACATATTTTATCATATAAGCAAAATAAATAAACTGTTCAATATCATAAAAAAAACAAATAGATAGGAATATAAAGAATTATAAAAATAAGGGTTCTTCCCGGAACATTCTATTCATCAGGCATAAAGGGATAAATTTAAAACAAAGTATAAATAAAACTTATAATTAAAAATATAAAGTATAAGAAAGTCAATATAAAAAGCCATGCCTTATATTATATAATAAAGATAAATAATAAAATTGATTATATTATCTAAAGAATGAGGACAAAATGTATAATTTATTTACCTTTCATAATACCCATGCGGCTATATATATGGAAAAGGCCGCTATGGAAAATAATATAGGGATTAAAATCATTCCTGTTCCAAGGGCCATAAGCGCCTCCTGCGGACTGGCAGCAAGGATTAAGGAAGAAGACTACGGTGCAGCAAAAACTATTGCCAAAAATTCAGAAATAGAAATTGAAAAGGCCTATATCATGGACGAAAAAGGCAATCTGGAAGAAATCGCATAATAAAGAGGTGTTGCAAGATTATTTTGCAATACCTCTTTTATAGTTAACGAACTTGAATACTTGTTTGTTAACTATAGTAAGGGCACAATTGAAAAACTGCTTACCAGCCTACGCGTGTACAATTTTTCAAGTTCCCTTGGTATAAAATGGCTTTTTAAATCTCTAATTACGGCTTATAGTAAATTTAAGGCTAAACAGTAACAAAACCATATATTCATGAGGGTTCAAAAATGTACTGTTTCCGAAGGAAATCCGTATTTTTGAATCCGTAGGGAATCTGTTTTTGTTACTTCTTTATATGAAATTTATTATATAAAAGATTCACCCCAATTATGATTCAGTATAGTTACTGTTTCATAATCGGGGTGAATTATTTTTAGAGGGAACAATGAAAAGAAATCAATATATTATTTATTTTAATGAGCAATGCTCTATTTATAATACCACAATATCCTTTACTCCTTCTGCCAAAGCAATGGAGCGCATCTTCTCCATAAAGTCCTTTGTGGGGCATTTCATCTGTCTTATATATTCTTCCCGTACTCCGTTTACACGGTATTTTATGAGTTTATAGCGGATCGTTTTAAAAGGGGCGATGAATTTAGAAACTGCCCTTACAGTTTTTTCACAGTCAAGCATATTCGGCGATATTACAGTGCGGACCTCAAAAAGCATTCCTTTTTCCGCCAGAAAGCGCATATTTTTTAAAACTGTTGTATTTGGCATTCCTGTAATTTTGAGATGCTCTTCATTATCAAAAGACTTAATATCAAGCATAACATAATCCGTATATTTCATAAGCTCCGGGTAGCTTTTCAAATCCAAAGAACCGTTGCTGTCTATAAATGTTGTGAGACCTTTAATTCTTGCGGCTTTAAAAAGCGCTGTCAGAAATTCATGCTGAAGGGTTGCTTCACCGCCTGAAACTGTAATGCCCCGTATAAAATTAATGGCTGTTCCAATTTCATCAAACACTTCGGCAACCGTCATTTTTTTTACGCCGTCACCTTTAAAAGGTATGGTTTCAGGGTTATGGCAGAACATACAGTTAAAGTTACAGCCCTGCAAAAATATAACGGATCTGTTGCCGGGGCCGTCAACAGCGGAAAACTTGATTATTTTATGAATATATCCGTATACTTCGTTCATTAGATATTAACATGCTTTCTTTCGAGTATTTTTGATTTTTTTGCAGCGCCCAATCCAAAGGCGGTGGTATTTTGTAAAACTGCCTCGCCTTTATCAAGCTTTTCAAGCTCAGAGCGTTTTACAAGATAGCCTGTAACCCTGATAACATCTGCATTTGAATCATGGAAGGTAAGATATCTTACCTGGTTTCTGAAAGCACCCTTTATAATATCTAAAACAAATTCGGGATTTAAGTTTGCCGTTGTTTCAACAGGGAAAATATCCCCTGTTCCCGAAGGGAAATATTTATGGAATTTTGAGCAGTGCATTAAATGGTCTGAAAGTTCCGCAGGCTCGTCGCCTATGGGAATTCGAACGGTAGGGGTCTGGCCAGAATCCGTGTCTATACCTACCTGTCCGTGAAGCAGGATTCTCTTATCGGTTCCAAGGCAGTATTTGCTTACGTGGTTGCTGTTGAAATTATCTATAGAATCCATTATTCGAATCGCTAAATTATCTGCTTCTTCTGAATGGCCGTAACGACCGGTTTGACCGTCCTTTTCCATGAGGGTATTTACGCATTCCGCAAGGCCTACGATGCCAAACATAGCTGAAAAATTATCCTTTGATATAAAGCCTTCTTTGGAAAGAAAATTATATTCGAAGAAATTACTGTCCTCAACGATAAAGCGTATTCTTTCATCTATAACGGCGGCCATGGTTTCTATGGCGTCAGGAAGCTTGTTATTAAAGAAATCTTCTATGCTTTCGGCAGTTTCTGCGAGCCTTCCGAGAAGTATTCTCACTAAGGTATAAGAGCCGCCGCCTTTCAGAAGGCCGTTGTAGCAGCTTGCAATGGCGTAATTATCCCCAAGTTCTCTTGAAAACATGCTGTTGTTTGCAAATGCCGGCTTTGATACTGCAAGAAGAGTTTTAACTGCTTCCGCGGCGAAATCATCGGGAGTTATGTTCTCATCATACTTAAGTGTAAGGTTGGGTACGGCATTTTGAAGCTCTCTTTCAAGCTCTATGATAATCCTTCCCGTAACAGTGTTATAAGGGCCGATATTTGCATGGCAGAAAGCATCGGTAATGGTCCTGTCAATATGGGTTAAAAAGAGCTTAATGGATTTTTTCGCTTTTTCATAATCTGTTTTGATTACGAAGGGTTCAAGAAGCTTATCAAGGCTTCCTATAAAGACAGGGAAGTTGGTTACAGAAGGCACATTTTTGTAAAAAATAAGCAAGGTATTTAACGCCTCGTCTAAATCATAAGGAGGGTCAAGCTTTAAGAATTCACAGCCCTTCTCAAAAAGAAGCTCATAATCGGGAACGATATATCTTGGGCGAACAGGGGCGTTTCCTTCATTCAGGTCGCAGATGATTCCCTTTTCCTTATAGTATTCATAATTTTTAGGATAATTTAAAACCTCCATAAGGCTTACGGCATGGTTTGCAAGGGCGGATATTTTTTGTTCATGAGTTAAATTCAAAGCGCATATGGTGTCTAAAATATCTTGTCTTGTCTGTTCAATTCTTTCATGGGAAATCTCTCTCATATTATTACCTCCAAAAAAGTAAATATCGGGACAAACTCTTTTTATAGTAAAATGACTTTAAAGCAGTAACAAAAACCTATTTTTCACAAACAGCTTAATATACAGAAACACTTATATTAAGCCATTCAAAATACGGTTTTTGTTACTGTAATCAAATTATTTTACTATAGGCCTCCTATTTCAGCCCATAAAAATTCCGTATCATGTATATGAATATAGTATAATTATTATCTAAGAAAAAATATATGCCATATGGCATAAACTTAATTAAAATATAAAGGTTCTAATGGAAATATTTTGAAGGGGATTTTGTTTCACAATCTCTATATTAATATATATTTAGCTTCCAGATAAAAGGTGAAATTTATATTATGAAGATATTCTATTTACCATAGCTTTAAAACATCGTTTTTTCAAAAAAATAATGGCAAAGCTCTATGCCTTATGGAACAGGCATTAAGAGCTCTGCCGGATCTGTGGTAAATTTAAAATGAAACAGTAACAAAACAGTATATTCTATAGACTCAAAAATGTACTGTTTCCTGCGGAAATCCATATTTTTATACGAAGCGAACTTGGAAAAAGATACAGGCGTGAGCCTGTAAATCTTTTTTAGTGAGTTTTTTATGGTTATTAAGCTTGTTTTTGTTTGGTAACCATAAGTCTTTAATGAATCGGTTTTTGTGACTGCCTTATAATAAGTTTACCCTATTACATGTTTTCTGATATATAATCAACTAATTTTGAAAAGCTATCCTTATCCATAAAGATTTTTCCCTTTCGAATGGTGATGATTCCAAGGTTTATTAATGTTTTTATGCTTCTATTTACGGTTCTCAGAGAGGTTCCTGATTTTTCTGAAAGCTGGTTTCTTGTTTCATTTACGATGACGTTTCCACCTTTTCCGACGTTTTCTACATAATACCTTCTAAGAAGCATGGCAATAGATAAGCCGGAAGAAAACACAAGGTTTTCCCCCTTAAAGCTTGAGGAATTACACATCATTCTTCCTAAGCGCATAGCCGCATCTACGGCAAATTCATGGCTATTCGTAAGCCAGCTTATATAAACCTCATGGGGAAAAACAAGGCCCTTTGCTTCCGTCGCCGCCTCTACTGTAGAGGTGTATTCCCCCCATTTGCCGGCGGCTTCCATTTCGCCTATCACAGCCCCTTGGGATATGTCCTCCAGGACATAGTTTTTTCCGTTTATGAACTGATTATACACCCTTAATTTTCCTGAGAGCACAAGAATGCATTTTTCTGCCTTGAAGCCTCTGATGGCAAGAAGTTCTTTAGGAGCATAGGCTGTAATTTTGCATTTATCTGTATGGGCATAATCTACTTTTTTAAAAAAATAATTTAGATATTCATCTTCTAAAAACAAAGGGTCTATATACAATAAAATCTCCTCTTTTATATGAGATAAAAACCAAAGCAGAAAAGGTATTTGGAAAATACCTTGAACCACGAAATTTTTACTGCAAAACTTTGGTCTTATGAAAGTTTACTTAATATTAAGCAAATTTGAAAAAGGATGCAAGCATGATTTTTTTAAGTTTATTTTATCTGGCGGGGCCTACGGTATTTATAGGAGCGCCATTTAAAAATGCCTTTAGATTGTTTACGGCTATATTCATAAGCCTCTGCCTTGCTTCCTTTGCTGCCCAAGCCATATGGGGCGTAATCATGCAATTTTTAGCCTGAAGCAAAGGATTATCCGAAAGGATAGGCTCTTTACTTACAACATCGGCGGCATAAAAGCCTATTTTTCCAGAGGAAAGGCCTTTACAAACATCTTCTTCATTTACAAGAGGGCCTCTTGAGGTATTGATTAATATGGCGCCGTCTTTCATTTTATCAATGGTTTCTTTATTTATAATGCCCCTTGTTTCTTCCGTAAGGGGGCAGTGGAGGCTTATTACGTGAGATTTTTCAAGAAGGGTATTAAGGCTTTCAAATTTTACAGGGCAATTTGTAATTACCGGCCCTCTGGGGTTATAGGCGATAACTTCCATCCCAAAGGCGCAGGCTATTTCAGCAACCCTGCTTCCTATTTTTCCAAGGCCTATAATTCCTATGGTCTTTCCCCAAAGTTCTGTCTGAGGAGAATCCCAGTAGGAAAAGTCGGGAGAGCTTTGCCATTTTCCGGCGAATACGCCTTGGGAATGGCTTTCCGCCTTGTGGCAGGCCGCAAGAAGAAGAGCAAACACATACTGGGCGACAGTATTTGTGCCGTAGGTAGGAATGTTGGTTACCACGATGCCTTTTGAACCGGCATATTTAACATCAACTACGTCATAGCCTGTGGCAAGGACGCCAATATATTTTATTGAAGGACACGCATCTATAGTTTCTTTTGAAATAGGGGTTTTATTCACTATAATTATTTCGGCATTTCCGATTCTTGAAATTATGTCCTTGGCAGGGGTCCGGTCATAATATTCTACTGGCATAAGGCTTTCAAAGCCTTCCCATGATAAGTCGCCGGGGTTTAAGGTATATCCGTCAAGAATTACTGTTTTCATGTAAATTCCCTCCTTGGTATTGCGCATTGCTAAGCACAATTTGTATGCTTAAAATACGCACTTTATTCATTAAATATTTACTGTAATTATAAATTTAGCATTTAATGCCTTTCCTGTCAATTTATACTGGAGGAAGTCAAGGGGGTTGTCACTTTCTATTATTTATAGTAGATTTAAAGTTAGCCAGTAGAAAAGCCGTACATTTACGAAAGCTCAAAATATACCGTTTCCGAAGGAAATTCATGTTTTTATACTAAGCAAACTTGGATAAGGGTACAGGCGTAAATCTGTAACCCTTTTTTAAGTAAGTACTTTCGTATCGTTATCAAACTGGTTTTTATGTTGATAACGATGAGCCTTAAAGGAATAAGCTTTTGCTGCTTCTTCATAGTAAATTTACGATAATTTATTAGGGCGTTTCTGAAAACTCCAAACTCTAGTATATTTTGCCATAAAAGCATGACTTCATCGTCGAAAATCCTCAAGATAGCGTTGCTATCTCTGCGGTTTTCTTCTCGAATTCAAGCTTTCTTGCAAAATATCCATCGGTTTTCCGGTTTTCAGAAACTGCCTAATCGAATTTTTAAAAGGAGGCGTTTATGGAAGCATATTTTAAAAGCATAGAAGGCTCTGAAAAATGGTGTGAAATAAAGCCCATAAATAAAGGCTGGTCGGAAGACAGGAAATATTACGCCAAAGATGACGACGGAAAAGAATATCTTGTAAGAGTTTTTCCGTATCAAAATGATTATGAAAAAAGAGAAGAAGCCTTTAGAGACCTTCAGCTTTTTAACAGGCTCAGTATCAATATTCCAAAAGTCCTGTCCTTCGGAAGGCTTAATGAAAATGAGCTGTTTAGTGTTTTTTCTTGGGTCCGGGGATACGACTTGGAAGAAAAAATTAGAGAGCTTACTGAAAAAGAGCAATACAGCCTCGGCATAGAAGCAGGAAAAATATTAAAAGAAATACACAGTATAAACGTTTCTGTTCCTATGGAACCGTGGGAAATAAAAATGAATCACAAAATAGACAGAAAAATAAAAGGATATAAAGAATGCGGCATAAAAATTTCAGGGGAAGAAAAAATCATTTCTTATATAAATGAAAACAGGCATCTTTTAAAAGGAAGGCCTGAGTCTTTACAGCACGGGGATTACCATATCGGCAACATGGTTTTATCAAAGGACAGAATGCTTGGCATAATAGATTTAAACAGAGTAAGCTATGGAGATCCGTGGAGCGAGTTTGACAGAATCGTATGGTGTGCCGATATAAGCCCTTATTTTGCATCGGGAAGAATAAACGGGTATTTTGACGGCACCCCTCCTGAGGCTTTTTTCAGGCTTATGGCTCTTTATATCTGCTCAAATCAATTAAGCTCAATACCCTGGGCCATATCCTTTGGAGATAAGGAAATAAAAACAATGATTCGGCAAGGGGAAAACATCATGAACTGGTATGAGGGCTTTGAACGGTTTATTCCAAAATGGTATATAAAGGAAAGCAAATAAAAAAACAGGGGCTTTTACAGCGATATAATAAAAGGGATAAGATTTTCCGTTGTAAAAGGGATTGCACTGTGAACTAGAGATACTCTTGCATATATTTATATAAAGTAAAACAGTTATAAGGCAGTAAGAAAAACTTATTTTTCATAAAGGGCTTAAATACATAGAAACGCTTATATTAAACCATTTATAGTAAACAAAAATGAAAAGATCTTTGTTGACTATAAGGGAATATTCACCTAGCTTCACTGTAAGTATTTTCAGGTTCACTAAGTATAAAATATACGGTTTTTCTTACTGTAATTTTAGATGGAGACAGGCTGGTCCCCTGCATAAACACGATTTTTCAATACATATTATTGTTTAGATGGATGCCGGCAGCCTGCCAGAAGTAAAGCAGCCGAAAAAGCCTATTCCAAATATAAGCCTTTTGTGGCATTTATTTACTTGTTTTATTATGATGCATCTATAGTAAATTTATTATGAAGAAGTGATAAAGAATATAAACGTAAAAACCACGGAAGCAAAAGCCGCCGTGGTTTTTTATAATAATAAAGGATAGAGAATTATTTCATTTGCTTTTATAAGCCGCAGCAAATGCTATATTAAAATTTAAAAGTCTGGCTTTTAAATTCTTGGTCTTTTATTTTTTTGTTGCTCTTGATAATGTTTCTTTAATATTAACGCCTGTAATTGCTTCTACAGTTTCAGGAAGGCTTGCAACAATATCTGTTACGTAGCCGGAAACCTTTGCTGCTCCGCTTTTATCACCGCCGCCGTTATCAACAACAACGATTTTTTCAGTTTTTGCAAGAGGAGCGGCAACATTTGCGGCAATTTCAGGAAGCTTTTCTATAATCATATGGGTAATAGCCGCGTCGTTATAAAGCTTATAAGCTTCTGCTTTTTTAGTCATTGCTTCTGCTTCTGCAAAACCCTTTTCACGGATAATATCGACTTCTGCCATACCTTCAAGCTTCCTGGCTTCACTCTTTGCCATACCTTCAAGGCGAATGGCTTCGGCGCGGGCCTGAGCGTTTTGTATTTCTTTGTATTTAGCGGCTTCTGCCTCTTTTTCCTTACGGTATTTATCGGCATCTGCTTCTTTAACTACGGTTGCTTCAAGCTCCTGCTCTCTGCGGACTGCTTCTTGGGTCGCAAGCTCTGTTTCCTTCTGCTTCTTAACGATTTCTATCTGCATCTGGGTTTCAGCAAGCTGTTTATTAACCTCGTTTACTTCTATTTCTTTTTGGCGCTTAACGATTTCTATCTGCATTTCAGTTTCAGTAACCTGCTTTTTAACGATATTTGCTTCAATCTCGTAAGCAAGGTCGGCAGAAGCCCTTGAAGATTCCTGATCTTTTCTGTAGGCCTGAACCTTAAGCTCTTTTTCTTTTGCAGCTTCGGCAATCTGGGTTTCAGAGATAAGCCTTGCTTCTTCTCCAAGACGGTTGGCTTCGGCTGTTTTTATCTTTGTTTCTTTTGATGCTTCGGCCTCGGCAATTTCGGCATCTCTTTTAACTTCTGAAATACGCTTTTTACCAAGAGCCTGTAAGTATCCGTTATCATCGGAAATATCTCTTATAGTGAATGCCTTTATTTCAAGACCCATATCAGCAAGGTCTAAAGCGGCTACTTCCTGAACCTGAGAAGCGAACTTCTCTCTGTCCTTATATATTTCCTCAACAGTAAGTTTAGAAATAATCTCACGGAGCTTACCTTCAAGAACGTCCTTTGCTATGTCTTCGATAACGTTTATGGTTTTTGCTTCGTTACCTGTGTTAAACTGCTCAACAGCCGCAAGAATGGATTCCTTGTCGCTTTTTACCTTAATAACCGCAACACCGTCGGCAACGATGTCAACGCCTTGTTCTGTAAGAGCGCCGGCAGTTTTAACTTCGATTTTCATGTTTTCAAGAGAAATTCTGTCGGTGCGTTCAAGCATGGGCACAACAAGACCGCCGCCGCCGGAAATAACTCTTTTCTTAAGGCCTGTAACTACAAGGGCTTTGTCCTGAGGAACTTTCTTCCAAAGAGCTACGACACTTAATATTAATAGGAAAATTACGAACAGTATAGCAAGAACTGTTGTCAAAACTCCAAAATCAATTGGCAATATAACCCCTCCATTTATATTTATTAATTCTTAAAAGGAATGAAGCGTAAAGCCTATCCTTCAAAAATCCTTAAAGTTAATTAGTTTCTTGATGCCTTTGGTGCTACGAAATAAGTGTTTTTTTCAATATGCGCAATTTCAACATAAGTATTTCTGGATATTTCATTGCCGTCCTCACTTTTTGACGGAGCAGAATAAATATTTCCGTTAATCCTGTAGGTAATTTTTCCAAATCCCCCCTGGGGTATTTTTTCCGTAACGACAGCGTCATGGCCGATAAGGCTTTGAATTTCAACAGCGCTGGTATTCTGGGCTTTATTGAGAGGAACAATGATTAATCTGAACATTAAAAATGCAGTGAAAAGGCCTAAGGTTGACCCTGCCATAAGAGATAAAAGAGGGCCGAAATTCGGATAAAAAAGCATGCCTGAACCGCCTAAAACGGTTATAAACGCGGCAATGCACGCAGGCTTTAGAGGTGAAATATTATGGGTGCCGGTATCGAAATGGCCGTCGCCGTGAATGCTTAAATCGCCGCTAAGGTCACCGCCCAAGTCTCCCCCGAAATCGCCGCCAAGGTCACCGCCTAAGTCGCCACCTAAATCTCCGCCGAAATCCAAATCAATGTCTCCGCTGTCTCCGCCGATATCAAAGGCACTGAATATGTGGCCGAGGATAAAGCCCAAAACTGCATATCCTAAGCCTACACCAAAACATATTTTAAAAAAGGTTAGCATGCTGTACCTCCTTTTTATATAGTATAAAGCATTAATTCGCTAAAATTGAAAGAGAATCTATAATACGTATCCTTTCTTTCTAAGTAATTATACGAAGAAAATTACGGTAAGTTTAATACTTTTTTAAAATAATCCTTTGCTCTTTGTAATATTATCTGTTTATGATAAAAAACAATAGATAAGGTAGAAGCATTCCCTATTAATTATAACAGAGATAGAATTTAAAAAGAAGGGATATATCATCTATTTGTTTTTTATACTGCTGCCAATATGTGGTTTTGGAGGATATAAAATAAGAGAAAAAGAATAAGATTTTTGCTCCGCAAAATACTATAGAATCAAATGATGTAAACGATATTTTAATCCAGTCAGGTTTTTTCCTGTTCCATTTGACAATAGGGTTATTTGGTATGAATTTGAGTATAAAACAGAAAGTTATATAACTAAATCAAAAAGGTAAGGAGGGAATTTTTTGAAGGAATATATAAAATCAATGAGAAAGCTTGTAGGCAAAAGACCTATTCTCCAATGCGGAGCGAGTGTCATTGCAGTAAATGAAAAAAACGAAATATTATTGCAATTAAGAAAAGATAATAATTGCTGGGCCTATGCAGGCGGCGCTGTGGAGATTGACGAAATAGTAGAAGAAGCCGCCCAAAGGGAATTATTTGAAGAAACAGGACTAAGGGCAAATAAACTTGATTTATTCGGCGTATTTTCAGGCCCTGAATTGCATTATATATATCCCAACGGCGACGAGGTTTCAAATATAGAAATCCTTTATATCTGCAAAGATTATGCAGGGGAGCTGATACCCCAGTTGGACGAGGTGCTAGAGCTTAAGTTTTTTCCCATAGATGATATTCCCGAAAATTTATCTCCCCCTGTAGTTAAGGGCATGAAAGCATATATTGCTTTCTGTAAAAGATTATAAGACATTTAGCGCATTTATAGTAAATTTTTTATAAGAAAGCAACAAATACTTATTAAATTTAATATAGGCAAATAAAATTTCAAAAGCGAAAAACAGTGCCTCCCAATATAAAGCAAATACTTATAGCCTATAGGTATTATATATAAAAATCATCATAGTTAAATATTTTAACCTTTAATAAATTGACATATTAATCACAAACATTTACAATTATATGGTAAAGGTTATCCCAAAGATACGGTCTTAACGAAGCCTCTTGGCATATTCCTTTATTATGTATAGATTCTTGTAAATTCAGATTATATTACTATATTTTAGGTTAATCAGCTATATTATTTTTATAATTAGGATTGACCTGATTTTAACAATAAAGATAAGGGAGGCTTAGATTATGAAATTGAAAGGTAAAGTTGCTGTTGTAACAGGGGCAAGCTCCGGTATGGGCCGTTCGATCGCCCTTCTTTTTGCAAAAGAAGGGGCACAGGTAATTGCCGCCGCAAGAAGAGCTGAACGCCTTGAGGAATTAGCCAAAGAAGCAGAGGGCTATGAAGGCAAGATTATTCCTTTCCGCTGTGATGTGTCTAAAAAAGAAGACAATGAACTGATGATTGACACAGCAATTAAAGAGTTTGGTCGTATTGATATTTTGGTAAACAACGCAGGCATTATGGATGAAATGATGCCTGTGGCAGAAGTTACCGACGAATTATGGCATAAAATCATAGATGTTAATTTAAGCGGTCCTTTCTATTCATGCAGAAAGGCAGTTAACGTGATGCTTTCCCAAGGCCACGGCAATATCATTAACGTAGCTTCCATCGGCGGTTTAAACGGCGGCCGTGCCGGTGCCTCTTATACGGCTTCTAAATTCGGCCTTGTAGGCATGACGAAAAATATAGGCTATATGTATGCGTCTCAGGGCATACGCTGCAATGTAATATGCCCCGGCGGCGTTGCATCGGAAATCGGCGTAGGCATAACAAACCCAAGCCCCTTAGGTATTAAAATGGCCCAGGCAGGCGGCGCCAATATGGCCCGTATGGGGACCCCTGATGAAATTGCTTCCATAGCGCTTTTCCTTGCATCAGACGATTCAAGCTTCATTAACGGAGCGGAAATCGTAGCAGACTCCGGCTGGACAGCTTACTAAAAATTACTGTTAAAAAGTATCGATTTCTCAAAACGGATTAAGCTGTTTTCCATTGTGTCTCTGGAGGCAGTTGGCTTTTAAGATATATAGTAATAATTTTAAGGCGATAGGATTCGTATGATAATATCTTATTTTTATAATAAAAAAGAAAATAAATACCGATACCGCCTTGAAAGGCGGTATCGGTATTTATTTAATATAAAAGGTATAAAGACAGAGGATATCCGGTTAAGGTTTCTGAAATAAATTTATATTTTACCGTCCCTTTCAAAGGGACGGCAGAAGCTGCATTTTAGGAAAATCAGTTTTTCAGCTCTTATTTTATTTTTATACGGCAAATGCGAAACGTCCTATGAGTTCATCCTAGACACAGGATATAGTGATATACCTTAAATAGGGTAACAAAAAGCGTATATTTTGAATGGCTTCATTTAAGCGCTTCTATAGATAAAGCCGTTTATGAAAAATAGTTTTTTGTTACTGCCTTAAAGCTATATTACTATAGAAGACCATGCTATTATCATAGATAAAGTCAAAAGCTATTTTTTGATACAGTGAAATGCTTGGAGGAGGTTTTATATATGCAAGCAAAGAGACTGAATATTAACGGAACAATCGGGATATTTTGTCCAAGTCATGTGGCTGATATGGGGCGCTATATTCCTGCCTTTGCCGCAATAGAACGCCTTGGATTTAGAATAAAACTCGGTGATAACTTTCAAAAGGATACTTACGGCTATGCCGCTAGTGCGGAGGAACGAGCCGCCGATTTAAATTCCCTTGTGGCAGATGGCAGTGTACAAATGGTTTTATTTAACGGTGGTGCAAGTGCAGCGGAGATTCTGCCGCTGATTGATTATGATAATATCCGGCGTCACCCGAAAATATTCAGCAGCTACAGTGATGGCACTTCTATACTCAATGCAATTTATGCTCAAACAGGTCTGATTACTTACTATGGCATGGGAGCAGGGGAGTTTTCAGACCTGCGGCATTATGATTACATGCAGTTTTGTTCTCATTTTGTGGAAGGGTTTCAGGCAGACCGATTTATAAGCAACAGCAATTGGAAAACCTTGCACGGCGGTGTTTGCGAGGGTACGCTTATAGGCGGATACACTGCGCTCTTCGGCCTAATGCTTGCCAATGAAAATTTTCAGTATAATGCTGATAAAAAATACCTTTTGTTCTTAGAAGATCATGAAAAATTCAGCGGCGTAGGAGAAGTAAGCTCATACCTTGCTTTTATCGGCCAAAGCAGATTCATGAAAAACGTTTCCGGACTAATTTTCGGACATTATGCCCTTAATGCTCCGGAGGATTTATTGCGCTGCCTAGCGCGCTTTGGTGCTAAATACCGTATTCCTGTTGTTTACACAGATGATTTCGGCCATGGCGCAAAGCACGCAATACTGCCTATCGGTATGAATGCGAAGCTTGATGCGGATAATCAATGGATGACTTTTTGCAATATTCCTTAATAAACATTTTTTAATAATTCAAAAAGCTGAGGATTTTATCCTCAGCTTTTTATATAACTGTCTTAATAGACGAAAGGTTTTATTACTTATTTTTGTTTTTGATATACTCATCAATGGAAGCAGCGGCAGTTTTACCTGCGCCCATGGCATTGATAACGGTAGCTGCGCCGGAAACGGCGTCTCCGCCGGCAAATACGCCTTCGCGGGTTGTAGCCATTTTGTCGTTTGCCACAAGGCAGCCCCATTTGTTGGCTTCAAGGCCGTCTGTTGTGGTTCTGATAAGCGGGTTCGGAGAAGTTCCGATAGCCATAACAACTGCATCTACATCAAGAATGAAGTTGGAATTGTCTTTTGCAACAGGTCTTCTTCTGCCGGAAGCATCAGGCTCTCCAAGCTCCATTTCGATGCATTCCATACCGCATACGAAGCCGTTTTCATCGCCTACTATTTTTACAGGGTTTGTAAGGTTTTTGAAAATAATGCCTTCTTCCTGTGCATGGTGAACTTCTTCAAGTCTTGCAGGCATTTCTTCTAAACCGCGTCTATATACAATATAAACTTCCTCTGCACCGATTCTCTTAGCACATCTTGCAGCGTCCATGGCAACGTTTCCGCCGCCTACTACTGCAATGCGCTTGCTCTTTTTAATAGGGGTGTCGCTGTCGTCTTTGTAAGCTTTCATAAGGTTAATACGTGTAAGGAACTCATTGGCGGAATATACGCCTACAAGACCTTCGCCGGGGATTCCCATAAATGCCGGAAGCCCTGCGCCTGAGCCTACGAATACGGCTTCAAAACCGTCTTCAAAAAGCTCGTCTATGGATAAAACCTTTCCGATAACCATATTTGTCATAATCTTAACGCCCATGGCTTCAAGGTTTTCAACTTCTTTTTTAACAATTGCCTTTGGCAATCTGAATTCGGGAATACCGTAAACAAGAACGCCGCCGGCTGTATGGAAGGCTTCGAAAATAGTAACTTCATAGCCTAATTTTGCAAGGTCGCTTGCACAGGTAAGGCCGGAAGGACCTGCGCCGATTACAGCCACCTTATGGCCGTTTGAAGAAACTTTTTCAGCCTTTGCTTCTACATTTTTCATATACCAGTCAGCTACGAAGCGCTCAAGTCTTCCGATGCCTACAGGCTCGTTTTTAATGCCTCTTACGCATTTGCTTTCGCACTGGCTCTCCTGAGGGCAAACTCTTCCGCATACAGCAGGCAAAGTGTTTGTAGAAGTTATTATTTTATAAGCTTCTTCAAAGTTGCCGTCTTTTACCTGCATAATGAATTCAGGTATTCTTACGTTAACGGGGCAGCCGGAAACGCAGGGCTTATGCTTGCAGTTCAAACATCTTTCGGCTTCTTCTTTTGCCATTTCTTCTGTGTAGCCTGTTGCTACTTCTAAAAAGTTCTTATTTCTTACATTCGGGTCCTGTTCCGGCATAGCGGTTTTATTTGGGGCCATATTAGGCATTTTCCTTACCTCCCTGATTGAAAAGTCTGCAATTTTCTCTGCTATGTGTTTCTTCTCCGCGGTAGAAGGTGTTTCTTCTCATAAGCTCATCAAAATCTACCTTATGTCCGTCAAAGTCGGGGCCGTCAACGCAGGCAAATTTTATTTCTCCGCCTACGGAAACACGGCAGCCGCCGCACATACCTGTTCCGTCTATCATAATCGGGTTCAAGGAAACAAGGGTCTTAATGCCGTAAGGCTCTGTAGTCTTTGAAACGAATTTCATCATAGGAATAGGTCCTATGGCGATAACGAGATCATAATTGTTTCCGGCGTCTATAAGGGATTTAAGCTTATCTGTAACAAAGCCTTTTTCTCCGTAGGTGCCGTCGTCTGTAGTAATATAAAGATTCGTTGCAACAGCCTTCATTTCTTCTTCAAGAAAAACGATGTCCTTTGAGCGGAAGCCCGCGATCATATCTACGTGAAGACCTTCTTTGAAAAAGTGCTTAGCCTGGGGATAAGCAATAGCGCAGCCAACGCCGCCGCCGATGATGCATACTTTTTTAACATTGTCTTCAACATGAGTAGGAAGACCTAAGGGGCCAACAAAGTCAAGAAGATAATCTCCTTCGTTAAGCTGGGCTAAGAGCATGGTTGATCTTCCAACCTGCTGAAATATAATCGTAACCGTGCCGGTTTCCGTATTGGTGTCGGCTATGGTGAGGGGAACACGCTCGCCGTCTTCATCCACGCGGAAAATGATGAACTGGCCGGCCTTGGCTTTCCTGGCGATAAAAGGGGCCTCAATCTCCATTAAAGTAACGGAGGTGTTAAGTTCTTTTTTTCTTACTACTTTAAACATAGTTACACTCCTTTTAATAATTGTGAATTTACGCTTATCTTAAATTGATAAAGACAGGGAAAATTCCCCCGGCCTGTCCTTAATCGATTAAGCAGCGGGGCTTTTGGCTATAATCAAATAAATATTTAAAGCACGATGTTCAAAAATACCTATAAAGAATATGAAAAACAGCGCTTCTGATTTACCTGATTATGATGCGTAAGCCTGATTAAGTAATATGTTCTTAATTTAGCTTTATATATGAAGTGGCATGGCCCTAAGGGTTAGCCTTACATCGCATAAATTACATAAATGCATATTTTTCAACAAAGATTGACAGTGATTAAATCTTAACCAAGAATTAAAATTGTAAATAATTCTCGTAAAACGGGGAAAAGCCCTTTAATCAAGGCCTCTCAAAATATGTCAGTATAAGTTAAAAAAGTTATAATTTTAACATTTACATTATAGACTTAATATAGATTTAAAACAATACCTATAATTGAAAACTATACCTGGTATATAAAGGTACCGCCAATTACTTGGAGAGAATTTCCTTTAAGTGATTATCTTTTGCTATGGTTGCGTCAACAGCCTTTACAACGGCTGTGTTAAAGCCGTATTCCTCAAGGGCAAGAACACCTTCTATGGTAGTTCCCCCGGGAGAGCATACCTTTTCTATCATGGCCCAGGGAACCTCGCCGGAATGAAGAAGATTTTTAGCGCTTCCGAGAAGGGCCTGAGAGGCAATTTTAACGGCAGTTTCCTTAGGAATACCGTGTTTAACCGCAGCATTTGCCAGAGAATCTATAAAAAGAAAGGCAAAGGCAGGGGAACAGCCGGCGATTCCCGTATAGGCCGTAAAATATTTTTCATCAAGAAGCACAGTCGTTCCTATGGCATCAAAAACAGATTTTACGTAATTAAGGTTTTCTTCCGTAGCATGGCTGTTTTTACAAAGGGCGCTAACAGCTTCGAGAACCAAGGCATTTACATTGGGCATTACTCTGATTACGGGAAGGGTTTCAACACCTGCATATTCTGTAACCGCATCAAGACAAGTACCTGCGGCAATGGAAATAATTACAGGTTTCTTTTGGGAAAGCTTTTCGGAAAGGCTTTCTAAAACCTTTTTATACATATCCGGCTTTACGGCAAGAAGGACATATTCCGCCTTTTCAATAATTTCTTCATTGCTTTGGCAAAGGACGGCATTTGCTTCGTCAGCTATGATTTTTGCTTTATCAGGCTGAACATCTGTCAAGAAAATATCGTCTTTAAAGCCTGAACGGCGAAGGCCCTTTATAATTGCTCCGGCCATGTTGCCTGCGCCTATGAAACCAATACCCATAAGCATCATCTCCCCTAAAATTTATTAGCTGTATACATTATACAAAATTTTTATCGAAATTTAAAGCAAATAAAAATAAATTTTACTAAAAGGCAGAATTCACAAGGTTGACTTTATAAGTTTAAGGAATTAATATTAAATGTACGACAGTTAAATCTTATTTTTCAATAAAAAACAGAAGTATTTCATTATAATCACTTATTTAAAAACCATTCTCCTGCCTGATTCTTATAGCATAAATCCTGAATTATAAGTTTTGCTTATATTGAGTTTTATGGAAATTACCGGATAAGTTATTTGATTGTTTTATCCTTAGGGAGGTTATAAATGAGATCAGAAGAAGAAATGTTTCATATAATACTTAAAACCGCGGAAGAAAACAATTTGATCCGCGCCGTATACATGAACGGCTCACGGGCAAATCCTAATATAGAAAAGGATTTGTTTCAGGATTATGATATTGTGTATGTAGTTACGGCAATAGAAAGCTTCATTAAAGACAGCAGCTGGCTTTCTGTATTTGGAGAGATTGCTATGGTTCAGGAGCCGGATATAAATTCCTTAAATCCTGAAAATATTTTATGGGATTTTTCTTATTATGGCTTTCTGATTCTTTTTAAAGACAGTACAAGAATCGACCTTCATATTGAAACCATAGACCATATGCGTGAGTCCTACGGCTCAGACAGCCTTACTGTTCCTTTAATGGATAAGGACGGAATTTTACCTCATATTCCAAAATCAAGCGAAAAAGATTATCTTGTGAAAAGGCCTGAAGAGGCTTCCTATAACGGCTGCTGCAATAATTTCTTCTGGTGTCTTAATAATGTTGCAAAGGGCATCGTAAGAGACCAGTTGCCTTATGCCATGAGAATGTATTATGAGGTGGTTTTGGGAGAACTCCATAAGATGATGGATTGGTATATTAGTGTCGACACGGGTTCTTCTGTAAATGTCGGAATGTGGGGAAAACAGTATAAAAAATATCTTCCGCCCTACTTATATGAACTGTATAAAAAGACATATTCCGGCGGAAATTACGATAATTTATGGGAAGCGATTTTTACAGCCTGCGATTTATTCAGAATATCTGCTCTCCATGTTGGAGAAGCCCTTGGATATTGCTATAATAAAAGCTGGGATGAAAATATAATGGACTATCTTAAAAGCATGAGAAATATTTATTATAAAGATTTACAGCAATTTGCTTAAATAATGCCAATATAGTAAATTTCTTATAAAAAAGGAACAGGATACAGACGCAAAATCACGGCCTTCCTTCAAAAACAGCATGTTTTGCACTCATGGATATAGGGTTTTGTTCCTGTTCTGTTTTAAATTTACGATATCAAATAAGTCGGTTATTTTTACAAATTGCTGTAAGTTGCTATAAATAATATGATATAAGGCGGTGATTCTATGGTATATACCTTAACTGTAAACCCCTCTATAGATTATATATTGAACGTTCCGGATCTTCAGAAGGGCTATTATAACAGGGTAAGCTCTGAGACCATGTTTGCAGGGGGAAGAGGAATTAATGTATGCAGGATACTAAATTACATGGGCGTTGAATGTATAGCCATGGGGTTTGTAGGCGGCTTTATGGGGCAGTTTGTAAGAAGCATTCTGGATAAAGCAGGCATACGGTGGAGCTTTGTTGAAATAGAAGGGGAAACAAGAATAAATATAAAAATCCTAAGCGAAGGCTATGACACCGTCATAAACGCAAGAGGCCCGGAAATAAGCAGAAAAGATATTGAAGCAATGTTTCGGAAGCTTGATATGATTACAGAGGTGGATTATCTTTTTCTTTCAGGCTCAGTTCACAGTCCCGAGCTTATGGGCCTTTATAAAATCTTAGGAGATGCGGCCCAGGCAAAGAACGTTCGCCTTGTGGTTGATTCCGACGGGGACACTTTAAGGGAAATGATAAGTGCAAAGCCCTTTTTCATAAAGCCCAGCCTTAAAGAACTAGGCATTATGTTTGACACTACCATAGTAACCATGGACGCCGTTATGAATTACGGCAAAAAGGCGGTGGAGCTTGGTGCTCAAAATGTAATTGTATCCCTTGACGGCAGGGAAGGACCTATATATTTTACGAAAGAAGGCATTTACAAAGCTGAATTTCCTCCCGGCAGAGTAGTAAATACAAACGGCGTAGGAGATGCAATGGTAGGGGCCTTTATCGGAGAACTGATTAAATCAGGGGATTATTTAAGAAGTTTCCAGATGAGTGTCGCAGCGGGAAGCGCCACAGCATATACCTCCGACATATCCACCTATGATGAAATGCTTAAAATATTTGACGATGTAAAAATACAAAAGATTGTATAGGAAACCAGCCGCTTAAAGCGGCTTTTTTAAAGTGGCCAGGTTACGGTTTGGACGATGACTAGAAGCGCATATCAGCCTATTAATCAATCTTATAGTAATATACCTTAAACAGGGTAACAAAAAGCGTGTATTTTGAAAGGCATCATTTAAATGCTTCTATAGATGAAGCCTTTTATGAGAAATAGCTTTTTGTTACTACCTTAAAATTATATTACTATATATTCTTATTTTACAAAGGAATGAGCTTATGGAAGATTATCAGATAAAATTTATATACGAAGCGGCTTATGCTGCATTGAAGACGGATTTTTTTAAGATTCCTGCCCAATGCCCTGAAGGGGAGAAGGCGGCCCTTCGGATTTTAGATGTCTTCGGCATTTCGGACAAAGAAAGGTGTGAAGCGTTTCTTCAGGAGTACAAAAGCCGTCAATTAGAAGAGGACAGCGCTATCCTCTATGAAAAAATGCAGGAATTAAATCCCCCAAGTTTTTTTCAGGGGCTTAGTTCCTCCGAGCTTTTGTTATACCATAGCTGTAATTATGAAGTATCTTATGGCTACGGAAGGAATATTTCAAGGATATTTGATTTCACAGGGAAGAAAATAGCCGATATCGGGGGAAGCTCCGGCGGCCTTCTTTCGGCGGTTATGGAGAGCTTTACAGGGGCTTCTTCTTATGTTTTTGACCTGCCGGAGGCCTGTGAAAGAGGAAAAGAGTTAAGCCGCAATATTCATTATATAGAATGCGATTTTTTTAAAGACAGCCCTAAAGGAAAATACGACTGTGTAATCTTATCCAATATCCTTCATGACTATGATGATGAAAAATGTATTTGCATTTTAAACAATATGGCTGATATTTTAAAGGACTGTGAAAATATCTTTATTTATGAAGATATTTTATTTGAAAACGGAAAAGAGCCTGTCGAGGCCTTGCTTTACGGCTTTCGGCTCAGTGTGAATTTCAGAGGGGCACGGCAGAGAACAGTAGGGGAGCTTTCCGTCCTTTTAAGAAAATCAGGCATAAATATGGAACTTACGAATATTTATAATTTTAAAGAGCATACCTGTCTTATTTATGCGAAGTAAGAAGCTTAACGGAGAGGTCAAAAAATATAGCGAACAAATTTAAAAAGATGTTTATTAATCATAAGGAGACGCGAGCTTAAAAATAATTTACAACCTTGGGATTATACAATTTTTAATTGCTTCATACGAATCAACCCGATACAGACATTTATTGCCGGTTTACGTAAAAATAATTATATTGCATTAAAAATTTTACCTCAATTATATGGCCGCAGATCTGCGGCTATATAATTTATACTCAGCTTATTTAAAATGATAGAGTAAATTTCTATAAAGAAGTAATAACAATCTATTCACTGCAGCCTCAAAAATATGGATTTCCTTCGGGAACGGTAAATTTTTAAATCCAGGTGATATGCGGACTTGCTGCTGTTTAACTGTAAATTTATTATATAAGAATAAGTTTGTAAATTATTTTTAAATTACTTCCCTAAGAGGATTAACAAACTTAATTTTCAGGTTTGCTAAATATAATTAGGCAATTTTTAATATTTAAGTTATAATAATGATTTTCTTTAGATAATTTATAGTATAAAGGCTTGAAAATCTATTAGGAAATTTGTATATTTAATATTATAAGATGGTTTTATATATTAAAAACTGCATTTTTGCCCTAAGAATATTGAAGTTTATTTTATAGTTTAATATTAAAAAGCTGTAAAAGGTGTTGAAAAAGGTGTTTTTTTATTCTATAATAAACCAACCGGTCGGTTTTGTTTTGGCTGATAGGGTTTCGTTTTACTGCATAAAAATTTTTAACAGGAACATGAGAACCATTGGAGTGTGAGATATGACAAAAAAAGAAAACATAGCCGCCCATTCTTTCAGGCTTTTTATAGATAGCGGTATCGGCGATGTTTCCGTAAATGATATTGTAGGGAGCGCAAGAATTACAAAGGGCTGCTTCTACCATTACTATTCAAGTAAAGATGAGCTGATATATGAAATATTTAAAACATACATATTGGAATACTTTGAAAACTTGTTTATAAAGGTTCGTTCATCAAGGCTTTCGCCGAAAGAGAGGCTTCGGCTTTTATGCAGCCTTTTACTGGGCTATGAGGACTACCTGAAGGAAATTTTCAAAGACGACAGCATTTCATTTTCTAAAATATTCAGCCTCATTGTGGAGGGCAGCAAGAAATTCGACTATATGATGGAATTTCGTAAAAAGGTATTTGACGAGGCATGCGCTCTTGCGGCTTCTATTTTGGAAACGGCTAGAGAGGGGAACCCCTACGGTAACGACGGGGACCCTAAGGCATTGGCGTTTAAAATAATGCTTTTAAATGAGGGGCTTATGTCTCTTAAAATGATAAAAAAAGAAATCAATATCAAAAAGCTGGCGGAGGAAAATGCCGATGAGCTTTTTAACTCTTTTTGCAAGCAGGTGATTTTATGAAAAAATATTCAATGGGAATAGATATCGGTTCCACCACCATTAAAATAGCGATTTTAGACCAGGAGAAAAATATTGTTTTCGGCAGATATCAAAGGCATTTTTCCAATATAGCGGGAACCCTTTCAGACATGGCAAGGTCTGCCATGGAAGAGCTTGGAGACATTGAGTTTCAGGCTATGATTACGGGTTCCGGCGGATTAAGCCTTTCAAAGTGGGTAGGGGCCGAATTCATTCAGGAGGTTGTGGCCGTTTCAAATGTGATTACCCAGACGGCGCCGCAGACTGACGTAGCTATAGAAATCGGCGGAGAAGACGCCAAAATTATTTATTTTAAAGACGGTCTGGAACAGAGAATGAACGGCATCTGCGCCGGCGGAACAGGTTCTTTTATCGACCAGATGGCGACCCTTTTGCAGACAGATGCAACAGGCCTTAACGACCTTGCGAAGGATTATAAAATTATATACCCTATCGCAGCAAGATGCGGTGTTTTTGCCAAAAGCGATATTCAGCCTTTGATTAATGAAGGGGCAAGAAAAGAAGACTTAGCCGTATCCATTTTTCAGGCTATCGTAAGCCAGACCATCAGCGGCCTTGCCTGCGGAAAGCCCATCAGGGGAAAGGTTGCTTTTCTTGGCGGGCCTTTGCACTTTCTTGACCAGCTTCGGGAACGGTTTATAGATGTTTTAAAACTGAAAGAGGACGAAATTATTATTCCTGAAAATTCTCATTTATTTGCCGCCATGGGTGCAGCATTAAGCGTTAAAGACCAAAAGGTTATAAGCTTTACGAAACTTATCCATAATTTAAATTATAACCGTCAGGTGGATTTTGAAATCAGCCGCCTCAAGCCTTTGTTTAAAGACCCGGAAGAATATGCGTTATTTAAGAAAAGGCACGATAAGGCAACAGTTAAAAGAGCCGATTTAGCGGCCTATTCAGGGGATGCCTTCTTAGGCATTGACGCAGGCTCCACAACGACAAAGGTTGCCCTCATAGGAGAAAACGGGGAGCTTCTTTATTCCTATTATGCTTCTAATGAGGCAAACCCTTTAAACGTAATCAGTAAATCCTTAAAAGAACTTTATCATAAAATGCCTGATACGGTGCATATCAGAAATTCCTGTTCTACAGGCTATGGTGAAGGCCTTGCCCAGGCAGCCTTTAAAGTGGATATCGGCGAAATCGAAACGGTTGCCCATTATAAAGCGGCGGCATTTTTCGAGCCTGAGGTAGACTTTATTTTGGATATCGGCGGCCAGGATATGAAATGCATGCAGGTAAAAGACGGCGTGATTGAAAATGTTATTTTGAACGAGGCATGCTCCGCCGGCTGCGGCTCCTTTATAGAAACCTTTGCAAAGGGCCTTGGCATGGAAACAAAGGATTTTGCAAAAATAGCCTTAGTAGGGGAAAAACCTATCGATTTAGGCTCCAGATGTACGGTTTTCATGAACTCAAGAGTAAAGCAGGCTCAGAAGGAAGGGGCGGAGGTTTCGGATATTTCCGCAGGTCTTGCCTATTCTGTTATAAAAAATGCTTTACATAAGGTTATTAAAATCACAGACCCCAAGCAAATGGGGAAAAAACTTGTGGTTCAAGGGGGAACCTTCTATAATGAGGCAGTTTTAAGAGCCTTTGAGCTTATCAGCGAAAGGGAAGCCATAAGGCCGGATATTGCAGGGCTTATGGGCGCCTTCGGCGCTGCCGTAATCGCAAGGGAAAGATATGAAGAAGGCTATGAAACAGGTCTTTTGGACCTTCACGGCCTTGAAAACCTTGAAGTTGAAGCAAGCCATGCAAGATGCAGAAGATGCAATAATAACTGCCTTTTGACCATCAATAAGTTTTCCGGCGGGAGACGGTTCATCTCCGGTAACCGCTGTGAAAAGGGCCTTGGAAACGACAAGGCGGCAGAAGGGATTCCGAATTTATTCGACTATAAATATAACAGGCTTTTTGCCTATGAATCTTTAAAAGAGGAAGAAGCCGTAAGA
Source organism: Anaeropeptidivorans aminofermentans (assembly GCF_940670685.1). Taxonomy (GTDB): domain Bacteria; phylum Bacillota; class Clostridia; order Lachnospirales; family UBA5962; genus Anaeropeptidivorans; species Anaeropeptidivorans aminofermentans. The sequence continues at coordinate 3,325,465 of NZ_OW711693.1, read as the reverse complement.
GGAACCGTCGGTATCCCGAGGGTTTTGAATATCTATGAAAACTACCCCTTCTGGCATGTGTTCTTTACAAATTTAGGATATAAAGTCGTATTATCCGGTAAATCCGACAGAAATATATATGAAAAGGGCATTGAATCCATTCCCAGTGAATCCGTGTGCTATCCGGCAAAGCTTGCCCACGGCCATATTATGGATTTAATAGAAAAGGGCGTAAAATTTATTTTCTACCCTTGTATCGCTTATGAAAAGAAGGAAATGGAAGGGGCGAATAATCATTATAACTGCCCTATTGTTACAAGCTACCCTGAAAACATCAAAAATAACGTGGAAGACCTTCGGGAAAAGCATATTATATTCTCAAACCCCTTCCTTAATTTCGGAGACAGGGAAAATCTTTTTAAAAGGCTTAACGAGGAATTTTCATTTATCGATACAAAGCTTATAGAAAATGCCTTTCATAAAGCATGGAACGAGCAGGAATGCTTCCGTGAGGACATTCGCAAAAAAGGCGAAGAAACTTTAAAATACCTTGAAGAAAACAATATGAAAGGCGTGGTTCTTGCAGGAAGGCCCTATCATGTGGACCCTGAAATCAACCACGGTATTCCGGAGCTTATTACAAGCTATAAAGTTGCGGTTTTAACAGAGGACAGCGTTGCCCATTTAGGCAATGTGGAAAGGCCTTTGCGGGTCATCGACCAATGGGCCTACCATTCGAGGCTTTATGCGGCGGCTTTCTATGTAAGAGATAAAGAAAACCTTGAGCTTGTACAGCTGAATTCCTTCGGCTGCGGCCTTGATGCCGTAACCACAGATGAGGTTCATGACATCTTATCCGCAACAGGAAAAATATATACCCTTTTAAAAATAGACGAGGTTTCCAATTTAGGCTCCGCAAGAATAAGAATCCGTTCCTTATTCGCAGCCCTTGAAGAAAGAAGAAGGCAGAACAGAGGCCTTAAGCCTGCCAAGCCAAAGGCGGAAAGAATCGTATTCACCAAAGAAATGAAGAAAAACCATACCATTCTCTGCCCTCAAATGTCACCGATTCATTTTGACCTTTTAAGGGAAGCCTTTGTAAGCAGCGGCTATAATCTTGAGGTGATGCCCGCCATCGATAAAGAAAGCGTTGATACCGGCCTTAAATACGTGAATAATGATGCCTGCTATCCGTCTTTGATTGTCGTAGGTCAGCTTTTAAACGCCTTGAACAGCGGAAAATATGATATCAACAATGTTTCCGTATTAATCAGCCAGACTGGGGGCGGCTGCAGGGCCACCAATTACATTGCCTTCATCAGAAGAGCCTTGGAGAAAGCAAATCTTTCTCATGTACCTGTTATAAGCCTGAATGCGTCGGGCCTTGAACAGAACCCGGGCATGCAATACACTCCGTCACTCTTAGTAAGAGCCATGCAGGCGGTTATTTACGGCGATATTTTAATGCGGGTATTGTATAAGGTTCGCCCTTATGAGAAGAACAAAGGCTCCGCCGATGCTCTTTACTATAAATGGAATCAAATCTGCAAAAGGGCCGTTAAAAAAGGAAGCTTTAAAGAGTATAAGAGAATCTGCAAGGCAATGGTTGAAGATTTCGATAATCTTCCAATCCTTGATATAGAAAAGCCCAAGGTAGGCCTTGTGGGAGAAATCCTTGTAAAATTCCATCCAACGGCAAATAACGATGCCGTAAACCTTATAGAAAGCGAAGGGGCCGAAGCCGTTATGCCGGATTTACTTGATTTTGTCATGTATAGCCTCTATAATGCCAAATATAAGGAAAAATATTTGGGCGCAAGTAAATCTAAGACCCTTACTTCCGCTGTAGTGATAAAGCTTATCGAATGGCTTAGAAAGCCCATGAGAGAAGCACTGGACAGTTCCAGAAGATTTAAAGCTCCGGTTCCGGTTGAAAGGCTTGGGGAAATGGCAGAACCTATCGTATCCCTTTGCAACCAAACGGGAGAAGGCTGGTTCTTGACGGCGGAAATGGTTGAGCTTATTCATTCCGGCGTAAATAATATCGTCTGCATGCAGCCCTTTGCCTGCCTTCCGAACCACGTAACAGGAAAGGGCATTATAAAAGAGCTGAAGCGTCAATATCCTCTTTCCAATATTGTGGCTATAGACTACGACCCCGGCGCAAGCGAAGTAAACCAGCTCAACAGAATAAAACTGATGCTTTCTGCCGCGAGAAGGAATATGGAGCTTGATATTCATTACGAAGAAGCCAAAGAGCCCAAAATATTTGCGTCTAAAAAACGTGAAAAGGCCATGGGGGTTCAATAAGATATTTACGATAAGTATTGGGGTCTATGGGGGCAAACGTTCCCATAGGCCTTGAAACATACACCGCCCTACAGGAGGAACTATGAGAGCCTACGGCAAATTTGCCAAAGTTTATGATTTATTTATGGAAAACGATAATGAGCTAAGAGTTGCGTTTTTAGAAAATATATGGATTAGAGAAGGCACAAAGCCTTCTTTAATCCTTGATTTATGCTGTGGAACAGGAGAGATTACCTCCCTTCTTCATAAAAAAGGCTATGACATGACGGGAATCGATATTTCGGAAGAAATGCTTTCTGTAGCAAGGCAGCGGGATAATTCTCCTGAAATCCTTTATTTGCAGCAGGATATGCGGGAATTTGAGCTTTACGGTACTGTAGACAGTATTCTATGCCTTTCCGACGGGCTGAATTATCTTTTGGAGCCTTCCGAGGTTATGGCGGTTTTACGTCTTGTAAAGAATTATCTGAATCCCGGCGGAACATTTATATTTGACATCAATACAGAGCATAAATTTAAAAATATCCTTGGAGAACATAATTTTTCCGCTGCGGAGGATAATGCCGCCTATATATGGGAAAATTATTATGATGAAGAGGAAAAAATAAACGAATACATGATGACCTTTTTTATAAAAGATGAAGAAACAGGTCTTTTTGAACGGTTTCAGGAGGCCCATTACGAAAGAGCATATGGTATAGACGAGCTATCCCAAATGCTTACAGCGCTTTCCTTTGAAATAAAAAACATTTACGGCGGATATAGCGGGGAAGCATTAACGGATTTTTCCGAAAGGGCCGTATTTGTATGCAAAAGATAGGAGGACAAAATGGAAGACTATATCATTAGAATGTCGGCAGGAAACGGCTCCGTAAGAGCGTTTTTCGCATATACGAAAAATACGGTGGGACAAGCCCAAAGGCTCCATAGCTTAAGCCCTGTAGCAACGGCGGCTTTGGGAAGGCTTTTAACCGGTGCCGCCATTATGGGGGCAATGCTTAAAAACGATCAGGATATTTTGACCATTACAGCCAAAGGAGACGGCCCCTTAAAAGGCATCGTCGTTACGGCAGATAATAAAGTAAACGTAAAAGGCTATGTATACGAGCCTATCGTGGACTTGCCTCTAAAGCCCAGCGGAAAGCTTGACGTCGGCGGCGCCATAGGCCAAGGAGTGCTTACAGTCATTAAGGATATGGGCCTAAAAGAGCCTATGTCGGGGCAGGTTCCTTTAGTATCCGGGGAAATAGCAGACGATTTGACCTATTATTTTGCCAAAAGTGAGCAGATTCCTTCCTCGGTTGCTCTTGGGGTATTAGTGGATACGGATTATAGCTGTAAAGAAGCCGGCGGCTTCATCATTCAGTTAATGCCGGATACCCCCGAAGAGGTCATTTCCGTCATAGAAAAAAAGCTTCCCTATCTTGAACCGGTAACCACCCTTCTGGATAAAGGCAATTCCCCCGAGGACATTATGAAAATGATTTTAGAGGATTTAGATATTATTTTTTATGAAAAAACCCCGGTAAATTTCAAATGTGACTGTGACAGAACGAGAGTTGAAAAAGCCCTTATCAGTGTAGGAAAAGAAGAGCTTAAAGATATGCTTGAAAATGACAAGAATGCCAATTTAAGATGCCATTTCTGCAATAAAGAATATGATTTTACGGAAAACGATTTAAAAGAGCTTTTGGAAAAAATATAAGCTCAGAAAAATATCTCAGCGCAGCTTTAAGAAATAATTCAGCATTAAACCGAAATTTTATAATTCAATATAAAGCAAATATACCCCTTTAAAATTATGATAAAGGGGTATATTTATATATTTTTTTAAAGTATAATTATACTTATGTAAATAAGATTAAAAACAAAAAACCAAAGTAACGCAGGCTTATAGTATAGCATATTTAAACAGTAACAAAACCGTATTTTAACGCTTTCTCAAAATATACTGCCTTCGAAGGAAGCTGTGGTTTTGAGCTTATAATGAATCGGCTTATGTTACTTCTTTAAAAAACTTACAATACATAAGAAAACTGCGGCCTATCATTGAAAGGAGATGTACTATGGAAAATATTTTAAACCTTGCTTTGGAAATTGAAAACGAGATTATCAAATGGAGAAGAGAGCTTCACCAGATACCGGAGGTTGGCACTCAGCTTCCTAAAACCTGCGAATACATAAAGGGTAAGCTTGATGAAATGGGTATTCCTTATACCTGCACGAAAAGCGTTACCGGTATCGTTGCCCTTATTGAAGGGGGAAGCCCCGGGAAAACCGTCGCTTTAAGAAGCGATATGGACGCTTTGCCTGTTCTTGAGGAAACAGGATTGGATTTTAAATCCACAAACGGTTCTATGCATGCCTGCGGCCATGACGCCCATTCCGCAATGCTTCTTGGTGCCGCAAAAATATTAAACGACCACAAATCAGAGCTTAAAGGCAATGTGAAGCTGATATTCCAACCGGGAGAAGAATCTCCCGGAGGTGCAGAGCCTATGATTAAAGAAGGCTGCCTTGAAAATCCTAAAGTAGACGCTATTTTCGGCCAGCATATCGGGGTACTGATAGACGGCCTTAAAACGGGAGAAGTTGCCGTTTCCTACGGAAATGCCATGGCCTGCCGTGATGCCTTTAAAATTGCCGTAAAGGGAAGAGGCGCCCACAGCTCCACCCCGCATCTTTCTATAGACCCTGTTGCCATAGCCGCCCAGATTATAAACGGCATTTATATGATAAAAGCAAGAGAGCTTGACGCCCTTTCTCCTTCCGTAATATCCGTATGCATGATTCACGGGGGAACAGCCTCTAATATTATTCCTGAAAAGGTTGAAATGGAAGGCTCCACAAGAAGCATAGACCCTAAGGTTCGTAAATTTATAGCCGAAAGAATAGAGCAGGTAGTAAAAACCACCTGTGAGACCTACGGGGCTGATTACGAATTTGAATTCTCATGGGATTATCCGGTTCTTACAAACCATAAGGAAATGGCAGAAATGGTTATAGAAGGAGCAGGGAAAATTCTTGGCAGCGATAAGGTATTCGTTCAGCCTCAGGCTATCATGGGCTCGGAAGACATGTCCTTTTTCCTTAACGAAGTTCCCGGCGCATATTATTTCTTAGGAAGCGTTGTATCTCAGGACGGCGTTGTCTACGGCCACCACAATCCGAAGTTTCTCCTTGATGAAAGTGTTTTCGCAAAGGGAAGCGCCGTAATGGTTCAGCTTGTTCAAGATTATTTAAATCAATAAAGAATTCTATACTTATAATGTAATGCTGGATAAGATTGAAAAAGCTTTTAAACATATGGTGAGCGTGAACTTAAAAAAATATTTAAAAGCTTACTTATATAAAAAGAACCTGCATATGCAGGTTCTTTTTATTATGTTAAGGTACGATTGTATTTTAAGATATAATTTCCTGAAGACATTTAAAAGAACTAATAAATAGCCACAAAAAGGCGCTCCCTTAAAAAACTATTTATAAGTTTCTGTTTGCATAATTATTAAATTCGCTTAGAATAAAACAAAACAAGACAGGCTTTGCTATTGCAAAGGGTTAGGTCTATAAAGTGCAGGCCAGTGGTTTGGGGCTACCTTATCCAGTGGATTAAGCAAGATTTTATAGTATATAAATATAATGAAGCATTTTTATTTTTAATCTTCTTTAATAGCATTAAAAAGATAACATAGAAAAATTCTGATTATTTCTGTAATAGGAATTTCTATTTTACATTCCGAAATAAAATACACAGCAATGGCTGAAAATATAATTATAGGCTTACAGCTTAATATGAAGGCGAAAAAAGTCTATTTATACAAAGATTTTAAAAGGGCTATTTCTCTTGCCCAGCCTTCATCATCATTAGGGGTTTCCAATATAAAAGGAAGTTCTCTGAGGGCAGTATGGTTAATAATTCTTTCCATTGCTTCAAGGCCTATTCTGCCTTCGCCAATTTTTGCGTGACGGTCTTTTCTGGCGCCTTTGTCATTCATGCTGTCGTTAAGGTGTATGGCTTTAAGAAACGGAAGCCCTATAATTTTATCAAAATGCGCCAGTACCCCGTCAAGGTCCTGAACGATATCATATCCCGAATCCCAGACGTGGCAGGTATCAAGGCATACGCCGATTCTATCCGTTAAGTTTATCCTGTCAATAATCTCCTTAAGCTCTTCAAAGGTTCTGCCTACTTCGCTTCCTTTTCCAGCCATAGTTTCCAGAAGAACAATGGTTGTTTGCTCTTTTTTAAGCACAAAATTAAGCATTTGGGATATATAATCTATCCCTACATCAACGCCTTGCTTTACATGGCTTCCCGGATGAAAATTATAATAATTATGGGGGGTATACTCCATTCTTTTCAAGTCTTCCGCCATAGTTCTCCATGCGAATTCCCTAACGCTTTCATCCGCAGAACAGCCGTTCAGTGTATAGGGGGCATGAGCAACTATTTTATGAAAGCCTGCTTCCTGAGACAGTTCATTATATTTCTTAATATCCTCTTCAACTATGGGTTTGGCGCTTCCGCCTCTGGGGTTCCTTGTAAAAAACGCAAAGGTATTTGCCTTAAGCTTTAAGGCCTGTTTCCCCATGGCGTAATAGCCTTTTGCCGAGGATATGTGACTTCCTATTTTTAACATTGAATTCTCCTTTATGAATTGAATTTACAGCAATAGTAATATTTTGAAATAGCTGGGTTTCTTTTTATTCTTATATATTATCCTTAAGAGAAAGTATAGAAACTGTTACGGCTATATTATAATTAATAAAATTAAATTATTGATTCAAATAAAAGTATATTTACTTAGAATACTTCACAGTCTATACTTGTATCATTTCTAAACTTACTTAGGATAATAATTATATAATATCACAAAATACGTAATTTTAACATAATATAGGCAGAATGCTTTATTACATCAGGTAAGAGCCGTCAGAATAGAAAGCTTCCGCAAACAGTGTTAAGTAATGCAGATGATAATTTTCAAAAAAGATACAAAACTGAAAACCATAAAAGGCTATCTTGTTTCCTACAGCAGAGAAAAGGGTATGCATAAAAAAACATTATTGCATCTGAAGGGGCGGCCAATAATATTGGACCAAGGCATACCCATGCGTTAAGCGTGTGGTTTTGATTATAAAATTAGGCTTATAAACAAGTTTTTATTGAAAAATGTATTTGAAAATAAAATTAAGGAAGGCTTAATTTTATTCATAGTACTTCTATATATTGTATTTATATCTCTATAATTGCCCTAAATTGCAAAAATAGGAACTATAGCAAAACAGGATTAAGGAAGGAACAAAAACCTATTTTTCATAAACGGCTTAAAATATAGAATCGCTATTTTAAGCCATTCAAAATATACGGTTTTTGTTACGCTAATTCATTGTTTTGCTGTAATTGTATGGAAACTCAGGTTTTTATTTAACTTTTCAAGGAAAACTCTTGACAATTATAAGATTGAATAGTACAATATTGCAGTAATTTAATTAATATTTAAAACATTATGCGCGAATGGCTCAGTGGTAGAGCATCGCCTTGCCAAGGCGAGGGCCGCGGGTTCGAATCCCGTTTCGCGCTTAATTTCATAATGGGCTGTCGCCAAGCGGTAAGGCACAGGACTTTGACTCCTGCATTCGATGGTTCGAATCCATCCAGCCCAGCTTCATTTTTACTGATAGAATCAAGGTTTTGTATAGACCTTGATTCTATTTTTTTTACTAATTTTACTGCCTGTCTAAAATTTTAATCATATATAAGATTAGAAGCCATATTGGAAAATTTATCGTTAAGATTTTCTGCTATACTCCTTTTAGCTTCCAAATCCATATGAGCATATAGATTCATCGTAGTGCCTATATCACCATGCCCCCAACCAAGTTGATATTGCTTTGAGGTTATATCCGAGATACAAGAGGTAGCTGGCTGATGAATGGCATAAGTCGTGAAATTTTATTACCTCTAAATTATTGCGCTCTAATAACTGCCTAAAATGTTTGGTTATATAATTGGGAGATATAAGCCTGCCATCTGGGTGAGTGAATACATAGCCTTCATCAACGTAATCATTTGGTTGCAATAACTTATTCTGTTTCTGTTGCTCTTTATATGGCTCTATTATTAACAAAGATTTATATAGGGCTGTTTGAATCAGTCAAGGTGGAGTTTTTATTTAATAAATATGATATTTTGCAACCTCGGAGTCGATTTACTGTTACAGCGACACCAATGCTCTGCGCAGCCGTTTTGGAATTAAGGATAATGCAGAACTCAAAAAGTGGAAGATGATATAAGCACAATACGCCAGTAAGCCTTGTTAGAGAATCTTATTAAAGGCCGTTTGACTAACTGGCAAAATAATTAAAAGTAGCAGAAAGATACATATTCTGCTACTTTTTTGTGCCTCTTGCAAAATTATATTTTATAGATAATTATAAATTTGTTTGTTTAAAAGGTTTTAATTAATTCTAAAACAGGGTCGGTTTTATGAATATAGTTATTAATATCTATACCAGTTTGAATATCAGGTTCAAGTATATTGTCTTTTAAATTTGGGTTTATTTTTACTTTAGACCTGAATTTGTTTTGAGGAATGTTTACCATAAAGTCTGAATTGGGAAGCTCAAAGGGGGTCATATCCGCAACCTTTGGGGCCCCTCCAGAAGGTGGTAGGCCTATAATGACGGCATTCCCTTTCTCTTTCAAGTATATCGCTGTTACAGCGCCCATAGAAAATGTGTCATAATCAGTTATTACATATAAATGCCCCGTTTCATTGCCAAAGGATATCAGGGTATCATTCCAGCTATGCTCAAGTGTAATTTGGCCGCCTTCATTTCCACGTAAATCTAAAACTATTTTATCTACCTGTTTTTCTGTTAAAATGTTAAGAATATTTTCATTAAGTTTATCAAGAGCATTGGTGTGTGGAATATAATAGGAGCGGATATATAATATATTATTTTCTTCTAAAAATTCAATCCAGTAATCTTTATCATTTTTTACATCCCGATTAAAAAAGGCTTCATCACCTTCATCTCTCTTAATGAAACTTTCATGATTTATATCTTGATTTATACGTTTATCAACGTATAAATCAAAAGTATCTCCTTCTAAGGTTGTAAGTGTAAAAGTTACGGGGTCTTCTATACTTTCTATAATTTCTAATCCTTTAAGGACCTGAGGGCAATTTATACGTCTGCTAAGTTTTGATTTCGAATCATAGATATTGTCACCTGTAAAAAATATTTCAAATCTATCAGAAATTGTATCAATTGATACACCATTTATAGCATTTAACTTGCAATTCAAGGCATTTTTATAGGACTTATCAAAAACTGTGGTACAATATATACCATCCTCATATAAAGTAAAGGACAAGGGCAAAGCATTTTTATAATAACTTTCCCATAAAAATTCGGTAGCCATGTGACCATCATGAAACAAGGCTGTAATCATTTGTATTCTCGCTTCTATCTCAAAGTTGTTAAGATAGGGAATGTCATTTTTAAGCCGTTCAATTTCTAAAGTAAAGACTTCGCTTATTCGGGCATCCTCTTCATTATTTTTTATATCAAGAGTTCTGCTTATATAGCCGTTTAATAATTTTTTAAAATAATCAATATCTTCGACCCATTTAATATTTCGCTCAGTATCATTACTTTTGACAGTATCTGGGCGAGGCCCTACAAATTCATTATGAGATAAGTTGATTTTACCTATAACGAATACACTAATTAATAAAACGGTTAAGATTCCTACAAATATAGGTATATTTTTAATTTTTTTATGCATAGAAATTCTCCCTTATTTTAAAAAAATAATTTTAAATTGTAATTAAAATATATTATGCTTAAAATTATATATTAAAGCATTAAATTGTCAAAGCATTTAATTAGAATAGTCGACATTTTAAAATTGTATATTTTATTTCCCACAATATGATTATCTAAATTAAAGGGTTAGCCATTTTTAGTTTGAAATTATAATAATGCAAAAGTTTTCAATAATTAATATTTTGATTAATAAATAAATCTATTATTGAAAGGAAATGAAAGTATGGAAAATTTTAAAAAGGATAAGCCTTTACTTAATATTATGAATACTGATAAAAGAAAATTCAGTAAACGAATTCAATTGTGGAAAGATGATTTAAATTATTTAATAGAAGAATTAGAGACATATAAAAGTACTTTTCATGACGTATTAATAAAAACAGATACGCTAAGTTTATTTGAAAATAAAATAAAAAATGTTGATTTAATTAAGGAAAATATTACCTTTTTAGATGACAAAGATATAAAAATAAATATTCAGAAAACGTTAGCATTGCCAAATGATGGTCATAGTGCTGGACAGTTTATATATAAAAGTAGCTTTGAGAATCCTTTTGTGAATGAAGTGATACCATTGCATTTTGAATATCTAGATAAGGAGATTTGGTGTGTTGGAAGTTACTTGGAAAAATATGCAGATATAGTTAACAGTAAGTTAATAAGCATAAATGGAAATAACATAATAGATATATTTGAAAAATTTAAAAATCTTACGGGATATGATAACATTTATAATGCTCAAAGTAAATTTATAAAAAATATTTCCTCATATATAATGTTAGAAGCATTAGATTTGATAAATAGCAATATCAAAACCATTAATTTAGGAGTTAAAAAGATAAGTGGTTCTATATCAGAATATAGAATAGAGTTTATTGATAAGTATAAGATTTTAAAAAATGAGCTTGACTTGATTTATGTAAAAGAGTCAACCGAGACACCGCTTTATAGACAGTACCCCCAAAACTCGATAATAATATGTGAAATGCCAGATATAAATGGCATCTACATTAAAGTAGGCTCACTTATTTTAACAGATAATGAGTTAAATAGGTTTTTTATTTCATTAAAAAATAGAGTCGAAAAAGTTATGCCTAAAAAAATTATAATTGATTTTAGGGGAAATGAGGGTGGAACAGGCTCTTTAAATGATGAGTGGCTTAACTTCATCATTGACTATAAAAACGAAAATAATGGCTTAATTATACTTACAGATATTCATACTTTTTCTTTAGCTACCAAGCAAGTGGCATGGCTTAAAATTTCAACAGCTGCAACTATATTAGGGGAGCCCTCCGGAGGGAACTTTCTTGGATATTCTGCTCCAATATTTCATACTATGAAAAACACAGGGTTTAAATTTAATTTATCCTCAAAGAACTTTAAGCATTTGAAAGATTTTGATTTGGATATTATTACTGACTGTGTAGGTAACCACAATGTATTAGTGCCTGACAAAGAAATTTATATATCTGTTACAGATTATATTTTAGGGAAAGACCCAATTGTAGAATATTTATCTTTAAATTAATAATTGTAATTAATTATATCAAAAGTAACCAAATAAATGATAAAAAAAATATAGTTAGAGATATGTTGACACAAATTAAAGGTTATGATATATATATCATATAACCTTACTATTAATAATTTCACTTTCTAGATTTAATTTCTTTGTCTGACCTACATCTTACTTAATTCTATCGAACTTAGTATTCTACTTAATTCTATCAGACTCAAAATCCTACTTAATTTTATCAAACATTATATTTTATCATTATATAAAAATAACGAGAAAGGAGGAGGCTTATGAAAATCATTAATCCTGAAATTCTTGTTAAGAAGCCTACACTGATCACTATTAAATGTAATGCTTGCGATGCTGGTTGTCAAAAGGCTTGCTTTTGCAGCCATTGCATAAGTAGATAAGAACGCTATCTTAATAGGATTAAGTACTTGCATATTCTTATGGGCTTATACTTAATTGTCTCTTAGGAACTACTGGCCTATTACAATAAATCAGTAGTTCCTAAGAAACTTATAGCGTTATGTTGCTTTTATATACAGAAGAAGGCTGATATTTAGCTAAATATATAAGTGAAAAACTAAGTATAGTGTAAGTTTAAAAAAATAGGGGAAATAAAAGGTACATTATTTTGTTAATTGATTTAATGTTTACCCAATTAATGTCTTATATTAGTCGTATTCGTTTATTAAACAGATAATCCAACTTTAAAAAGCTAAGATAACTTTTTGAAAAGATAATTTATTAGCTAGTGAACTAGTAATATAAATTATTAATTATTGGGGGCAATTATGTATAAAAAATCCTTTTATAATATTGAAGTGGACAAAAATTCGGAATATAGTTTAATGTATAATACATATTCAGGTATTTTCACCGAATTAGATGAAGAAGGTTTAGAAATATACAATAATATTGAGAATATAGATGAGCATGCTGCAAATATAGAAATAATAGATTTAATGAAAAAGGCTGGGTTTATTGTCCAAGAGGATATTGACGAAGTTGGTCAAATCTCTATTTTGAGGAATTTAAGTAGAAATGATACCGAGGCAGTTAGCCTTACCATTGCTCCAACCATGTATTGTAATATGGCATGTCCATATTGTTTTGAAAAACATACAAAGGAGGTAATGAGTGAGGAAACCCAGCATGATTTAGTTGAATTTGTAGAGAAGTATCTCAAAGGAAACTCATGCAAACATCTTGAAGTTACATGGTTCGGAGGAGAGCCCTTATTAGAAACGCAAATAATTTATAATCTTTCGGATGCATTAATAAAAATATGTAGCGAAAATGATGTTGACTATGGTGCTGGAATTATTACGAACGGTGCATTATTGGATCGAGAGACAGCTCAAAAGTTGAGAGGAAAAAAAGTTGCATTTGCACAAATCACTATAGATGGGCTTAAAGATATCCATAATAAAAGAAGAATATTAAAAAATGGCGAAGATAGTTTTGAATTGCTCATTAGTAATATTGAACAGGCAAAAGATGTTATGGATATTAATGTGCGTATTAATGTTGATTCTAAAAATGAACAGGATATATTACAATTGATTGATTATTTTATTAATGATATGGGATGGGGGGTAAATCCATACTTTTATTTAGCTCCCGTTGATAATACCTCTGAAACTCATGCTAATAAAGAAAAGTATATGATTAACATGGAAAGGTTTGGAGAGTTAGATACTGAGGTTGCAAAAATGCAATACAGACTATCCCCAGATGAATTTAGAAATAGACTATATCCTTTACAAAAGCATCTATATTGTGGTGCTGAAAGGTTAGGGCAATACGTTGTCGCTCCAGATGGATTATTATACTCGTGTTGGAACAAAATCAATGTTAAAGATAACAATATAGGCAGCGTTAAAACAGGTCCAGTATATAATTATGAGCAGACAAAATGGTTGAGCTTAGATTTGTCTGATGAATGTAAAGCCTGTACATATTTACCATGCTGTCAAGGCGGTTGTGCTTACTTTAGAATAAATAATAAAGATAACTATGCATGCTGCCATGATTTACATAGTTATAAGGATAAATTAAAATTCGTATATGAAAATTGGTGTCTGTCAGAACAAAGATAGGGCTAGATTATGTCATTATATAAATTTATATTTCCTTTTTTATTAAAACATAAAAGTATTTTTTTTCTATTTTTTTTTCTATCATCACTAATATGGATATTATCGTTATTTAATCCTTATTTGGTTGGGATATTTGTTGACTCACTTAAAAATACTTTAATAGAATATGAAAACAATACTTTTAGAATATTGATTATACTATTTATTTCTTGGGGAATTCAAATATTAGCTGATTTTATAAATGATATTACATCAGCAAAACTTTATACAAAGGCTGAATTTGACATAAAATATCATGTGTTTACACATTTGAAACGATTACCACTATCATATTTAAGTGAGAATTCATCAGCGTATTTTACCGAAAGAATAAATAACGATTCACAAAACTTAACTGCATTTGCAATTCAAAGCATAATGTCTATTTTAACCACAGTTCTTTCATTTGTATATATTGCTATATATATGTTTCAGCTAAACAAAATAATGACTATTCTGATTTTTGGACTCATACCTGTTTATTTTGTGTTTTACAATTTTTTTAAAAAACCATTATATAATGCAAATTTTAAATTTAGAGAAATTCAGAACAATTTTTTTTCTAAGATGCACCATCAACTGGAGTTCATTAAATATATTAAGTTGAATGGAATTTTTGATAGCACAGACTCTAAAGTTATTCAAAGTTTTGGGCCATTTCTATCTTCAAAAATGAAATATATTTGGATAAAGCAGACATATGGAATAATTGATAGTATAGCTAAATATATGATTAACAGTATTATTTTTCTTTATTCAGCGAAGGAAATACTTATCAGTAACATGACCTTAGGCACATTTATTATAATCAATACATACTCTCAGATTTTAATGTCTAATATATCTTACGCTTTAAATTATAGCGAATCCTATCAAAGCGCTTTGGTATCTTACCATAGGCTACGCAATATACTTGATGCTGAAAGAGAAATAGAAGGAAAGATATCAATTGGAGAGCTCCATAATATTGAAATTTCAGACTTAAGTTTCTCATATGATAATGAAAGAATGGTATTACGCAATCTAAATTTAAAATTAGAAAAAAACAAAATTTATGTGCTTTCAGGTAAAAATGGCTCTGGAAAAAGTACATTATATACTTTATTGCTCGGTCTACTCTATAATTATTCTGGAAAAATAAAAATAAATGGAGTTAATATTAAAGATATCAATATGAGTCAATTTCGGGAATCTAAATGTGCAGTAGTGCTTCAAGAGCCAGAGCTCTATTTCGATTCTGTTCGAGATAATCTTAATATTGAAAGTGATAGTCGGTTCAGAAATATAGCAACACAATTTAACTTTAATCAGTTTATAGATACCTTAGACGAAGGATTAGATTTTTCCATACAAAGAAACCCTGATAATATTTCTGGTGGAGAAAAGCAAAAAATAGCAATTATTGGTGCACTCAACAAGACGGCTGAATTATTAATTATGGATGAACCAACTTCAGCATTAGATAAAAAAAGTATATGGAATTTATATGATATTTTAAAAAAGGAGAAGGCAAATAAAATTATAATTATTATTACTCATCATTCAGATTTTGTTAAAATAGCTGATGAGGTAATCAATTTTGATGTTTTATAAATGCTTACTATAAATTAAAGTGGGTGCAAAACGTTGAGGAGCCTAATCGAGCCTATTTAGTGCTTTATCCTTTTTTATATTTAGGACCTCTGTCATTGAGATTTGAATACTTGCTAAAGGCAAACGATAAATTCCCTTGAAAGATATCGAAAAATGCATAGCGCCTAAAATAGGTGCGATCTTGGATTTGCTCACCTTAATGATGGTAGTACAAATTATAAAATAATGCAGAAGAAGGCATATAAGTTCTCTCAAATTTTTGATGAGACGTAGAATATATACTTTTAAGAGCGTACAGACAAGCAGCAATGCTTTTCTTAGACCACCTAATCTATTTCTAAAAATTAGTTAATGATGTTTTCTAATAGGGTTTCTAATAAATTTTGAAAAACTTCTTTTTTGTATATAGTTTCCTGTACACGCTTACTCTCTAAAATCTTTTTAAAATAGCCGTTTTTTGATTTAATCTGAAGTATTATAAATTTATATAACAATGTATTTAAGCAACTGCAACTCCTTCACCCCCAGTTCAAATCTGGGTGGTACCTTCATTAAAAACATAGAAAATCCAAGGTTTGTATGGGACTTGATTTTTTCGTTTTTGTATTTAAAATCCTCATGAAAGCATTTTTATGGGGATACCAATATATAAAAGCGTGCTTGAATAGCATTCAAGAGGTCAGCGGTTCAATTCCGCTTATCTCCACCAAAAAACATAGTAACCGCAAGGTTTTTAGCCTTGCGGTTACTATTATATAGATGAGAAATCGGACACTTGGCATTTTTTTGTAGGCGGATAACTGGCATTCACCTTTTTGCCCTTCAATTAATGTTGATTTAAGGTGAAGGGTTCAGTTCTGGCACGCATTTCTGGAGTGTTGAGCATATATGTATTGGGTTGTTTGAAAATCACTTTATTACTACTCTTCTACCCTACTCATTTACTTTTTTTTTAGCATTAAAAGCCCTTCCATTTTTTATTTTTTATAGAAGGGTTCTTCACAGGCAATTATTTTACATCTTCATTTAATCCGCTAATCCATAATTCTCTATGAATTTAATGACTCTTTCAAGGCTTTCATCCGGTGGTGCCCAAATATCAGGCTCTATGCCAATACCCTCGATACTTGGCAAATCCGGCTCCAGATGTAGATTGAAGCCGCAGGAGATAGCAATTTTACTATAGGGAAGCTTTACTTGGACAACATTTCCGGTGGAATAAGCGCCCTTTGTATTTGTTCCGACAATAATGGTGTTTTCTGTTTGTCTCAAATAATCCACAAAGCCCTCTCCCGCCGAGCCTGTGTACTGGTTGGCTATTCCAGCAGAAATTACAAAATTGGCAGCATATTAAACAGAATACACCGTGAATTTGATAAGGAAATAGAAAGCTTTATTAATAAGGTGCAGGACAAGGTTAAAGAACAGGAAGTTAAATTAGCCTTGTATGTGGCTAGGCTAAGAGGTTATAAGCACTACCTGTTTCGTACAGCACTTCAGACGCCTGCAAAAAATGTCAGGCCCTTAACGGCAGTATTTTATCTATTGATAAAGCCGAGGAGGGAATCAATCTTCCCCCTATGCACCCCAATTGCAAATGCGAGATTGCAACTGGCAGCGATAATTTTTTAGAAGATGAAAAACAAAATATACTTAAAGATGTTTTAATCTCAGAAGATAAAGACAAGGACACTCAGGAAACATTCCCCAACAGGAAAGCATTTATCAATATGCTGAAAGAAACTTTACCTGTTGAGGATTTGTCCTTCTTTTACAATCCGACTGAAACCTATATAAGCAAAGATGAAAGAAGAAATGACTTGCAAAATGTCCCTGATTATATAGAAGAGCTTTATGAAAGATATGCAGATAAGCTCATTGTTGAGCAGCTGTTTGAGGATGCTCTCCTCTCAGATAAGGTAGTCAAGAAAATAGACTTTCTCCTTAATTATGATAAGTACAAAAAGCTTCCCGTTATTGAGGACCGCTTAGCTATCTATGATATTCTTGAGTCCCACGGAGAAATGAGTAAAGTAAACTTTCAACACTATGAGGACAAGCTAAGCAATAAAGATAAAGCTTGGATTATTGCCACCTATAACACTACTCAGCTGGGTACTACTGTAGGGGGTATATTTACAGGGCTTATTCTTGAAGGCCTGTCTGGTGTTACAAGCTATTTTACCGCCAAAAACAGCGGTGCCTTAAATTCTCTTCAAAAGGTTGATGAAGCTGATAAGTATTTTAAAGAAGAATTTCTTCAAGGTTCCCAATATGCAAAAGAAATTAAGGAATTTTATGTTAATAACAGTAAAGCTTTGGGTTTATCAAACGAGGCAGAACTTCTTAGTAAAACCAGCAAGAGTGCTAAGGATTCAAGTAGGAAGTTAAACATTGATGATGGTCAGTTTGGTAAAAAGATCGGAAAGCACGCACAAGATTATGGATTAGATCCAGCAGACCCTAATGTAAGAAATATCCTGAGAAATACAATAAACGATATCTATGGTAATGCAACTGAAGTTCGACAAGGGGAATGGATGGGTATGGGCAAAAAAATACCAAATAGCTCTAATGCTCCAGGATAAGCAAAATTCTATATACAGGGTAACGGTGTTGTCGTAACGGATTTGAATGAAAACTTTGTCACGATTATGAAAGATGGGATTAATAATTTAAGAGTTCAGGGCGCTACACGTATTTGGCCATAAAGAAGGAGGATTTTAATGTTAAACGAGGAACCTTTTATTGAATTTGTAATGAAACAAGCAGAAAAGAACGGCAAAATATTCATAATTGATTCAGGTGAGGGTAATGATTATATTGACACAGACACAGGTTGGTATGTAGAGGATTTGAGCGGCTGGTATATTAATACGAATGATAAAAATACGCTGCTAAAAGCTATAGAAAATGGAACGGCTTATAATGATTTTTCAGATTCATATGTATTCCCAAATGGTCAAAATCAAACGAAGGAAATCTTGAGATCGTATTCAGAAAATATTGAGCCAGCAAAAGATTATTTTGCGCAACTTAAGTAATGATTGTGGCAAAAATAAGGGACAATATCTTTTTGTTGTAAGCTATCATACATATTTGTTTGATTTCTATCACTTTTTGTGTTGAATTAGTGTTATAAAGTGATATTAACTGTTACAAAGAGTGATACCATGGACTTATATAAAAGCGAATCAGTTATCTGTTGGATTAAAAGAAGTATATATATCTGATTTAAAGAAAGAGATTGTTGCCTTTGCTAATACAAATGGCGGCACAATATATATATAGGATTTTGAGATGACGGTAAAGTAATCGGTGTTGGCAAAGCTGGTTTTGTAACGCATCAATATCAAATTCTCTAAGAGACAGTATTCGCACTGATTTATCTATGTTTGTAAACATTGAAGTAGTAAAAGACGATGGAAAAAGTATTATCAAAATAACAAGCCAAGGCACTAAAAAGCCTTATTATTTATCTGAGAAGAGGCTAAAAGTCTCAGGCATATACATTCGAAACGGAACAACCTCTGCCCCTGTCTCTGAAGATGCCATTCGCATGATGATAAAAGACACAGACGGGGATACCTTTGAAAGTAACCGCTCTTTAATTCGAGAACTTACTTTTCATGCATTAAAAGGAGAGATGGCAAAGCGAAACTTAGAGTTCAGCCCTGTTCAGATGAAGAATATAGGGATTCTTTCTTCCAACAATATATACAAATATGGCTTTATTAGTATCTGATCAGTGTAAGCGTTCTATTAAATTTGCCATTTTCCAAGGCACGGATAAACTGGTATTTAAAGACGGAAGAGAATTAACCGGTTCTTTATTCACCCAGGTTAATGCGGCCTATAAAACTATTTATTTCTATAACAGAACAAAGGCAACCTTTCAAGACTTACTCCGTACAGATGAAAGGACTATCCAGAAGATGACGTTCGTGAGGCATTGCTTAATGCTATCGTTCACAGAGACTGGCAGAAGTACCTTTATTAATCTCTATTCTGACAGGCTGGAATTTATTTCTTTAGGCGGTTTAATTCTGGGCTTATCCTTAGAAACGGCAATGCTCGGTGCATCACAACCGAGAAATGAAAAACTGGCAAATATATTTTATCATGTAAAATTAATTGAAGCATAGGTCACAGGCTTAGGTAAAATCATAAGTTCTTATAAAGGCCATTCTTTACAGCCCAAATTTGAAACTGTAGAAGGCGCCTTCAGGGTTACTTTGCCAAACATCCATGCACAAATAGTATCCTCTGTGGAAGCAAAATACTTACCTATATTGAATTTATTTGACAAAAAGAAAGAAATCACACGTTCTGATGTTGAAGAGGCTTTAGGCATTGGCACTACTTATGCAATCAACTTGTTAAAAGAAATGCAGGAAAAAGATTTGATTTATAAAATTGGCATTGGCAAAAAAACAAGATATGCCGTTAAGAGCTGAAAATTTTTTCTTTAAAACTAAGGACTATTTAAGTTAAGTTTTATGATAAATTATATAGGGTATATGTAGGATACTTTTATTTTAAAAAATAATTTCAGTAGCGAGGCCGTGTAAAAAAATGCAAAAAAATAATTATTATAATTCTTCTTTTTATTTGTTTGATATTTAGCGTATTTGCATTAAAAACGGCTTATTTCCTAGATCTGATAGGCATTAATCAGCATCACCAGGCCCCTACAAATATGCCTTAAAAAATAGCTATTTGCACTTTGACTCCTGCATTCGATGGTTCGAATCCATCCAGCCCAGCTTTCACAAATAACGTAAACTCAAGGCTTTTTATAGACCTTGAGTTTTTTATTTTGTCTTTTTGTTGATTTTTGAGGGGTTTGCCACGATATTGCCACGGTTTTAGGTTGGCATTACCTTTTCTTTGTGTTTTGATATGATTTATTGATAAAAATTGTCCTAAATGGAATTAATATTATTAAGCATGCCGCTTGTAAATGCTTTCTAAAAGGAATATGAGCTGTAATTATATCCTTTTTTAGTTTGTCAAAAGTACATTTTTCTTAGTATATAATTATATATTCCAAATACCCAAATTAAAATAAGAAGGTATTTCTGCTTCTTTTGGTATGAGGGTGGAAAATCTTTCGATGAATAAGTATAATAAAAGAAAAGTATGTCAGATATGAGCGTAAACAGAAATTTTAAAGTTATAATGGCACAAGATAGGGAGAAACTACATAGCTATTTGTGGCTTATTATAGCAATAATGAGAAGTGTCGTTATCATTAATTTTTAGGGATAGTAAATGACAAAAGAGCAACGTATAATAATATCTGTAATTGCATTTATATTGATTTCTAACAAAAATGTCTCAAGCATATATTCATATGAAGAAAAAATGTAAATGTTTCTGGTGAGGTAAATCAAAATGGTGTTAATGTTTATGACTATAATAAAAAATGTTATGTAACTGGTTCCTATTATCGCAAAATCAATACTCTTTGTATAATTATGGTCTGAAAAAACATATTGATTTAAAAATAAGCAATAATTCTTTTCGGGTTATGATTATGGAAGCAAAAAACATTATGAGGGTAAAATAAATAGAAATTCTGTTTCTTTGTACGACTATGAAACAAAAAAGGCCATGACTTTTCTATCTAAGATTATATCATGATAGAACTCCAAGTTACTGTTTAAAATGAAATTGTCTATAAATAAACATTAATTCAGCTAAAATAATATCAGGGAACCCCTTTTATTTACGCACAGAGTTACGGCTAAGAGTAATGTTTATTGGCTTTTTCTTTTGTTCAAACAATGAGTTTAGTGCTTTGAAACCTCTTAGTTTTTAAAAATTGTCTGAGGACACTACAAGGATATATTTTAATTATACAAAATCAGCAAAGGTGAACAAACTTATGAAAAAATTTTCTCGTATCTACATTGAAATTACGAATATGTGTAATTTGTCATGCAGTTTTTGCATTGGCAACGTTCGTGCACCACGATTTATGAGTATTGACGAGTTCTCATATATAATTCGGCAAGCAAAGCCGTATACGAACCACATCTATCTGCACGTACTGGGAGAGCCTCTGATACATCCGCAATTGGAAACATTTTTAAGTGCGGCACATCACTTCGGCATGAGTGTAAACATTACCACAAACGGTACATTGCTTGCAAAAACACAGAAAGTACTGCTGGATGCACCTGCACTACGAAAGGTAAGCATATCATTACACAGCATGGAGCCTGATAGCACATATCACAAAGAGGAGTATCTGCGAGATGTGGCATCGTTTGTTACAGCGGCAACAGACAAAGGAATTTTTTGTGAACTGAGGCTGTGGAATCTAGGTGTAAACGACATTGATAATGAGGCTATTTTCGCCCCCTTATGCCGTCTTTTAGGATTAAACAATGCTGCACAGGAAGCAGCACGAATTAAAATCTGTGAAAGCGGTAATACAATGCTGGCACCGCAACTTTTTCTTGGAAAGGCGGCTCGTTTTACGTGGCCGAGCATGACTGAACCTCCCACGGAGCAGCCCATATTCTGCCATGGGCTGCGTAATCAGGTAGCCGTACTGAGCAATGGCACTGTCGTGCCTTGTTGTTTGGATAGCAGAGGCGATATTGCACTGGGCAGCATTTTTCAAACGCCACTTGCTCAAATACTGTCTGGTGAACGTGCACAGGCACTTTATAAAGGTTTTTCGGCACGCCAACCCAGCGAGGAGCTTTGCCGCCGATGTGGGTATGCAAAACGCTTTTAAGGAAACATATAATAACGAGCGACCGGTCTATTGTCATGGCAACCATAAAGAACTCCTTTATGCCTTTTACAGAAAGCATGGGTTTGAGATTCTTGAATACAATGGGTCTAAAGATGTATACTATAGAAAAGTTATTAAAAGATTATAGCTCTGATAATTTTTCCAGATAAAGGTAAACCTGCCCTAGAAAATTGTACAGCTTAATGGGGAAGTAAAGAATATGGGATAGCTATAGAAGAAACACTCAACGCAAAGTCTAAAAAACTGATCTAGCTGGTAGTACCGTACGGACGCAGTGATGAGTGCAGGCGGCTGCTGAAGATGCTATCATTAATTACCAGACTTCATAGTTAGTAAAATCCCAAACTTTGTGTAAAGTCAAAAAGGTGCAAATAGAACAATAAAATTATGTGGTGTAAGTCCGGAAAAAAGCTTACCCCCCTTAGCTACATATTAGTGGAAAACCATAGGTATCCGTGCTACCGGCTCATGAGGTAACAATTCAAACAGTTCTTTTCGCTTTGCTCGACATTCTAGTGTGATTTTTCTTGCCATTATAACAACCCCGAGTTTTCTTCACATTTTTTGAATAAAGTCCTTCGTTTTAACTTATATTCCCGTTCAAAAAGCCTTTGAAAGCTTTGCAAAAAAGCATAAACATGTAGGCCATACTACTGCTTACTTTATGTATACAATACCTATATTTAAAAGAATACACTTAAGGCACTAACAGAAGCAATAACAGCGGAAGCAGTGAGAAATCTGTTGAAGCTGCCAGGAGAAGCCTAAAGCAGCCGTTCAGTTTTCTTCAATTGATTATGGATTTGAGAAAAATACATGTTTGGGGATTTTAACACTCATTCCAATAATGACACGCCACGTCAGGAAATTGATACATTTGAAGATATTAACTATGACCAGGTAGTAAATTTGCTTCAGAAGGAAGGAAATTATAGCCGGATTATGGTGCCGCAACAGCAGGCCTTAAAAATGAATATGCAAAAGAATACGGTATTGACACCATTTATATATATGACTTTGTTTTCGATAATACACAAGATGGCTCTGCTTTTATCCATATGACTTAATATACTATACCAATAAAAATAGACATTGCAGCCACCCACCTCTTGTTGATAGGATATAAACTACAAGAGCCGGTAAAATTATGTTGAGAGTATAGGGTAAGCAAAAAAGTTTGAGGAAGAAATAAAATCTCTAAAAATAAGGGCACAGTCATCGGGAAACTTGTGAAAAGCTTGGTTATAGCAAAGTACAGATAAAAGAATGCTTTCAAAAGGAACGTCGCAAGGAGCAAGATGCTTTGGGATTTATGTACAGTAGCTAAGAGTACAAAAATACCTTCGAACAGGCCTAAGTAGAACTATAAGCGCCTATAAAGGCTTTCACTTGCAACCAATATTTGAAAATGTGGAAGGGGCTTTTAGATTTATTTTGCCCAATATCTATGCACAAACAATATCGCTAAAGAAGAAAATTAATAGTTATAATAATTTTTCCTTTGATTTATCGGATATTTAAAGAATACGCACAAACAATAATTTATTCCCAGGGTGAGAGGCATTTCTTTACTCAACATAGCATTTCTTCGGGTATTTCAGCGTAAAAACTCAAAATATTTGATTAAAGAGCTAAAGAGAATTTCTAATTATAGTGGCGGCGTACTAATTCGAACTAAATCTGATGACATGGCAATGGCGGTAGCATATGTTTTAAGAGACAGTGTGGATTTCTAAGTGATGATTTAACAAAACTTATGCTTCATTACTGTTTTCAAATAGATTTTTGCAATCTAAACTCTGGTGACGAAAACCTTTTAAAGAAATAAATGGCATAAAAAGCAGCAATTCACTTAAGCTTAGGTGAATTGCTGCTTTTTATGTTTATTATACCAATACCTATACGATACTCATAGCGTAAAGAGGCATTTACACCACACGGTAAATTTATGTACCTTTTATTGTGGGAAACACTTATATCAGCGGTTCAAAAATATACTTTATACAGTTTTATTTATATTTTTCCTGTTCATTTTGCTCTTGAACTTCAGATAGTTCCGTACTCACTTCAATATTATAGGTATATTTAGAGCCTATATAATAGGTGTCAACATATTCATAAGGGATGTCATATTGGTTAAATGTTATATGATGGTTTCTGAAAAGGGCAGTATGGTGTTCTATTTCCAGAAGTTTCATTTGCGCCTCGGTGGGAGAGCAGGCGCTGAGCTGATAAATAGCCCTTCTATGATGAATATTCATGTCCTGCAGCATCTTGTCCTGAGAATAAGAAAGCGCTGAAAAGTCAATTTCGGGAACAGCCTGTGCAGATAAATAAGAATAGCTGATAGCTATGGGAATATTATCTCCAGTACGTAATCGAATAAAATAATGCAAAAAATCGGATTCTGCGAGCCGCAATGCGGATGCGACTTCCGGCTCGTCTTTTGCACTTATATAGTCATATTTTAACAATCGTGACCCTGGTTTTATGCCTACACTTTCCAAGTCTTTTGTAAAGCTTGTATGGCGGCGCATACTTTTTTGAACAAAAGGCCCTATAACAAAAGAGCCTTTTCCGCGCTTTCTATCAATATAACCATCATTTGCAAGGCTTTGTAAAGCTTTATTCACAGTTTGTCTACTCACTTTAAATTTTTCACACAGCTGCACTTCTGTTTCAATCTGGTGGCCTACAGGGTAACTTCCGGACATGATACGCTTTTTTATATAGGATTGAATCTCCTCATGCTTCGCTTGTTTCATTGCATAACCTCTTTCTTCAATTAGCAGTGTAATTTTATTTGTAAAATATAACAATGCCATGATAAGTAGCTATATTATACACTATTTTCAATTAAATCAATACATACTAAATTTTAATTGTGCACAAAAGCAATGAATTTATTTATACATATAAACCAAAATATATTTACATTATAATTTATAATTGAATAAAATGTAAAGACAATATATAATTAGTACATACTTTTATCGGAAGGGATGAATATTATGAAAACATTCAAAGGGGATATGCATGAGTATATCCATGAGTCTTCAGCAGTTATTCGCAAAGTAATCGAGAATAGAAAGGAAGCCGTCAAAGGGTTTGTAGATTACTTTGACCCTGAAAAATGCAATACAATTCATATTACCGGGGCAGGCACCAGTTGCTATTCAGGTCATTCAGCCAGAAGAATGATGGAAAAGCTGTTAAGAAAAAAGGTAATTGTCCATTATCCAATACGCTTTCTTGACAGCGAGATGTTTTTTGATGAAGGTAATATACTAATTGCAATCTCAGCAACTGGCGGTAGCGTATCCACAATAAAAGCGGTAGATAAGGCAAAAAGGGACGGATTCTATACGCTGGCGGCTACCAATGCCAGGGATTCCGAAATCGCAAAGTACGCCGATGATATTTTATTCCTTGATTATGGTATTGAAGATGTCAGCCCGAAATCAAAAAGCTATATTACGGAAATGACGATATTGATGCTCTGTGCTATTGAAGCCGCCAGAAAATGGGGATACATAACAGAAGAAGAATATGAAGAAAAAATAGCTCAGATGTTAAAAACGGCAGACAATCTAACCCCCATTGCTGAAGCCGCGGACGCTTGGTATGACCTCCAGTCCGAGGAAATGAAGCAGGCAGAGCGTATGCTGGTAATTGGTTATGACGATAACTTTGGCAATATACAGGAAGGCGCATTAAAAATACTTGAGAACGGAAGGTTCGGAGTATTCTGGTATGAGTTGGAAGAATTCATGCACGGAATATATCATTCCATTAATCCGGATTGTTATATGGTATATGTAATGAGCCAAGGGCCTTATGCTGAGCGTATATTAAAACTTAAAGATTACTGCAGTGAGAAAACGGAACATAACTTTGTTATTGGCAATAAGAAAAGCGGCATAAAAGATAAAAAAGCCTTTTTATACGATTTCGTTGATGATGCTGATTTTTATACAATGGAGTATATCGTACCGCTTCAAATTTTATCTTATCGTATTGCAAAGGATAAGGGTATCAATCCCAATGTACCGAGCGACCCTGCATTCCATCAAAAAATGAGCAGTAAGGTATGATAGCCTAAGCATTTTATGAAATATAGGTATAAATATTTAAGGAGGGAGGAAAAGGCAGTGATAAAATTATTAAGAATTGATCACCGTTTGATTCATGGGCAGGTCGCAGTATTTTGGGTTTCCCACACGCTGGCGGATACTATTGTGGTAGCATCGGATAAATATGCAAATGATCAGCTGATGCACATGACATTAAACCTCGGTAAGCCTAAAAATACAGTTTTGGTTATCCTATCGACTTCCGATACGATTTCTTATTTAAATGACGCCCAGAATGCACGGAAAAGTATTTTGCTGGTAACCGGCACGACAGCGGAAGCATTGAAGCTGGCAAAGAACTGTGACATTACCGACGTTAATCTCGGCGCAATGCCGTCGGCAGACGGAAGGAAAAAGATTGGCATGCAGTTTTTTCTAAATGAGGCCGAAATGGAAGACATTAAATCAATTCACAGCCTTGGAAAAAATATTTATCTGCAAGCGACAACATCCGATAAGAAATTACTCTATAACGACATTTTATCAATATGGAATAAATAAAAGGCATAACGGCTTGTTTTATAAAATATAAACTGGACAAGCCCCAGCATGATTTTATTTTTTCTGTTTTCTTACTGTAGTGTTCGGCGGCCATTTTAAAATGGCAGATAGACTATAGAAAGCGGTGAATTCTATGTTTTTAGTTCAGTGTATTTTAGTTTCGATATTGGCAGGACTTCTTCGCTGGGACGGGCGTATATTCGGCCAAAATCTTTTGCATGAACCCGTTGTAGCGGGAGTTTTAGTAGGGTTGATATTTGGAGACCCGCAATCTGGATTGATTATGGGCGCAACGTTGCAATTAGTATTTCTCGGAATCGTGGGCATTGGCGCCTCAACACCGCCAGATGCACTGATTGGCGGCGTTATAGGAGTGGTCCTTTCAATTAAAAGCGGTTTAGGTGTAGAGCAGGTTATGGCGCTGGCGATGCCAATGGCCATACTCGGCCAGGCATTAGGTATATTGAGCCGCGTTATTAATGCGCAATTTAATCATATGGCTGAGAGATATGCTAGGGAAGGCGATACAAAAGGCTGTGACAGAACCATGTGGTATGGTGCCTGGGTATTCTTTGTTTTAACGGCCGTTCCTGTATTTCTGGGCTGTTATTTCGGGTCTGATTTAGTTCAGAGTATTATCGAATATATCCCGCAGTTTATATTGGATGGATTAACCCGCTCCAGTTCATTACTGCCGGCCCTTGGTATGGCACTGCTTATGAGCTTCCTTTTTGACAAATCAACTGCCCCTTATCTATTTTTAGGGTTCCTGCTGTCTGCATTTATGGGGCTGTCGACCCTTGGCATAACTATATTGGCAGTGATTATTGTTTATGTCCAGTATCTGAATAAAAAGTCCGCAAATGCATAGGAGGGACAATTATGTCTGAAATAATGGATAAAAAGCTATTTCGCTCTACTTTCTGGCGCTCCCTGGCGTTGCAGGGATGTTTCAATTATGAAAGGCAGCAGGCTGTAGGATTTTTATACGGAATGGTTCCCGCACTTAAAAAAATATACCATGACGACCCTGAAGGGCTGAAGGAGGCGCTGCTGCGCCATACAGAGTTCTTTAATACCTCTCCCCAGTTTGTAACATTTATCACAGGGGCTGTTATTGCGCTGGAAGAACAAAAACATGAAAATTCGGACTTTGACGCATCCGCCATAACAGGTATTAAAACAGCCCTTATCGGGCCGCTTGCAGGCATCGGAGATTCGCTTTTCTTTGGAACCCTTCGCACCATCGGCCTTGGGCTTGGTGTTGCATTAGCCCTTGAAGGCAACTTTCTTGGCCCTATTATATTCCTATTAGTACATAATATCCCTCATTTTATCATTCGCTGGAAGGGGTTGGATATTGGCTATAAGCAGGGTGTACAGTTTTTGTCAAATGCCATGTCCGGCGGAGCCATTGAAGAAGTAACCAGTGGCGCAAGGCTTATTGGTACAACGGTGGTTGGCGCCATGATTGCAAGTATGATAAATTTTACGACTTCTATCACACTCAATTTTGGCCAGACTCATTTTGAAGTTCAATCCTTATTTGATAGTTTGATGCCGAAGCTTTTGCCTCTTGGCTTGGCCTTTGGTGTGTACGCCTTAATGAAAAAAGGGATCAGCACAACGAAACTGATGTTTTATTTATTGCTTTTCGGCATCATCATCGTATTGATTGAAGGGCTGCCCTTTTTCTTACCGATAGCATCATAGCATTAAAGGAATGAGTCAAAATATAGCCTGTTTTGACTCATTCCTTACTTTATAAACAAAGATATTGGAAAAATTCTTCTCTCTATCTTTTGCCGGGCAGTAAAAGTGACAATAACAATCACAGTAAATTCGCCATTGATAAAGTATATTCTATGAATATCCAATCGAAAGCAATGCAGTAATGCGAGAGTCGTCGTGCCAAAACTCAGCCGGCGGAAAGGGCCTCAATGTCGGCAGAAGTTTAAAATGCGGCGAGTAGGTGCAGAGCAGGGTTTATCGGCGGGTTTAACGGGAGATATCTGAAATTACTCCTGAATGAGAATGGAATCCATTATAGATTTAGAACTATACGGGGTAAAGCGAGATGCTGTATTAATAAATATGCAGTTGCCATTGCAGCAGCCAGTGCACTTTTCACAAAAACTGGTAATTTTGATAATGCCGTTTATGAAAATCTTATTAAAAATGAAAAGATATATAGATTATAGAAATGAGGGTTTGCTATGCCGCTTGTGACAACAAAAAAAATATTGCTGGACGCTCAGAAAGGTAAATATGCCATCGGAGCGTTTAATGTGGAGAATATGGAAATGATACAGGCAGTAGTGGCTGCCGCGGAAGAACTTCAGTCGCCTGTTATATTACAGACAACGCCGACCACAATAAAGTATGGGAGCCTGGAATATTATTATGCCAATGCAAGAACGGCAGCCGAAAAGGCAAGCGTTCCCATAGCTATTCATTTAGACCATGGAAACAGTTTCGAACTTGCCATGCAGGCGTTTAGAGCAGGATATACTTCTATTATGATTGACGGCTCTTATGAAGTGTTTGATAAGAATATTGCTGTTACCAAAGCGGTGGCGGAGGCCTGTCATTCATCGGGTATTCCGGTTGAGGCTGAACTTGGCAAGGTAGGCGGTAAAGAAGATGACTTGGACGGCGGCGGAGCCCGCTATACAGACCCGCAAGAGGCAAAGCTGTTTGTTGAAAAAACAGGTGTTGACTTTCTTGCAGTGGCCATAGGAACCGCCCACGGTATTTATAAAGGGGTTCCCAAATTGGATTTGGAACGCCTAAGTGAAATTCAAAAAGTGGTTACCATACCCCTTGTGCTTCATGGAACTTCAGGCGTTCCTGATGATACGGTTAGAGAGTGTATTCACCGGGGAATCTGCAAAGTGAATTATGCTACCGATTTAAGGATTGCCTTTTCAAAAGGTGTTAGTGAGGTCCTTAGGGAAGTACCTGATACCATTGACCCCAAAAAATACAGCTCAAAGGGCAGAGAAGAAGTTAAGAAATATGTCATGAATAAAATTGAGGTTTGCGGAAGCGCCGGCAAAGCTTAATCACCAATGTATTAAATCATTTTGGAGGATAAAGTATGAATAAAATCATTTTGGCGTCTCACAGCAACCTTGCCAAAGGCATGTATGACACCTTAAAATTTTTTGATGCTGCTATTGATGAGCGGGTTTTTTACATATGCGCTTATGAGGATGGCTTGGATTTTGAGCAGGTTTTAACAGAAAAAATCAGCGCCATTAATGAGAAGGATATTTTAATCTTTACAGATATTATGGGAGGCAGCGTGAATCAAGCTGCAGTAAAGCTGTCCCAAATCTACCCTGTCCATGTTGTGGCCGGCATGAACCTTCCGCTAATTTTATCAATAATTTTCTCCGGCAAAATAATACATGAGGACAATATTGAGGAGCACATCAGCTTAAGCAAAGAGCAGATTCTATATATGAACGGATATATGAAAAGCATGATGGAGCCTGATAAGTTCTAGGTATTTACGATAAACAGGCTATATCTAAAGTGCTTTGAAAGGAGCTAACCATTATGGGAATTAAAGCCGTTCTGTTTGATATAGAGGATTGTTGCCGGATATGGAAAGCCTGCAAGTACATTGCGAAAAAGAATGGCGGAACAATATAATATGGATTTTGACTTTCAGATTATGGTACCTGCCGCAATCTGCTTTTCCAAAGACGCCGAAAATTATACATATGAGATATACAGTAATGATTTTCCGCTGTGGAACTATTTATGCAATCAGATAGGTTAAGGAAGCAGAAAACCGATTTTAGTGTAAGGCACAAAAAGATGCAAGAAGAAAAAATATTATTAAGAAATTAACCCGCTGCTTTCTCTATACGATTATATACAATACATAAATATAATCATGCTGTAAAATCATTTGGCTGCTACTAGATAGATTTATTTATAATGAATATTACGCATCAGCTATATTTTTAACAGTAAAATGAATCATATAGTAGAGTTATACCCTTCAGTTCAATATAAACTGCATTTTTCTAAGAACAATAATTAATGATGTAAATAAACAGAACCTAAGCCGACTAAGAGATTTAGGTTCTGTTTGTTTCTCATTTATAATAAACCTTAAAAAATTATTAAACCACATGCAGGAAATGGTGATAGATAGAGGTTTGAGTATGAATGAAACCTTAATCAGCATTACCCGAAAACAGAGAGTTAAGACCCTGCTGTGGCGGATTTTATCCCGCCATTACAGAGGGGTATTTTTATCTGCGGACGGAGCATAACTGGCTATGGTATTAAGACGCTTAATATATTAAAAGAGCAAATAAAATATTATTTGTTTTGCCATGATTTTATCAAGCTAAGATGCCTTAAGCGATTTTTATAAATTTATGCTGTTTTTAGAATTGACACCCAAGGACCTTGAAAATACGCAGGTTTTAGTATCATACCGTATTTATATTCTAATGAGGAAGACTACATATAAGTTACTTATCTTATTAGCGCTTTGACTGCTGCATTCGATGGCTCAAATCCATCCATCCCAGCTTTCACAAATGAAGTAAACTCAAGGTTTTTAAGAGGCCTTGAGTTTTTTGTTTTTATTGGATTTTGAGATATGAGTTTAGAAAAATTACCCGCTTCAACAACACAATCATTTGTTTTGCCAGGGAGTATATGAAATAAATTTGGGATAATAAATCAGTACGGCGGAATATCAATACATTTTAAATCGGGGCCAAGTTTCAATTATTGGTCAGAGCAAATTAGCAAATATGTACCAAAGTGAGTAAATGTAGGTATATAATGAAAAGTATAAGTGCCTGGTTATGAATTTTATATTTTTGAAAGTGATTTTGGAGATGGGCCGTTGTTTGAGTATTGTGAGGTTTGTTCTTGGTGCTGCTAATAACAAAGCAGATATGCTCATAGGAACTGGCAAAATAACACGAAACAAGGCAAAGTGAAATTTTCAAATATATAGGGCTTCAAAATCTGAATATAAGGAATGGTTTAGAAAACTGTATAAAGATAACTGTCTGACAATAATTAACGTAAATACATAAAATCCGATAGATAGGAGTTTTGTGGGTTTGTTGAATTAATATTGTTTTCCATAACTTCAATAGAGAATTTCATATCCAGATAAAAATAAACTACAAAATTAATTGCTTATTTTCAAGAGAAAGAGAGGCGAGTGTAAAATATTATAATGAAGATTTATACTTAGACTATGTAATGGAGAAGCAAGCAAAAAATAATAAGTTCTTTTTATTAGATTTAGGAGAATAGAATCATTGACTCTAAAACAGAATGATATATTAAAGCTTCAAGTGACTGGCTTATTAATACTAATGAAAAAGATAAAAAGTGATATGGTTGTTGCTTTTTATACAGGATTTATTGAAGAAAAGGATATGGTAGCAAAGGCTGCCTTCAAAAATATCCTTAACTTTCCGATAAGCTAATAGAGGGTCTTTTAGGTTCAGACATTTTAATTATAAATTGATGGCACTGAAATTCCAGCGGTGGGGACATATACCAAAGGCCAATATTATGCAGATAGAAGTGTTTTCGCTGTTGAGAATAGTTGTAATTTGAAAATGCTGCTTTTACAAGAAAGCAGTAAAAAATTTCATTGCCAACGCTTATCCTGTTTGATTTGCAGAAATGATGGGCTTACCCTGTAGGTGGCGGCAAAAATATAAAAAAGAAAATGACACAGGAGGTGCAGAAAATGGATAAAATTAATTTGGCAGAAAAATTTCAGCTTATTAATGAATACTGGAGCCCCAAGATTATCGGAGAACTCAATGATTCTTATGTAAAGATTGCTAAGTTTAAGGGCGAATTTACTTGGCATACTCACTATAATGAAGATGAGATGTTCTATGTAGTAAAAGGTATATTAACAGTAAAATTCAAAGATAAAGATATATGTTTGCAGGAGGGGGAAAGCATTATTATTCCAAAAGGAATTGAGCATATGCCAGTTGCCCCTGAAGAAGTTCATGTTCTTTTAATTGAACCCAAAAGTACATTAAATACTGGAAATATTGTAAATGATAAGACGGTTGAGAAACTTGAAAGAATATGATAAAGAAATCAATACTTCCGCAGTAAAAAGATGCACACTGAAATTAACTTAGATATGCAATGAAGCCTGCTTGCCTCAATTCTTTGCAGTACGAGAACAGAACCGTTCAACAGAAATAAAAAACCACTGCTTTAGCAGAAAAACTGTTACAGGTCTAAACAGAACAAAGTCAGCCCAAAGAGGTTTTAAAAATAACAATCAAAGGTGCTGTTTTTCTTTTTCAAAAATGCATTTGCAGAGAGTGCATTAAGGTTAATTTTATGGCCGTAACTTTCCAGAAGACCATCAGCCGTTAGTTTGTATGCTGAGATGTTACTTATTAAGAATGGCCAGCAATTTTATTCCCTGCTGAAGGAATCTCTATAGTAAATTTAAAGTTAAACAGTAGCAAGGCCGTATATCGCTTGAATTTATATGAAAGAGCAGCAGTGTCAATTTGCTTTTCTCTTATTTTATGTCCCTTAAAACTACATATTTATAAAGGTATAAAAACAGATTGACTATACCCAGTCTCATAAATGCGTTTTAGAAGAAATATAATAAATGGCCTTTTATGGAACTGTCTTTATTTGATTTTATATATTGAAAGCCTTATGATTTATTGCAGTATAAAGGCAATTTCACTATGTTTCCGAAGGAAAGTCATGGTTTTATATGGAGCGAACTTAGAAAAGGATATAGGTGCAAGCCCGTACCCTTTTTTAAGTGAGTGTATTCTTATTGTTATCAAACTTGTT
Source organism: Anaeropeptidivorans aminofermentans (assembly GCF_940670685.1). Lineage (GTDB taxonomy): Bacteria > Bacillota > Clostridia > Lachnospirales > UBA5962 > Anaeropeptidivorans > Anaeropeptidivorans aminofermentans. The sequence goes on along the minus strand of NZ_OW711693.1, from coordinate 3,291,832 downwards.
TTTGTTTGATAGCAATGAGTCTGCTTGGAATAGGCTTTTGCTATTTCTTCATAATAAATTTACCATATGCCCTTGAATTTCCGGTGAAAATTCAATACAAAGCTGAAGCAGTATGCTTTGACAAAAAGAATCGCCCAAGTTCACATATGTGAACTTGGGCAATTCTTGAAAAACACACTATAGTTTATATACCTGCTTGTTACCGACAATAGTTTCCAATACCGTTATATCCTTTATTTTTATAGGATTACATTCAAGAGGGTTCTCATTCAGTATAACAAAATCCGCCTGTTTGCCTGACTCTATGGAGCCTTTGATAGTTTCTTCATGATATTGATATGCACCATATATTGTATAAGACTTAAGGGCCTCAAGTGGGCTGATTCGCTGCTCTTGCCCAAGGATACGCCCTTCTGCCGTGACTCTGTTTACAGCGCACCATATGCAGAATAACGGGTCCTGAGGGAAAACAGGGGCATCAGTATGTATTGTTGTGGGAATGCACATGGTAATCGCTTCGTGATAGGGGTTCATCCGTTCCGCCCGTTCCGGCCCTAAATAAGTATCATAATGCCTGTCGCCATAATAGTAAATATGGGGGCCGAAAAATGTTATGGCAATGCCTAGGCGCTTTACACGCTCCAATTGATCGGGCCGAATTGTCTGAGCATGAACCAGCGTGAACCGTCCATCGGTTATATTACATCTTTGTATGGCCGCCTCATAGGCGTCCAGTACATCGTCTATTGCGGCATCACCGTTGCAATGGCATTGAACAGCAAAGCCGTTTTCTGCGGCCTCTATTACATTAGCAGCAAGTGTTTCCTTCTCCAACCATGGATAGCCTCGTTCGCCGTTTTTGTTATTATGGTAAGGTTTTGTCAGATAAGCGGTTCCGTTTTGAATAGAGCCGTCCTGCATCATTTTCATACAGCCGAAGATAACCTGTTTATTATAATTATATTGCTTTGCCCTACGGCAGGTTTCTTTTACGGACATACCGGAATGAGGGCATGTAACATTGACTACGATTCTTGTGAATAGTTGATTTTGTTCGGCGGCTTCCAATGCCAGTTCCAATGTTTCGAAAGTGGTTCCGCCGTCATTGGCTGTCGTAACACCTGCTTTAGCGTATTGATAGGTAACATTGCTGATATCTTCTTTTGTGGGAGAAGGCTGCTTTAGCCCTGCGGCATTGGTAAAATATTTTATGGCGGCTTCCTCAATAATGCCGTTTGGCGTTGCAGTTCCGGCATATCTGCCAAACACGCCGCCGTCTGGGTCGGCTGTGCTTTCGGATACGTTCGATTTTTCAAGGGCATAGCTGTTTACATATGCCACATGGGAGGAGGCCTCCAGCACAAAAACAGGGTGCTTTGTGCTGACTTTATCTAAATCGTCTCGTGTAAGGGGACGATTTTCCGCCATGCTGATGTCTCTAAATCTCAAGCCTAAAACCCAATGGCCTTCAGGCGTACTATCCGCTTTTTCTTTCAGAAGCCCAATACAGTCACTGATGGACTTTATATTATCATTACCAAAGGCTGACAAATCAACATAATGTCTGTTTGCCGCCTGGCTCAGCAAATGGCTGTGAGAATCGTAAAAGCCGGGCAGCATTGTTTTACCGCCTAAATCAATAATCTCCGTATTTCGGCTGATATATCGCTCCATTTCGTTAAAACTGCCCACGGCAATAATTGTGTCATCTGTTACAGCCACGGCCTCTGCAATGGTATTATTCTCATCTAATGTAATTATATTGCCGTTTTTATATACAGTTGAAGCCTTTTCCATATTACTCCCCCTCATCTTTATCTGCAATACGCCTTATTATAGAGATATTCTATTTATATAGTAGCACAATTGAATACAATGTTACAGCTTGAATTGCACAATCATTTTCTGCTTTGTGCAGTTGCATAAGTATATATTATTACTAAAAGCAGGAGCAAACATAGAAAACAATACAGATGCGGTTTAAATGTGCGCTGTGTACTTAGGGTATACTTGGCTTTATGTGTTGATGAGCTTTGTTCATGAAAATTATATTTAAGATAATTAAAGAGTTTGTTCAATATATAATGAACATTTGTTAAAAAAGGGATACAGGCTTCTGCGTGTATCCTTTTTTAGATACAGCCTAGTTTGAGAAGCATAAAATATTTCCGCTAAATAGCTAAAATATAATTCTCCTCCTTAAATCATGAGACTTTTATAGACCCATTTCAAATTAGTTTATAGAAAAGATAGTTCGATATTATGAAAAATCAGACCGTAGATAAGCTTTAAGAATCGAGGGCTTATTGTTTATTCGGTTATACAATATCTACTTATCTTTATTCCGTCAAAGCTATTTAAAAAAGTCTTGTCAATCTTTTAATCCAACGCCCCGGTCTGTTGGAATAAAAGCAGATTCATTGTATAATTTAAAGGAGGGAATCACTATTTGCGTGATATTGGAGATGCGCTACGCATAGAGGCCTTAAGTGTAAAGAAAAACATAAATTATGCCGTAAAGAATTATTATGATACTTCTTCAAAAGCTGGGAAAGAATATGAGCTTTTGCTGCTGAACGAAAAAATAAACGGCTATATAGAAGATTTTTATGTTTTTGCACTGGAAAAGGCTGCAATAAACGACGCTGATTTTAAGGACTATGGAAAAATCAGCATGAGAAGCCTGCAGAAGGATATTACAGAAGCAATAACCAAGTATTCAGGAAAAAATTACAGCCTTGACGGAATTTTAAATTGGGTTAACCGGATATTCGATAAGGGAACGGAAAGCTTTATAAACAAAGTTCAGGACAAGGTTCAGGAAAAGGAAATAAAAGCCGCTTTATATTTGGCAAGCCTTAAAGGCTATGAAAACTACCTGTTCAGCACTGCGCCTTCCGGAGCATGCAAAAAATGTCAGGCGCTCAACGGAAGCATTTTACGTATAAGCGGCGCCGAAACGGGAATAAACCTGCCCCCTATGCACCCCAATTGCAAATGCGATATTATCACGGGAAACGACAGTTTCTTAGCAGAAGAAAGCCAAAAAATAGTCAAGGGGGCTTTGGTCTCACAGGATAAAAACAGCAAGGCCAAAGAACCTCTTCTAAGCAAAAAAGAGCTTATCGGTTTTCTGAAAGAGATGCTGCCGGCGGAAGACTTATTCTTCTTCTATAATCCTACGGAAACCTATATAAGCAAAGAAGAAATAAGAAAGGAATTAAAAGAAGCCCCCGAATATACGGAAGAACTCTACAGAAGATATGCAGACAAGCTTATAGTGGAGCAGATGTTTGAGAAAGAGCCCCTTACGGATGCGGCAGTTCAGAAAATGGACTTTCTTTTGAACTATGATATGTTTAAAATACTGCCTGATATAGAGGAGAGGCTTGCCGTATACGATATTTTAGAATCCCATGATGAATGGAGCAAAGTAAATTTCGGACCCTACGAAAAGAAGCTGAGCAGTAAGGATAAAGGATGGATTATCGCCGCCTATAATACAATCCGAATGGGAACTTCCGTAGGAGATATTATTACAGGCCTAACGGTGGAAGGCTTATCAAGCGTTACAAATTACTTTGCGGCAAAAAGCAGCAATGCATTCAATGCTCTTCAAAAAATGGAAGAAGTCGATAAATATTTTAAAGAAGAATTTCTTCAAGGTGCTCAATATAGCAAAGAGATAAAAGAGTTCTATGTAAGTAATAATAAGGCTCTGGAAGCGGCGAATGCAATTGGGATTAGAGATGGTAAAGGCACTGAGGGCGCGGGGAAGCTTAATAACATGACTCCAAGTGAATTAAACAAGCTTACACCTGATCAAATCAAGAAAGCGTTACCTGATGGTTGGACTTACAGTGGCAGTCCCGATGGTAGATTTACACATATAAAGGATAGTAGTGGAAATTATCGAATTAGGATTGATCCAGCAGATAAAGTTACTACATATCCACATATGCATATTTTTGATGATGTCGGTAATGCACTTGACATTAACGGAAACATAGTTCCAGCTAATAGTATTGATGCACATATACCAAGATAGAATTTAGAAAGACGAGGTGTTTATTTATGCATGATTTAGAGAAGAAATTGATAGAAATTGGAGCCATTGATACTGCGATAGAAAGTATTATAATAGACGATTGGTTTGAGAATGTCGTTATTACGTTTGTTGGAAATAGTTCAGATACTGTTGTATGTAAATTTAATAATTGTTTTGAAATTTCCTTAAAACATGACAAAACTTATAGTAAGGGCAAAAGAAACGATGGAGATTTAGATTATAAATACTTCATACAAGATGTGGAAATTCTGGAAGAGGAGGAATTTTTCATTATTCAAATTTCAGCTTGGCCTTTAGGTGGAAAAATCATATGCAAAAAAATTGAAATAGCTTAAGGTCATTGTTTTCAAGCAAGAGAAAAACTCCTTTTAGGAGCGTTTCTCTTGCTTTTATTTCGTCGTCTGTAATACTTCAAGCGATATTTTCATTCCTGAACAGAAACCGTCCACAAAACCGTCTGCTATAGAGACTGAGGATAGCTTGCTGTATACGATATTTTAGAATCTCACAGGGAATGGAGCAAAGTAAATTTCGGACCCTACGAAAAGAAGCTGAGCAGTAAGGATAAAGGCTGGATTATCGCCACCTATAATACAATCCGAATGGGAACTTCCGTAGGAGATATTATTACAGGCCTAACGGTGGAAGGCTTATCAAGCGTTACAAATTACTTTGCGGCAAAAAGCAGCAATGCATTCAATGCTCTTCAAAAAATGGAAGAAGTCGATAAATATTTTAAAGAAGAATTTCTTCAAGGCGCTCAATATAGCAAAGAGATAAAAGAGTTCTATGTAAGTAATAATAAGGCCCTGGAAGGGGCGAATGCAATTGGGATTAGAGATGGTAAGGGGCCTGAGGGCACGGGGAGTAAGGCAAATCCAAACGGTATTAAAGTCAATAAAGGGCAACAAGACAAACATATACCCGGAACAAATAATTATAATCAAGAAGTTGCCAAAGGAAAACCTAGAAGTATATTATCAGAAAATCCACAACAATTACTTGATGATTATGCGGGAACAGGGCAACTAGTCGGGGCTACTAAAGAACGCATAGATTTTGGAAAGATGATAGGTCAATATTATGATGAAGCCACCGGAACTTACACAGATACAACGAAAGGTATAATACACTATGATAGCAAGGGTCAGGCTCATATTGTTCCGGCAAGGCCATAAATGGAGGTTAAAGACATGGACGAACTAATAAAAGCTATAAATAAGTACCCAAATGGGACAAAGCTTATTATCAAATGGCAAAATAATTTAGAAATAGAGGGTGAAATTGATACAATTTTTGAAACAGACAATGGATTGGATATGGATGATGATGATTACCAAGAATTTTATTCTTGCGTATTTGGTGTATCAAATATATTAGGTTCTCCATCCGAGAGGCTAGATTTTGAAGTTGGTAGTTTGATTGAGATATCTATGCAAAATCCACCATTAGAAATTAAATTGTATGATGGTGGTGTAATTTGGAGAGAAGCTAATTAGGCTATAATACAATCCGAATGGGAACTTCCGTAGGAGATATTATTACAGGCCTAACGGTGGAAGGCTTATTAAGCGTTATGAACCATAGCAAAACAATGCATTGGTGTAACAAAAACCGTATATTTTGAATGGCTTAAAATAGTGATTCTATATTTTAAGACGTTTATGAAAAATAGGTTTTTGTTACTACCTTAATCTTGTTTTACTAAACTTTACGGCAAAAAGCAGCAATGCATTCAATGCTCTTCAAAAAATGGAAGAAGTCGATAAATATTTTAAAGAAGAATTCCTTCAAGGCGCTGAATATGGCAAAGAGATAAAAGAGTTCTATGTAAGTAATAATAAGGCCCTGGAAACGGCGAATGCAATCGGGATTAGAGATGGTAAAGGCACTAGGGCACGGGGAGTATAAGAGATAAGCTGTTAAACTCAGCACAAAATGACAAACTAAAGAATGCCATTAATGAAACTTATAGACCAGGTGCTAAAACAGGAGATGGCGGATTAGCAGATGCTGTACGACATGAACTATCTACAGGTGAATTGGTTGGAGGCAAATCACATATACGCAAAGCGATGGAAAGAGTGAGCAATCTTGAAAATATTATCAATAAACAACCTCTCAATCAAAGTGATTTGGATATTGCCACTAAGCTTTTAAATGATTTAAAAAATGCGTTAGGAGGAAATTAATTGAAAAGCGATGATCTTAACAAAAAATTAATAGAACATTTGCCAAAACTTCGTGAAAGATATGATGACGAGATTAGCTGGCAAGAGGGTGATAGTACGGGTTCTCATACTGTATTTGGTGATGTCCTTACGCCTTATCTAGTAGAGTGCATTTTACAAAATGATAGACAAGAAATAACTAATATTTTCAACTTTATTGAAGATTTACTATGTCTCAATGACAAATACGTTGACGAAGTAATATCGCTGAGTGTTTTTGAAAGCACAGCATATCTCTTCAAAGAAAGGACTTATTTGACAGAATTACTTGGTAAACGTTCAAAAAAGATTATAGAGGAAGTTTCATAAATATTTCCAATTATAAAGTGCAATTTGTAAACAAGGGAGATTGCGCTGTATTTACCTTAATTATGTTTTCCCATGACTTCAATAGTAATTCTCATTGCCAAACAGAAACCATCCACCAAGCTATCAGCTATGGCAATTCGGCTCATATTGCCATGGGCATCTGAAAAAGTTTGAAATAATTCTTTCTCTGTGTCATTCAAGAGAGCGAGTAATTTTTCCTCTATTCCGAACACAATTTTGATGTCTTTGCCTCGGAAGAACTCTACAGAAGATATGCGGACAAGCTTATAGTGGAGCAGATGTTTGAGAAAGAGCCCCTTACGGATGCGGCAGTTCAGAAAATGGACTTTCTTTTGAACTATGATATGTTTAAAATACTGCCTGATATAGAGGAGAGGCTTGCTGTATACGATATTTTAGAATCTCACAATGGAGCAAAGTAAATTTCGGACCTTACGAAAAGAAGCTGAGCAGTAAGGATAAAGGCTGGATTATCGCCGCCTATAATACAATCCGAATGGGAACTTCCGTAGGAGATATTATTACAGGCCTAACGGTGGAAGGCTTATCAAGCGTTACAAATTACTTTGCGGCAAAAAGCAGCAATGCATTCAATGCTCTTCAAAAAATGGAAGAAGTCGATAAATATTTTAAAGAAGAATTTCTTCAAGGCGCTGAATATGGCAAAGAGATAAAAGTGTTCTATGTAAGTAATAATAAGGCCCTGGAAGCGGCGAATGCAATCGGGATTAGAGATGGTAAAGGGCCTGAGGGCGCGGGGAACGTAATCAAAAATGGAAGTTATGATGATCTACCTGACAATGCTCAAAAAGCATATAATGGATATGAGAAAAATGGTTGGAAGGGAAATTTTAGCGGGCAAACACAAGGCACAGCTGCTGGATCAAAGTATAATAACTTTGATTCTAAACTCCCAACAACGAATAGCGCAGGGAATCCAATAACTTATAAAGAATTTGATGTAAATAATTATATTCCGGGAGCTACCAGAGATGCACAGAGATTTTTGACTGGAAGTGATGGATCAATTTATTACACAAGTGACCATTACAGCACATTCATAAAAATTAAATAGGAGTTGAATTTATGTTTGAAAACAAGATTTTTCATATCAATCAAGCAGAGATAGTAAAGATAGTTCAAGAGATAAAAAAGAAACCGTTAACATACCTTGTAGAAATAAACGGCGTAGATGTTCAATCCTGGAATGATTATATTTTAAAAATTGAGGAAAAAATGAAATTTCCAACCACTTGTATTGACAGTATCGACAGGTATTTAGATTGGATTCGAGATTTAAGTTGGCTTGACAGCGACGGATATACTTTAATTATTTATAGCTATAGCCAATTTTTATCAAAAGATGCAAGAATAAAGGCAATAGTTATGGATAGCCTTAAAGAAACAGTACTTCCATTTTGGCAAGAGGAAGTAGAGCGGTGTGTTGTGGGAGGGAAATCCAAGCCTTTTAATGTTTATCTTGTTGATTAAATATTTATTCAACAGAAAAAGCCTAAATCTTAGGCTTTTTCTGTATTGTTTAGAATTGTTTCAACATAACATCAATAGCAATTCTCATTCCGGCACAAAAACCCATCCACAAAACCATCAGCTATTGCGATTCGGCTTATGTTGCCGCGAGCATCTGAAAAAGCTTGAAACAATTCTTTTTCTGTGTCATTCAAGGAGTGAGTAATTTTTCTTCTATTTCGAACATAATCTTGATGTCTTTGCCTCGGGAAAACTCTACAGAAGATATGCAGACAAGCTTATAGTGGAGCAGATGTTTGAGAAAGAGCCCCTTACGGATGCGGCAGTTCAGAAAATGGACTTTCTTTTGAACTATGATATGTTTAAAATACTGCCTGATATAGAGGAGAGGCTTGCTGTATACGATATATTAGAATCCCATGACGAATGGAGCAAAGTAAATTTCGGACCCTACGAAAAGAAGCTGAGCAGTAAGGATAAAGGATGGATTATCGCCGCCTATAATACAATCCGAATGGGAACTTCCGTAGGAGATATTATTACAGGCCTAACGGTGGAAGGCTTATCAAGCGTTACAAATTACTTTGCGGCAAAAAGCAGCAATGCATTCAATGCTCTTCAAAAAATGGAAGAAGTCGATAAATATTTTAAAGAAGAATTCCTTCAAGGCACTGAATATGGCAAAGAGATAAAAGAGTTCTATGTAAGTAATAATAAGGCCCTGGAAGGGGCGAATGCAATTGGGATTAGAGATGGTAAAGGCACTGAGGGCACGGGGAACGTAAAATGGACGGGCAAGGACTTTAACAGTATAGGAAAAAATGCTAAACCAAACGAATTAATCAATAGTCTTGAAAACTCCGGATGGACAAAAACAGTTGAAGCAGGCGGAGGCAAAAGTGGGCCTGCAACAATTCTTACTGACCCAGCAACCGGAACAAAAGTAAGAATCCATGCAACTCCAGGGGAGGGTACTCCGTATTTTAGAGTTCAAAACAAAGGTGGCGGCTATTTAGATAATAACGGATTATTCCCAAGCAATGCTACTAAACAAGAATTAAGAGATTTAACCCATTTTTATTTCGGACAATAAGAGGTGATAGTTTGATACTTACAAAGGATTTTGACGTTTTTAATAGCAATTTTGATTTTACAGATAGTATTGTGAACAGTATTAATTGGGATTCTAATATGCTAGATTTACTGGTTGCAGTTGATTATTATTGGGATACTCAAGATGGCAGAAATAAGAACAGAGAGTTAACAATACGCTTTAAAAACTGTAGAGAAGCAGCATTTAATATGCCCCAAGTTTTTAGTGACATACCAAAAATCGAGCTACAATCATACGTTTTTAGCTGGTACACAATCACACATTGTTTAGCTAAGAGCAATAATGGATTATTTGAAGTTAGCATAAAAACAATCGATGATAATCCTAGGTGGTTAACTGTAAAATGTGAAGAGGTATGGGTAGAAGGTGAAGAATAGCCTAAACTCTACATTTATCATATGTTAGACTTGTTGCTGTTTAGCTATTTATTCAACACAAAAAGCCTAGGTTTCGTAGGCTTTTTGTGTTCTTCCTAAAATTGCTTCTCCAGGACTTTGACGGAAATCCGCATTCCCAAACAGAATCCGTCCACAAAACCGTCAGCTACAGCAACCCGGTTCATATTTCCGTGGGCATTTGAAAAAGTCTGAAATAATTCTTTCTCTGTGTCATTCAAGAGAGTGAGTAATTTTTCCTCTATTCCGAACACAATTTTGATGTCTTTACTATATTCTGAATCTGATGAATGGTTTTTCGTTTGGATTGATGTTGCCGTAGTATAAATCTTTAAGAAAGGGGGCTTTGGTTTCACAGGATAAAAACAGCAAGGTCAAAGAACCTCTTCTAAGCAAAAAAGAACTTATAAGTTTTCTTAAAGAGATGCTTTCGGCAGAAGACTTATTCTTCTTCTATAATCCTACGAAAACCTATATAAGCAAAGAAGAAATAAGAAAGGAATTAAAAAAAGCCCCCGAATATACGGAAGAACTCTACAGAAGATATGCAGACAAGCTTATAGTGGAGCAGATGTTTGAGAAAGAGCCCCTTACGGATGCGGCAGTTCAGAAAATGGACTTTCTTTTGAACTATGATATGTTTAAAATACTGCCTGATATAGAGGAGAGGCTTGCTGTATACGATATATTAGAATCCCATGACGAATGGAGCAAAGTAAATTTCGGACCCTACGAAAAGAAGCTGAGCAGTAAGGATAAAGGATGGGTTATCGCCACCTATAATACAATCCGAATGGGAACTTCCGTAGGAGATATTATTACAGGCCTAACGGTGGAAGGCTTATCAAGCGTTACGAACCATAGCAAAACAATGCATTGGTGGAACAAAAACCGTATATTTTGAATGGCTTAAAATAGTGATTCTATATTTTAAGACGTTTATGAAAAATAGGTTTTTGTTACTACCTTAATCTTGTTTTACTAAACTTTGCGGCAAAAAGCAGCAATGCATTCAATGCTCTTCAAAAAATGGAAGAAGTCGATAAATATTTTAAAGAAGAATTTCTTCAAGGCGCTGAATATGGCAAAGAGATAAAAGAGTTCTATGTAAGTAATAATAAGGCCCTGGAAGCGGCGAATGCAATCGGGATTAGAGATGGTAAAGGCACTGAGGGCGCGGGGAGTAAGGCAAATCCAAACGGTATTAAAGTCAATAAAGGGCAACAAGACAAACATATACCCGGAACAAATAATTATAATCAAGAAGTTGCCAAAGGAAAACCTAGAAGTATATTATCAGAAAATCCACAACAATTACTTGATGATTATGCGGGAACAGGGCAACTAGTCGGGGCTACTAAAGAACGCATAGATTTTGGAAAGATGATAGGTCAATATTATGATGAAGCCACCGGAACTTACACAGATACAACGAAAGGTATAATACACTATGATAGCAAGGGTCAGGCTCATATTGTTCCGGCAAGGCCATAAATGGAGGTTAAAGACATGGACGAACTAATAAAAGCTATAAATAAGTACCCAAATGGGACAAAGCTTATTATCAAATGGCAAAATAATTTAGAAATAGAGGGTGAAATTGATACAATTTTTGAAACAGACAATGGATTGGATATGGATGATGATGATTACCAAGAATTTTATTCTTGCGTATTTGGTGTATCAAATATATTAGGTTCTCCATCCGAGAGGCTAGATTTTGAAGTTGGTAGTTTGATTGAGATATCTATGCAAAATCCACCATTAGAAATTAAATTGTATGATGGTGGTGTAATTTGGAGAGAAGCTAATTAGGCTATAATACAATCCGAATGGGAACTTCCGTAGGAGATATTATTACAGGCCTAACGGTGGAAGGCTTATCAAGCGTTACGAACCATAGCAAAACAATGCATTGGTGGAACAAAAACCGTATATTTTGAATGGCTTAAAATAGTGATTCTATATTTTAAGACGTTTATGAAAAATAGGTTTTTGTTACTACCTTAATCTTGTTTTACTAAACTTTGCGGCAAAAAGCAGCAATGCATTCAATGCTCTTCAAAAAATGGAAGAAGTCGATAAATATTTTAAAGAAGAATTTCTTCAAGGCGCTCAACATAGCAAAGAGATAAAAGAGTTCTATGTAAGTAATAATAAGGCTCTGGAAGCGGCGAATGCAATTGGGATTAGAGATGGTAAGGGGCCTGAGGGTTCGAGGAAGGTAAAAAGTATAGACGATATAATTGCAGGTGCGAAGGATACTACTAATAATGCCGGAGTTGCACGTAATTATGAAAAAACTGGAGGATTTGAAAAAACATTAGAAGATTTTGAATCATTAGGCCCATCTAATGTGAAGGATATACAAACTCAGTATGGCTCCGGTAAAGTTGGGACATTAAGTGATGGGACAAAAGTTGTAGCCAGACCTGGAAGTAAAACTGGAGGTTCAACTTTAGAAATTAAAGTTTCTAATAAAAAAATATATAAAATAAGGTATTAAGGAGATACATAGATGGAAAAATGGCAAGAAGTTTTTAAAGACAAAATACCTAAAGCTAAATATCAGGTATTACTAGAAAATGGAGAAGAAAAAGGATTACTAATTAACCTCATTTCTCCCGAATTTAAGATACAGCTTGATTTTGGTGTGGTTTCAGTTTTTAGAATGTTAGATGAGGGAATAGCACTTAATAATTTATTTAAAGATGAGGCTATTAAAGACTTTAAAGCGTTGGGATTTACGAATGTTATTTATCAGATAACAAGTGGAGAGTTTGATAATTTTGTTGAACAAATATGCGGTAACTTATATGAGTATCTAGAATTAAAGCATTATGTGATAATTTCAAATAATTATGTTATCGAGATTATTACAGAATGGGAACCTGAAATTAAGTATTTCCAATAGTAAATATACTGTTGGAAACAAATTTGCAGGCCAACTTTCTCTGGCTATAGAACATGCTTTTCTATAGATTTATAAACAGCCAAAAGCTCGACTACTATGTAGTCGGGCTTTTGATGAGTCCATAAGACTAATCGTTTTTTTGCATAACTTCAATTACAAGACTTATTAAGCGTTACGAACTACTTTGTGGCAAAAAGCAGCAATGCATTCAATGCTCTTCAAAAAATGGAAGAAGTCGATAAATATTTTAAAGAAGAATTCCTTCAAGGCGCTGAATATGGCAAAGAGATAAAAGAGTTCTATGTAAGTAATAATAAGGCCCTGGAAACGGCGAATGCAATCGGGATTAGAGATGGTAAAGGCACTAGGGCACGGGGAGTATAAGAGATAAGCTGTTAAACTCAGCACAAAATGACAAACTAAAGAATGCCATTAATGAAATTTATAGACCAGGTGCTACAACAGGAGATGGCGGATTAGCAGATGCTGTACGACATGAACTATCTACAGGTGAATTGGTTGGAGGCAAATCACATATACGCAAAGCGATGGAAAGAGTGAGCAATCTTGAAAATATTATCAATAAACAACCTCTCAATCAAAGTGATTTGGATATTGCCACTAAGCTTTTAAATGATTTAAAAAATGCATTAGGAGGAAATTAATTGAAAAGCGATGATCTTAACAAAAAATTAATAGAACATTTGCCAAAACTTCGTGAAAGATATGATGACGAGATTAGCTGGCAAGAGGGTGATAGTACGGGTTCTCATACTGTATTTGGTGATGTCCTTACGCCTTATCTAGTAGAGTGCATTTTACAAAATGATAGACAAGAAATAACTAATATTTTCAACTTTATTGAAGATTTACTATGTCTCAATGACAAATACGTTGACGAAGTAATATCGCTGAGTGTTTTTGAAAGCACAGCATATCTCTTCAAAGAAAGGACTTATTTGACAGAATTACTTGGTAAACGTTCAAAAAAGATTATAGAGGAAGTTTCATAAATATTTCCAATTATAAAGTGCAATTTGTAAACAAGGGCGATTGCGCTGTATTTACCTTAATTATGTTTTCCCATGACTTCAATAGTAATTCTCATTGCCAAACAGAAACCATCCACCAAGCTATCAGCTATGGCAATTCGGCTCATGTTGCCGCGAGCATCTGAAAAAGTTTGAAATAATTCTTTCTCTGTGTCATTCAAGAGAGCGAGTAATTTTCCCTCTATTCCGAACACAATTTTGATGTCTTTACTATATTCTGAATCTGATGAATGGTTTTTCGTTTGGATTGATGTTGCCGTAGTATAAATCTTTAAGAAAGGGGGCTTTGGTTTCACAGGATAAAAACAGCAAGGTCAAAGAACCTCTTCTAAGCAAAAAAGACCTTATAAATTTTCTTAAAGAGATGCTTTCGGCGGAAGACTTATTCTTTTTCTATAATCCTACGGAAACCTATATAAGCAAAGAAGAAATAAGAAAGGAACTAAAAGAAGCTCCTAAATATACAGAAGATATGCAGATAAGCTTATAGTGGAGTAGATGTTTGAGAAAGAGCCCTTTACGGATGCGGCAGTTCAGAAAATGGACTTTCTTTTGAACTATGATATGTTTAAAATACTGCCTGATATAGAAGGAGAGGCTTGCTGTATACGATATTTTAGAATCTCACAGGGAATCGAGCAAAGTAAATTTCGGACCCTACGAAAAGAAGCTGAGCAGTAAGGATAAAGGCATTTTGACAAACATAATGGTAATTTTAGTTCTTATCATGACAATTTAAATGGTGCAAAATACTTTTCAGAAAAACCTGTGGCTTTAACTACTAAACTATTTATTTCTAACGATGGACATACTTCAAATACAATATAGTAACAAATGAATTTGGAATAATAAGAAAGCTTATGTAGGAGAGTTACTGAATATGGAAAAGAATAGAAAATAATCCATAATGATATTGGCCCTGCTACGCCAAGGCTGACACTCATCATATCTACAAGCCCTTGATAGGGGCAGCAATTCTGTCGCGGACAAAAATTGTTTCAGTAGCTATGCCCAGAAAAGCAGGCTGATTACAGTAGCGGAAGCATGCGTGAAATAAGGCCGATAACTTGAACTTTGTGATAGCGGGAGTTAATAAGCTCCTTTTTTCTAAAGCTTGAATAAAAAAAGCTTGTGGCGGAGCCTACTACAGAGCCTATGGTAGAAACAGGAAGGAAATAACAACAAACAAGCAGACTGTTTAGGTAAGACCTTGGGAAATTTCATTACATTGAGTCCTTACCAGCTTGATAATACCTAGGATAAATTAAGAATAGTTATGCAAATGGAAACATGAATCAGGTATTCAGTAATAAGATACTGTTTTTCACGCCTTACCATTTAGAGGAAGCGGCCGCCTTGGAATAGGCAGAATCATGCTTCGGTGCAAGATACGTTAATGGTTTCGGCATATTTAAAAGGAACTCGTATTTTTATCTAATTAGAATCTAATTTTTTATTTCTTTAAAGTTACTCTGCTGTGATTTTAATCCAAAAACCATCTGCTAAAAGCAGATGGTTTTTGGATTAAAATGCTAATATAAAAAATCCCGATAAAAAATAAAATTCATTTCTTCTCCCTATTAAAGAGAACATGTTTTTCAAAGCTATTTTTGAATTGTCTGATGAAGCATCTATATATAGCTAAAAAATCTGAAAGCATAGCTTTTCTCTTATTCATGCCGCCTAAAAGAGTCATAAAAGTAAACTGATTATATACCTG
Source organism: Anaeropeptidivorans aminofermentans (assembly GCF_940670685.1). Taxonomy (GTDB): domain Bacteria; phylum Bacillota; class Clostridia; order Lachnospirales; family UBA5962; genus Anaeropeptidivorans; species Anaeropeptidivorans aminofermentans. Next base: position 3,276,516 of record NZ_OW711693.1, on the reverse strand, counting down.
CATGTATTAAGCCTTCCGTATTAAAAGCTTATGTACAGCTATTAAATGGATGATTTAATATGCTACAACAATACACATGAAAATAAAATGTGCATGCGCAGATTTGTATCGTTAAAGTCAATCTTTGCAATTTCTGATATGCGTTCCAGCCTGTAGACCAAAGTATTCCTATGGATATTCAAAGCCTTTGCGGCCTTTACCAGGCTGCGCTCTTCCTGCAAATAGGCCAGAAGGCTTATAACAAATGGGCTTCCGTGCAAATCGTCATGCTCCTGAATACGCAAAACGGCCTCATTGCACAAAGCTCTCAGCGGCATAATCCCGGATAATTCACCCAAAAGGTGAGAAAGCATACAGTCCCTGTAATAACGGTAGGGTGATTCTGTATTACAAAGCTTGCCGGAATTTAGGGCAATGCCTGCCAGGAGATAGTGTTCGTGCAGCATGGAAAAGTCTTGAAAAGCAAGGCTTATTCCGCAGAGCGCACCGTCTCTTATAAGGCTTATTTCCATTGTCTCAATTTCTTTCAATATAGCTTCTTCCTTGCCGGAGATATTTAAAATGATATTTACAATATCCTCCTGCAGAAAGCTCAGACTATCTTTAAAGAAAGAGGCGTAATATTTTTTGTTGTAACCGTCTATTCCTTCCATGAAATTCTGATAAGGCAATTTGACCCGCAGAACCAGATATTTGTCGTTCTTTTTCCAACCGATATTTTTAAGCCGCGCATCCATAATCTGAAGGTCAACCTGTTGACCATACAGCAATCCCGAAATATAGGCTACAGTCTGGGAGCGCTTATAGGATTTAGGTCCGCAATATTTAAGAAGGGCAGGGGTAAGACGTTCTGCAATATGGTCTGCAAGTCCCAGAAGCTGGGGAGAGATATAGGTTTTAGAGCCGCTGACAGTGAGTATGGCGAAACGTTCTTTTTCGCTGAAGCAGTTAACGGCAATAGACCTTGCGAAGTCTTTACCCACGTCTATAAATACGGCCTTCTCCGATTTATAAAGAGCCTGCATCTGCTGCCTGCTTTTTAACCTGTTGGATATGATAGTGCTTGCCATTCCTGTCGATGAAATTTCTTTCCAAACAAGATCGTTTTCGGCGTAGGGACAGTTATTGCTGCTTTCAATAAGGGCCAAATCAGCATCAAAAGCTCTTACGGGATTTTGGAAAAAGTCGGCGGCATGGTTTAACAGCACTTGAAGGGGCTGCTCCGAAAGGAGCGCCTTTGTTAAAGCTTCGTCCAGATTGTTATACATCACGAAAATGTCTCTTAAGCGGGAATATAGACTGTTCAAATCCGTATAGTCGAGAACCAGCGCTTCATGCGCCTGTGAAGAAAGCCGTTCCACGGCAAGCTCACCGCCGCCCACGCAAATTATTTTACCCGGGAAGCGGGACTGGTCCGAGAGTCATGTCCATTCCGACAAATAGCAGAACCTAGTATCCTCGGCTGTTTTTTCATTCCACAGGCGAATATCCTGGCAATTCAGCATCTGCTTTGATTTTCCGCAAGAAACCGGTTTCAAATCATCTAAATAATATGAAAGGATAGATAAGTTAAGATTCATTTCCAATCCCTCGCTTTCTTATGCATGTGATGAGAACTGTACTTGAGTGCATAAAGGCAGTAACGCAAATTGGTACTGACCATCTGATTACATATGTACATGTAAAGTGTAAAATATAGATGTGGGAAAAGTTAAGGAGGAAAATATGTCCGAAGAGCGTACTTCAAGCCGCTATCCATACGTTATTATTGCATGTGCGTTTTTATTGAATTTTGCAACTATGTATCCTATGTACCAGCTGTCTTCTCAGACGTATAAACTGATGCCGTCTTTAAATATCAGCCCGGCGCAGTTTTCAATTCTCTTTTCGTCAGCCATGATTCCAGGAATCCTTTTTTCCCTGACTTCGGGCGTTCTGTGCGACAAGCTGGGTGTTAAAGTTTGTGTGACAGCGGCAGGTTTAATTTCTCTTTTGGCTGTTATAGGCCGAATATTTGCCAATAATTTTGCTGCGCTTTTTATATGCATGTTTCTGTCCGGTTTGGTTTGCTCATTTCTTAATTCAAATGTTGCAAAGATTATAGGAAATTGGTTCCCACCAGGAAAAATAGGTACAGGAGTAGGTATAGTGCTGTCCGGCGCCAGTGCGTCTATGGCCCTTGCCGTAGGCACAACCGCCATGTTCGCTTCCGTATCAGGAGCATTTATTTTTGCAGCTGTTTTAAATGGGGCAGCAATGATTATCTGGATTGCTTTTATGAAAGAGAGCCCTGAAAATACAGGTCCCCTTCCAGTCATTTCATTATCCGGCCCCCCGATGAAGAAAAATCTCACAACAGTAATAAAAAACCGATATATCTGGATTGCCGGGCTAACCTCAGGGTTGATTACCGCTTCCACCATGTGTGTAAATACTTTTCTGCCTCAGGCCTTGCAGAGTGTAAAAGGCATGGACGCAGTTGCGGCAGGAGCCGTAAGTTCCGTTATTATGATTGGAAGCTTTGCAGGCTCGGTATTAGGGCCGGTTATCTGTATTAAAACAGGCAGAATGGAAACATTTTTCTGGACATTCAGTGTACTGACGGGAATAGGTACCGCATTTGCCTGGCGGGCACCGGAAGGGATTGCCCTTATTATAAGCCTGTTTCTTACGGGATTTGTATCCAGCGGGCTAAACTCCCAGCTGGTTGCCGTCCCCGTCATGCTAAAAGAAATAGGGCCGGAAAATGCCGGTGTGGCCGGCGGCTTTTCAGCAATGATAAGGCTGCTTTTGGCTGTTGTGCTTCCCTCTTATATTATTTCGCCCCTTACGGGAGATAATTATACTTTGCTTTATATTTTAGGAGGAATATTGTCTTTATGCGCAGGCGTTCTTACTTTGGCTTTTCCTAAATTGCCTGTGGGCGAAAAGGAAGCCAAGTCATAAACAGTTGTTTCTATCTCTGTTGAATATGAAACAGGGATGCTGTCAATTTACTTTAACTCTATTTTAAACTTTATAAAGCCCTATGCTTATGGCGGGATTATATATTAGAACTTACTATGCGGCTTATACCATAAGTGTAGTACACATGGATACATTTTGCTTTGCAAAATATATTCATGAATAAAATCAGGCTTTACTTGATTTTCATGGGATATATAGTAATTGAGGGCGCTATTCATACATTTCTCTTTGTGAAATGTATTCATGACTAAAACTAATCGAAGCCTAGTTTTTATGGGATATATGGTAATTGAGGGTCCTATTCATACATTTCCCTTTATGAAATGTATTCATGACTAAAACTAATCGAAGCCTAGTTTTTATGGGATATATGGTAATTGAGGGTCCTATTCATACATTTCCCTTTATGAAATGTATTCATGACTAAAACTAATCGAAGCCTAGTTTTTATGGGATATATGGTAATTGAGGGTCCTATTCATACATTTCCCTTTGTGAGATGTATTCATGAATAAAATCAAGCTTTGCTTGATTTTATTCACATTATACCATGATGAAATGTTTATTGACAATAGGAGGGATAAGAGGACGGCTGTAAAGAAGTCCAAAATACATAAAAAATCAAGAATACAGTAGTGCTTAATTTGCAATGATGAAGCTGATTTTCAACCGGCGTTATTTCTGTGTAAAACAGAAATAGCCCTTTTGGGTTATAATCTCAGGATTATCCTCTAATTTTTCACGGCAATACAACCTCGTTAGATGTACAGCGTATCCATACAGGCAGTTTGCAATTTATGGGCGGAATATGCATCGGTTTTTGACCTGAAGATACTGCCTAAGGCATGAATTCAGGATTTAAACTTTGGTTTATACCGCCGTAATTAAAAACACCACAAATTTATCATATAAGGAGGGGCGTTTTATACTAGGGGCGTTTATTTATAAGCCCCGCAGAAAGAAGGAGCAGGGTTTTATTTTTAAAATTTTTTGGTATGCGCTGTTTGCTGGCATGAGGTTTTATAATGAAAAAATTACTGTAGGAGGTTGTGTATGGTCAAAAAATTGCATTACGCATGGGTTGTAACTTTAGGAAGCTTTCTGCTTTATTTCAGTGTTGGATTGGTGAGGTTTGTATATCCTTACTTAGTTCCGACAATGGAAGAGACTTTGGGCATTTCCCATACGGTTATGGCCACTATTTTGTCGTTCTATTTCTGGGCTGATGCTATTATGCGCATTATCTGGGGTGTGCTTTCCGATAAAATCGGTGCAAGGGTTACCTCGGTTATCGGATGCGCGATTTTAGCCTCCGGCGTATTTATTATGTCCTTAGGCCGAAGTGTTTTCATGCTTACCCTTGGTTTCGGCATAGCAGGCGTGGGCGCTGCTGCGCTGTTTGTTCTTCCTACCCAGATTCTATCAAACTGGTTTGGAAGGGCAAAACGCGGTACCGCTATGGGATTTGCCCAGCTGGGAACTTCCATTGTAACCCTTTCTGCCGGCCTCATTATTCCGGTTATTTTGCTTAAGTTCCCCTATTATTCGGTTTTCCGTGTAGAGTCAATAGCATTGGCTGCTATTACAATTCTGCTTTTCCTTATAATACGGAATAAGCCTATCGATATGAATACGGAGCCCTATGCTGCAACGCCGGAAGAACTGGCGGCGGTACAGGCTCAAGCCGCCAAAAAGACCAATCCATGGACAAAGGAGAGCCTTAAGCAGGTAGTAGGCCAAAAGTCCTTTTATCTTATATTGGCCGCCTATTTCTTATTTGGTTTTTCAAATACAGGTTTTATAACATTCAGAATGGGATATTTGCAGGAAATGGGCTGGGAGCCCGTACAGCTTGGGCGCCTTATTTCTATAAGCAGTTTTGCCGCCCTTCTCAGTCCGCCTCTTTTCGGAATGCTGGGAGATAAGATTGAAAAACGCAAGGCCTACGCCCTCGGTATGGTGCTTTTGTCTATAGGAATGCTTGTTCTTCTTACCAGTGCCCGTTCAACCGTCGGATTAATGATAGGCTTGCTGTTTATTGCTATATCCAGTGCCGGCCCCGTAGTTCTCAATTCTTCTATTTTGCCGGAATATTTCCCTATATCCCTTTTAGGCACAAGCTTTGGCCTTATAGGCGGCTTCTTCAGTATCGCCTCGGCTATAAGCCCTATTGTTGGCGGTATGATTGCCGACGCCACAGGAAATTTAAGCGGCGTAGTAATAATGAGCATTGCCGCATCGTTACTTGGTGCGCTCTGTATCCAAATGTTGAAAAAAAGCAAGCCGGAAAAATAACGGACTTGCGGGAGAAAAGGAGGAAGCTTTATGAATATGCGACTTGAGTTACAAAAGTTTATTGTCAAGGACGTTGTTTTTGCAGAAAAAACGAGCTTCAACAGCGGAACATTGTCTGTCAATAAACAGGAGCTTGAAACCATGCTTGAAGAGGACATTCAGTTCAGCAAGGTAGAAATTGAGCTTGTACATCCCGGGGAAAGCGCCCGGATTGTTCAGGTAATGGAAGCCATAGAGCCTCGTGCAAGAAAAGACGGGAGCGACTTTCCGGGGGTTCTCAATAAAACCATTGAATTTGTCGGAAACGGGATTACGGATGCATTAAGCGGTTCCGCTGTTATTCTTATTGACGATACAGGCGGCCATCTCAGCGACAGACGAAAGCCTTACGGAAATATCATTGATATGTCAGGGCCGTTGGCGGAATACACCGTATATTCAAAAACCCATAATATTTGCATTACTACTTATCCGGCGGAAGGCGTTGACGTAAAGGAACCTAACTATAAAGTGGCCATTAAGCTTGCAGGCTTCAAGGCAGCTGTTTATCTTGCCTCATGCTGCAAAGATTTAACCCCGGACGAAGTGGAAGTATACGATTTACCTCCTTTGACTAAGATAGCAAAGGATAAAGAAAATCTTCCGAAGGTAGTTTATATTATGAATCTCTACAGATATTACCTGAAAGAAGAATTTTCAATTTACGGACGCATGTATTCATGGACGCCGTCGATGCTTCTGCATCCCAACGAATTATTTGACGGAGCCGTTATCAATCCTTATCTGAATATTAACGGGGCTTCTCCGGCAACCCTTGATACATACACGATTCAAAACCATCCTATTCTTAAAGAACTCTATGAAAGACACGGTAAGGATTTGCTGCTGCTTGGGGTTATCCCTACAGTTGCGCAGCTTGAGGACCATGATGTTGTTTCCCACGTAAATTTGGCTCTTAAGCTGGCACTGCATATGGGTGCCGACGGGGCAATCCTTACAAAGGCTACCGGTGGTTCTCCCCAGATTGATATTGCCCAGTTTGCGGTTAATGCCACTAAGTACGGTATAAAATCCGTGCTTCTTATGGACGATATGGCGGCTAAGCTTCCAGACGGAAAGTATAAGGTAAACGGCATTATCTTTACCGACCCGAAAGCTTCCGCCATGGTAAATACCGGCAATATAACGGAAGCTGTCACAGCCCAAGCGGTTGAGCGTGTTATCGGTCATCTTAAGGACGCAAACGGAGAGCTTAATTACGGGCTTACGTCTCTGTTTGGCCAAGGCGCCCAGATGGGCAACACGAATTTGGTGGAAGTTAAGTATTAATGATTTATAACGGGTTTTATCAGAAGTAATTTGATTGTTCGAGAAGCCTAAAGAAGGAGGTACGGTTTATAATGGGATTGAAGGTCATACAATATACAAATCAGTTTTTCGGCCAGCTTGGCGGAGAAGAACAGGCCTCGGCGGAAATTCAGGTAAAAGAAGGAGCCGTAGGCCCGGGCCTTGCGGTGCAAAGCGCCCTTGGTGACAAAGGTCAGGTTGTGGCAACCGTTATATGCGGTGACAATACGGCGGCAGAGTGTATTGAAGAACTGCCGGATATCTTCTGTGAGTTGGTAAAAAAATATGAACCTGATTTAGTTATCGCGGGTCCCGCTTTCAACGCCGGTCGCTACGGTTATGCCTGCGGCGCCATTTGCGCAGGGGTTCAGGAAAAGCTGGGTATTCCGGCTGTAACAGGCATGTATAAGGAAAATCCCGGCGTAGATTTATATCGCTCAAAGGTTTATATTATAGAAACCGCCGGTGTTGTCAAGGACATGAGGAAATTAGTAGGCAAGATGTTAAATATAGGGCTTAAGCTCATTCATAAGGAGCCTATCGGAAGCCCCGAAGAGGAAGGCTATTTCAGCCAGGGCTACCTTATAAACAAGTTTTCCGATAAATCGGCGGCGGTGAGGTCCGTAGATATGCTTCTTGCTCAGTTCCGAGGAGAAGAAATAAAGCCTGAATTGGATTTAGCTCATTTTGACGAAGTAAAACCTGCCCCTGCCGTTAAAGATTTAAAACAGGCCAAAATTGCCCTCGTAACTGACGGCGGTCTCGTACCTGCAGGAAATCCCGACGGGCTGGAGTGGGCCGCAGCAACAAAATACGTTTCTATTGACCTCAGCGAAAGAGATACCCTGAAGGGCGGGGAATTCTATGCGAACCACAGCGGTTACGATACCCGTGAAGTAAATGAAAACCCTCTCAGGCTTGTTCCTTTTGACGTAATGAAGGAACTGGAGGATATGGGTGTTATTAAAAGCCTTAATAAAACGTTATACAGCACAACAGGTGTAGCAACGCCCATCGTGAATTCCCAAAAGATAGGGCAGGGCATTGTTGAACGCTTGAAAGAAGACGGCGTTGACGCGGTAATTCTCACCTCCACCTGAGGCACCAGCACGCGTTGCGGTGCAACTTTGGCTAAAGAAATTGAAGGAGCGGGAATTCCTGTTGCTCAAATTACCAGCCTGCCTAATATTGCCATGATGGCAAACAGTAACCGTATGGTTAAGGGAAACGGCATTATTCACCCTATGGGGGATGCGGCTTTGCCGCCTGACGCTGAAATCACTTTGCGCAGGAAAATTGTACGCACAGCTTTAGAAGCCCTTCAAGCAGATATTGAAAAGCCTCAGCTGTTTAAATAGCTGCCATAAGGCCGTGACCAAGGCAAAGTCGGGAGGAATGTAAATATGAAGCTGAAAGATTTTACAGTAACAGTTTATTATGACTATCTTTGCCCATGGTGCTATTTGGGGCAGATTGCCGCAAAACGGCTGCAGTATGAATACTGCGCCCAAATTGATTGGCGCCCTTTGCTGCTTCATCCGGAAATTCCTCCGGAGGGCATGAGAATGACCCCTGAGGAAAAAGCGAGCAAAGCGGATATGTACGAAAGAGTAAGCCGTATGGCGAAAGTCAATGGGCTTCCTATCACATTTCCGGAGCATATGGTTTATACAAAGCTTGCCCTTGAAGCTACCGAATATGCCCGTGAGCAGGGGCGGCTGCTTCCTTTTAACGAAGCTGTATTTAAAAAGCTTTTTGGTGAGGGGAAGGATATTGGCAATTGGGACGTGTTAAGTTCCGCTGCTGAAGAAGCTGGGCTTAACGGGGAAGAAATGCGAAGAATGACGGAAAGCGGCAGATATGCAGCAGCTATTGATAAATATACATTGGAAGCCCAGCAAAGAGATATCGACAGCCTTCCTACTTATATTCTCAATGACGCTTATGCAGTTGTCGGCCCCCAGCCCTTTGAGGTATTTCAATTGGTAATAGAAAAACTGGTTCAGTAATATTTGCTTTTAATCAGGTTCCGGGTTTCACGCTTAAGCGATGCCCGGAACCTTTAAGACGGCAAATATAAAAAAGCGCCCCTAATAAAGGGGCGCTTTTTTATAAGGAATACTCTTCTTATGAAAAGCGGTTTTATTCATCTTACTTTTCACAGGAATATACCGGCGGCTTCATAAAAAATTATAATTGTTATGCGCTAAGGTTCAATACCTGTGAATAGCAGTACCGATGAGACAATGAAATATGTGAGATAAAAGAATCGTAACAATCAGCAAGCGAGGGCGGCGGAAAAGTCATCTAAACAAAGTAACTATAGATATCCTGCTGTTCACCATGACCATATAAATGCGGCGGCAGAATTTAAGGAGATGCTGTAGCAGGATAAGACTGTCATAGCATTTTTTTATAGGTTAAAATCACTTAATAAGTTAACGAAGGTGTACTATGTACATTATTTTTGATATAATTATAAACTGTACGCAGACAGGTAGGTGAATGCATGATTCGGCTGGAAAAGGTAACAAAAAGATATTACATAAATGACAGAGATATCAATGTGATAAATAATATCGATGTGTTTATCGATGAAAAAGAAATATTTGGGATTGTGGGAGAGACCGGCAGCGGCAAGTCTACTATATTGAGGCTGATGAATGGATTTATAGCGCCGGATGAAGGCAATATCTATTTGATGGGGAAAAAGCTGGATCATAAATCAAGGCATATTTTAGTAAAAGATACATCCATGATTTTTCAGGGTTTTAATTTACTGAGCAATTTAAATGTACTCGATAATGTACTTCTGCCGGTAAAACTGCGAAAAGGAAATAGAGCAGAAAGCCGCAAAAAGGCAAGGGAATTATTATCCTTTGTCGGGCTTTCAGATTTTGAAAAGTCCTATATTAAAAATCTATCCGGCGGCGGCAAGCAGAGAGTTGCCATAGCAAGAACCTTGATGACCAATCCTAAAATCATATTTTGTGACGAGCCTACTTCAGCTTTAGATGAAAAAATGAGCTATGAAATATTAAAGCTTTTGAAGGATATTAACGAGAGGTTTGGTACAACAATCGTCATGGTTTCTCACGATATATCAGTGATTAAAGCCTTATGCAGCAGAGTTGCAATCATAGAAAAAGGGCAGATTGCAGATATTATCAAACTGAACACAAAGGAATTAACCCCTGTTTCATACAAGGAGGCTTTGAAAAATGATGCATGAGTATATCACCATATTTATTGCTTTTAAGGCAGCTATTTTTAAATCCTTTTATGAAACTATGGATATGATGTTTACATCAATGCTTGTTTCTTTGTTCATTGGCTTGCTGCTTGGATTTGTGCTGTTTACTACAGGTGCCAATGGGATCTACAGGAATAAAATAGTGTATTTTATCTTATCAAGCGTAATAAACATCATACGGTCGATTCCATTTATCCTGTTTATCATCGTATTGATCCCATTTAACCGGATGCTTTTAGGTACAGGCTTCGGCGTGGATTCGTCAAAAATTCCTTTAAGCCTGATTGGAATGGCTACATTTGCAAGATTTGCCGAAAAGGACATGCTGGACGTAAATAAAAATATTTACGAAACCTCCTATGCCTTGGGGGCAAATCCCATTCAGTATTTTATTGAGTTTTTACTGAAAGAAGCGAGAACAGGTCTGGTACTGAGTTTTACCTCTACCACAATCAGCTTGCTGTCCTATTCTACGGTAATGGGTATCATTGGCGGCGGCGGCTTAGGGTATTTAGCTATTAATGAAGGCTACTATAATTTTAATTACAAATTGATGTGGATTATCATTGTAATGATGATTTTAATCGTACAAATTGTGCAGACCGTAGGGAACGGCATTGCCAAAAAAATTGACAAAAGATAATGGAGGACGAAAGATGAGGAGAAATTTATTAGCTTTACTTCTATTTGCGGTAATACTTACTTTAGCAGGGTGCAAATCAGCAGAGACGAAAGACAATAAAGAGATTAATGTAGGCGTTGCCTTTTATCCCATGAAAGATATTTTATTACTGATTGAAGAGGATTTAAAAGCAGAAGGGTATACCCTTAACATCCATGAGTTTTCAGAATACCAAACACCCAATAATCTTCTGAAAAATAAAGAATTAGATGCCAATATGATTCAGCATGATTACTTTTTGCAAGCTTTTAATAATAGCAATAATTCAGATTTAGTAACAGTACAGCCTATTTATCATGCTACTTTCGCATTATATTCAAAAGACTATACTGCCCTTGAAGAAATACCGGAAGGAGCAAGCATTACAATTCCAGACGATGCAACAAATATCAGCAGAGCATTGCATTTACTGGGTCAAGCAGGGCTGCTTACGTTTAAGGATAACAAGACCGTTGGGATTACCGTTGAAGACATCGATTCTAATCCGAAAAATTTACAATTTGAAGATAGGGTACCCTTAACAAGCCTCGCCCAAAGATATTCAGAAACAGGGCTTGCTATTATGTATCCTACTTATGCAAAGAGTCTGGAGCTGACAGGAGATGAGCAAAGGCTTTATGTTGAAAAACAAGATGATGTAACAGAAGGATATGCAATATCTTTGGTTGCCAGAAGTGACAATAAGGAGAGCGCCGCAATAAAAGCCTTAATCAGCCACATAAAAAGCGACAAAGTTAGGCAGTTTTTAATCGACGAATACAGCTGGGCAAGCAATCCCGCATTCTAAATAAAGCCTAGATTTGTTACATATAGTAAATTTATCATGAAGAAGTAGCAAAAGCCTATTCCCTTAAGGCTCAAAAACACGGATTTCCTTCAGAAACGGTATATTTTTGAGCCTTCGTGAATATACGGCTTTGCTACTGTTTAACTTTAAATTTACTATAAATCATGATTGGATAATTTCTAAGTTTAATCTTTTTGCCGCCATCAAAAGCAAAGCCTTTAGTCAACTGGAAGTATATAAAATTCAGAAGAATATAATAATAAGAGCCGTCAAATTCGACGGCTCTTATTATTGTTTTCTATTTTACTTGATTAGCTTGTTATATTATTTTGCCTTTAGCATCAATGCTGTATGAAGGCACTCATTAAAATGCAGTATTGGATTTTATGTGGTTATGGCAGGCCTTGCATTTTTATTCGGATACAAGGCGCTTTTCGCCCTCAATCTGCTGAATAGATGCGATGTCCTGAGTGACTTCAAGTACGCCGAGGTATTCGCCCTTTTCATCTCGTACTGCAAAATAACGAATATAGATATATTTGCCGCCCATTTTAATCCAAAAATCCTCGTGATCCTTTTTGCCAGACTTTAAGTCGGCTATAATGCCTTCAACAATGTGGACACTGGCAGGGGGATGGCAATTGGCAACCTCTCTGCCGATGATGGCCTTCGTGCGGGGAAACACGCGCTCTGCACCCTGAGAGAAATAGCGTACCGTGTCGTCCTTTCCTACAAAGGTAATATCCACAGGGAGGGCATTAAATAAATGTGTAAGTTCCGTGGCGGATAAAAATCCCGTAGGTAAGGCAATATCGCCGCTTTCCGGTGTTGTGGGGGGCGACACAGCATCTGCCGCCGCTGTAGGCTGCCATGAAACAGGGAGGTCAATCAGGCAGTAGCCCAGCTCGTCGCTTTCATCTGCAATATTCTTCCATTCCTGAGGGGTCAAGGTTTCCAGAAGCATAGGCAAGAGGATATTGTCCTCCTTGAAAATCATTTCTTCTATACGGGTCAGTGTCTCTTCGAGCTTTGCCACTATGGCCTTGTCACCGGCCTTGGCTAAGGCGGAGGTTTCCTTAATCAGAGCACGTATTTCATCATCCACACCCCACATAACCTTAGGGGGAGCAGTAATTCCGTACTGTTCCATATAAGGGAAAAACAGGTTCTCTTTACGCAGGTAATGCTTATCAATCTGCTTTAGAGCTTCGATTTCTTCAGCGAGCTCCTCGGCAGCAAGCTTTCTGTCTGAAAATGCTTGCAGCGCCGGGCGGATTTTTTCGGTAATCAGCTGCTCAAGCGCTCTGTTTTCTGCCTTGAGGGTATGGGCAGGGTGACCGGGCATCTGGGAAGCATCGGCGGGTGCATGAATTTCCTCAATGCTGCCTTTAAAAACGGCTGCATGAACATCGCAAAGCCGCTGCACCTCCTGTACCGGCAGGCCTTCCGCAATCAGCGCCTGCTCCGCCTCTGAGATTTCCGAGGCGGAAACCCCGGAGAAGGCCTCGTCAAATTCATGCTTGACGTCATCTACGGTCTGGCCTTCATGCAGCTTACGCAGAAGGTCTTTAATCACATTTTTGCGGTATTCCCGATTATTAATTTCCTGACTCATTTTAATACCTCCTATTCTTTGACCAAGGATTTGTTCTCGGCCGGTTGTTATTTAATCTTATCCATATCTAACTTTTACAGGGACGTACTTTTAAAATTATCATAAAACGTCCCTTTCTTTGGAATGTCCTTAAAGTTCATATCTGTCAAAAGCCCATCAGTGCGCGGTTTATCTTATCAATTAGATGATTATTAGTAAAGGTGTTTCTCCTCTGGCGGCAAATTCCTATATTTTTCCTTGTTTGTATTCAGTCTATCATAGAAAAGGAAATATTTGCATTGCAATTGCAACAAATATCCAAATATTTGCCTTGAAATTACAGTATTTTAATTTTTTTGCTTTTATAAATGTGCAAGGACGTACGCACCGACAAAAAAACCAAATGCAGATGGGGTATTAATTTTTAATGCAAGCATTACTCCTTAGCTGCATCTGAATCCTTGATACGGGCCTTTTCAAAGAATGATTCAATTATTTATAAGTATAATCCTGTTAATATGGTCACGGATAAAAAATATTATTATATTTACCCTTTCATAGTGCAGTGCAAATATTTTAATCCGTACCAAATCGCTCAATTATTATGATGTTCATTTTTCTGCTACTTTATGCCTATAAATTGTATCAAAATAAAGGCTTAGCTCTATGTTTCTATAATACAATAATTTTTTATACAGCTTTCCTGTAAAATTAACCGTAAACCTATTACACGGGATAGCGGCATACATTATCTTCACAAAAATAACGGTTTCAGTCTTAATCGTATGAGCTATTTTAAAAGTACTGTTCCGTATTATGTTTGAAGATATATTTCTTCAAATAAAAGCATACAAAGGATTGATTGCTGCAATAAAGGCTAGCCGCATAAATACAATCCAAATAGGCACTACCGCAGAAAGAGAGCTATAGGTTTAATGCTAGAAGACGTATCAAGTATTGCCTAGTGACCGCAAAGTGAATTTCTAATATGTTGCATTTTTGTGTTGACACAGAAAATTTTAGGGTGTAAAATAATAAAAATGACTACTGAAAATTATTGAAACGTTCTAATTATATACAAAATATATAAAATATGAGCGATACAATAAGTTAAGATAGGCAAGATTATAATTGTCTATTCGCATCTAAGCCATATCTCAAAGATTCTATCTTAACGGATTCGCCCAATAAAATACGCTAATTTATACAAAGCACACTTGAAAAAACATATAAACCATTTTTAAGTGAGCCTCTTTATAGTCGATAAATTCGTTTTCAAATTTCTAACCATATGACAGATAAATTCTTCTCAATTCATATTTCTTGATTTTATGCAGTTTTAAGCTCTCTATGAATAGTGACATAAAAGCAAGCTTATTACAATTCCTATCCTTTTTCTGCGTTTTTAAATTTGTACAATGCTTATATAAAATGCTGCAAATTTTAAAAATTGATACGTATTACTAATTCTTAAAAGACGATCCCAAACACGTTTGTTTCCCATAGATACTAAAGAAATATTGTATCTTGCAAGAACAAGTAGGCAGACTTATTTAACTTTAGAAGATTCCTTTTATTTCAATGGCTGATTTACTATAAATATAAAATTTATACTGCTTTACAGAAAAATGGACTGCCCAGGGGAGGACTGCTTATTGACCTATGAACTTTAAAAGACTTAAGTATCGTAAATTTCTTATAAAGAAGTAACAAAATCTAATCCGCTATAGACTCAAGAACACCGATTTCCCATGGAACAGTACATTTTTAAGCCAAAGTGAATATATAGTTTTGTTATGGTTTGACTTTAAATTTACTATAAAGCATGCCCCGGAAAAAAGCTGACAGGGGCGAAAGTTCCAGATGGTTATTCTCAGCAATTATAAAAGCTTAAATTATAGCTTTTAATGAAATTCAATCTGACATAATTTATTTCTATTAATATTTAAAAGGCTAAAAATAACAGGAGGCGATATTTTGTTAAGTGAAGGCGTAAAAGCAGAGGATGTTTATAAAGCCTTAGAGGCATATTTTAAACCGGAAGAATGTATAGATGTTTTCGAAATTAAGGGGCTTCAATATCACAATACGGAGATTATTAAGAAGGTTTATACCTCTACATTTGCTTCCCCCTCTGTGTTTGAAGAAATACTTAGAAGAAATGAACATAACGTAATGCTTTTTTCTCATCACCCGGTTCCTCCGAGACCCACGGAAAACGATCCTTATCCCAAAATCCCGGAAGAATTGAAAAAAAGGCTTAAAGAAAATGAAATCAGTTTTTTTGCCTATCATATACCTTTGGATAAAAGCAATTTTTATTCTCCAAGCAACACTTTGGGCAGAGCCCTTGGATTAAAGCCCTACGGAGAATTTTATATACAGAACGGTTCGGTATTGGGCGCTCTTTGCGAAGGAGCCCCTGAAAGAGCAGAGGACTTTGTTATTAATATTGAAAAGGCATTGGGCCATCCTGTAAAACTCTATCCTTACGGGGGAGAATTTATTGAAGGCGGGCGGGTAGCCATTATGGGAGGCTGTGCCAGAAATACTGATGTATATGATGAGCTTCGGAAAAAGGGCATCAATATGATGCTCACAGGGGTAACAAATCCTGCTGTCTCATGGACTCTTGATATCCATGAGGAGGCATCGAAAAAGAGCGTCAGCTTAATAGGGGGAACCCATTATTCTACAGAAAGGTTTTCGCCTGTTGCCATGCTTGATTTTTTTAAGAAACTGGGCCTTCAGGGAGAATTTATTGCTGAAGCTCCGAATCTTACGGATATGTAGACCATTCATAAATTCCATAAGGGGGATTTTTTCTGAAATAAATCTGGAGGGAAGGAAGATGTTTGTATGTGGCGCTATATCGGAAAGAGATTATTAATGATTATACCTGTTTTAGTGGGGGTAACGCTTTTGGTATTCGTAGTCCTCTCTTTGGCCCCGGGAGACCCTGCCGTATCGATCCTGGGGGATAAGGCTACGGAAGCGGATATTGAGGCCAAGAGAGAAGAGCTTGGCCTCAACGACCCCATACTGATTCAGTATCTTAATTATGTAAGTAAAGCCATCAAGGGAGATTTTGGTGTTTCCTATAAAAACCAGCTTTCGGTCATGAAGCAGGTTTTAGACCGTTTCCCCAATACTTTAATTATTGCGGTGGGGGCTATTTTATTTTCTTTGGTGCTGGGGATTCCCGTAGGAATACTATCAGCAAAAAAGCAGTATTCCATGATTGATAATATCGCTATGATAGGAGCTTTGATAGGGGTTTCCATGCCTGTATTCTGGATGGGGCTTCTGATGGTTATTGTTTTTTCCCTTAGGTTAAGGCTTTTGCCCTCCTCAGGCATGGGGGAAGGCTTTATCCCTCTTATGAAAAGCCTTGTGCTTCCGGTCGTAGCATTAGGAAGCTATTCTCTAGCCATGATTGCAAGGACAACCCGTTCATCGGTTTTAGAGGTTATCCGACAAGATTACATAAGCACGGCCCGTTCCAAAGGAATCACCGAGCGTCAGGTTACCACACAGCATATGCTTAAAAATGCGCTTATACCCATTATTACGGCTGTGGGCCTTCAATTCGGAACCTTAATGGGCGGCTCTATTATGACGGAGACGGTGTTTTCCTGGCCGGGGATAGGCAGATTGATTGTGGATTCCATTAAATCCAGAGATATTCCTATGGTTATGGGCTCGGTTATATTTCTATCGGTTATATTTTCATTTGTAAACCTTCTCATCGATTTGCTCTATGCCTTTGTAGATCCGCAAATCAAGTCACAATATAAGGGGAAATAATTTATGAATAAGAATATTGAAATATCCCAGAAGGAAGATACGGCTTTGGCAAATCAGGTGACGGAACGGACTCTCCTGCAGGAAACATGGCGCAGATTCAAGAAGAACCGCCTTGCCATGGCAGGCATGTATTTTCTGATTATGCTGGTAATTATCTCTGTTGCAACGGTAATCGTTGATATTGTTACAAGTAACAGAATCTATGATGTATATGTAACAGGCCAAAATTTAGCAAGAAGGCTTGAAGGCCCAAGCCTTGAGCATTGGTTCGGAATAGATGAATTCGGAAGAGACGTTCTTTTCAGAATCCTTTGGGGAACAAGAAATTCCCTCTTTATGGGGGTTATAGCAATCTCTGCCGCAATGCTCACAGGGGGAGCCCTTGGGGCAATCGCAGGCTTTTACGGAGGGCATACAGATAATATATTAATGCGGCTTATGGATATCCTTCTGGCTATGCCGCCTATGCTTCTGGCCCTTACGATGGTTGCGGCCCTTGGGACAAGCACCGTCAATGTAGTAATAGCCGTAGCCATTTCCTACATACCCACATTTGCGCGGGTTTTAAGGGCTTCGGTGCTTACCGTAAGAGATAAAGAATACATAGAGGCTGCCCGGGCAGTAGGCACGGGAAACGCCAGAATCATTCTGGAATTTGTAATCCCCAATTCCTTAGCGCCCATTATCGTGCAGGGGACATTAGGGGTTGCCGGAGCCATTCTTACCATCGCAAGCCTTTCTTTTGTGGGTCTTGGCGTACAGCCGCCCCTTCCGGAATGGGGCCTTATGCTTTCAAATGCCCGTACTTATCTTAGAGAGGCATGGCATATTACGCTGATACCCGGCCTTGCCATTATGCTTACGATATTGTCTCTGAATCTTATGGGGGACGGCCTTAGAGATGCCCTTGACCCTAAGCTTAAGGATTAGCCTTATACTTATTTAATTTTAAAGTAGTTTAAAGTTAAATAATGTATTTCATATGTTTTGATAAATTAACGTGTGCAGTTTTAAGTTAATTTACTAGTATATGATTTTTAAAAATAAGAGCCAATATATCAAAAACAGTGGGGGATACGAGAATGAGTCATAATATACTGGAAGTTAAGGATTTAAAGGTGGTATACAAAACCAGCGACGGTCTGGTAGAGGCTTTAAACGGCGTGAGCTTATCTTTGGCGCCGGGGGAGACGCTGGGCCTTGTGGGAGAGACGGGAGCAGGGAAAACAACCCTTGCAAAAAGCATCATGGGGCTTATTCCATCACCGCCGGGAGAAATTTCAGGCGGGGAGATTTTATATAACGGGCAGGATATCCTGAAAATTTCAGAGCAGGAAAGGAGAAAAATCAGAGGGGCTGAAATTTCCATGATTTTTCAGGACCCCATGACCTCTCTTAATCCTGTCATGCCTGTGGGAAAGCAGATAGAAGAGGCCATACACGCCCATAATAAAATGACCCCTTCCGAAGGGGAGGAAGCGGCGGCGAAAATGCTTGAGCTTGTGGGCATTCACAGGGAAAGAATGAAGGAATATCCCCATCAATTTTCCGGCGGCATGAAGCAGCGTATTATTATTGCCATAGCTCTTGCCTGCAATCCTAAATTATTGATTGCCGACGAGCCTACGACGGCGCTTGACGTTACAATTCAAGACCAGGTGCTGACTATGATGGGAGAGCTTAAAAAGAAGTTTCAGACTTCTATGATTATGATAACCCATGATTTAGGCATTGTGGCTCAAAACTGTGACAACGTTGCCATTATCTATGCCGGTGAAATTGTGGAATACGGTTCTTTACGGGAGATTTTTAAAAATTACAAGCATCCTTATACGGAAGGGCTTTTCGGTTCGATTCCAAGCCTTGTGGAAGAGGTTAAACGCCTTACACCGATTAAGGGGCTTGTGCCGGACCCTATGAGCCTTCCCAAGGGCTGTAAGTTTCATCCCAGGTGCAAATACGCCGTAAAAGAATGCGCCAAGTGGAACTCCTTTATGATAGACATAGGGGGAGGGCATCAGGTTCGATGCATCAAATACAAAGACGGGCAAGCCGAGGAAACGGAGGAATAGTGATGTCAATTACCAATAAAGAGCCTGTATTAAAGGTAAAAGATTTGAAGAAATATTTCCAGACGAAAAAAGGCTTGCTCCATGCGGTAGACAATGTAAGCTTTGCCATCGGAGAAGGGGAAACTTTAGGGGTTGTGGGAGAGTCCGGCTGTGGAAAGTCTACCCTTGGCAGAACCATATTAAGGCTTCATGAGCCTACGTCGGGGCAGGTTTTCTTTCAGGGAGAAGATGTGGCTAAATTCGGAAAGTCCAGATTGAAAAAGGTCCGCTCCGACATGCAGATTATTTTTCAGGACCCTTATGCTTCCTTGAACCCTCGAATGACCGTAAGCCAAACCATAGCTTATCCTTTGATTATACAAAAAATCATCAGCAGCAAAGATAAGGAAAGGCTTTCTAAAAGGGTTCATGAGCTTATGGACATGGTGGGCCTTGCGTCCCGCCTGGTGAATACTTATCCTCATGAGCTTGACGGCGGCAGGCGCCAGAGAATCGGCATTGCCAGAGCGCTTTCACTGGAGCCCAAATTTATAGTATGTGATGAGCCCGTTTCAGCTCTTGACGTTTCAATACAGGCACAAATTCTCAATTTAATGCAGGACCTTCAGGAAAAGCTGGGGCTTACTTATATGTTCATAACCCATGATATGTCTGTGGTGAAACATTTATCGGATAAGATAGCCGTAATGTATCTGGGGCAGATGGTTGAGATTTCTCCTGTGAAGGAATTATTCAAAAATCCTCTCCACCCGTATACTCAGGCGCTGCTTATGGCGATACCCGTACCCGACCCTGATTACAAAGTGGAAAAAGTTCCTCTTGAAGGGGAGCTTACCTCTCCCATAAATCCAAAGCCCGGATGCCGGTTTGCAAAACGCTGCCGCTTTGCAAAGCCTGAATGCACAAGCGCAGATATCCCCCTTAAAGAAGTATCGCCTGGGCATTTTGTTTCGTGCATATTGCACTAGCAGCAGGAAAAGAGATATTTGTCCTTTGATTCTAAAGATTCGAAGGTAAATATAAATTTAAAATACGAAAGCGAGGAAAAACAATGCGTATCAAAAGAATTTTGGGCATGTTCATAATCTTTGCAATGATTTTAAGCGTGGCTGCATGCGGCAGCTCCGGGGAAGCAAATAAAACATCAGAAAAAACGGTTTCAGATTCCTTGACCATTGCCGTAACTGCGGACCCCACTTCTTTGGACCCTCATGTAGGCAAGGAGATTGTTGCTGTTATCTTAACGAATAATATATTTGCTACCCTTCTTAAACTTACGTCGGAAGGAGAGGTTGCACCTTACGTTGCCGAAAGCTGGAAGGAGATAGACAGCAAAACTTACGAATTTAAAATAAGAGAAGACATAAAATTTCATGACGGAAGCAAGCTTACGGCTGAGGACGTAAAATTCTCTTTGGACAGGGCCATTGAGTCTTCTTATGTTTCTTTTATCGTAAATTACATTGACAGCGTAGACCTGATTGATGAATATAACATACGCATCAATCTGAACTCTCCTTATTCAGGCGCGCTTATTAATTTAACGGTTCCTTTTGCCGCCATCGTTCCAAAAGCTGTTGTAGAATCTAATCCCAATGGATTTCTTGAGCACCCCATCGGCTGCGGCCCTTACGAGTTTGTTGAATGGAGCCAAGGCAATCAAATGAAAATGAAGGCCTTTAAGGACTATTTTGAAGAGCCTGCAAAGACTGAAAACGTTACCTTCAGAATCATTCCCGAGGCATCTCAGAGAACAATTGCGCTTGAAAACGGAGAAGTTGACCTGGTATATGACCTTGCCTTTAATGATATTTCCATTATAAAAGAAAATGAGAACCTTAAGCTTTTTGAGAGCCCTTCTTTAAATGCATGGTATGTAAGCATGAATGTAGAAGACGAAACTTTATCCAATAAGCTTGTAAGGCAGGCCCTTAGATATGCTGTAGACCCTCAGGCTATCATCGACAGCGTCCTTTACGGAGCGGGAACAGTTGCCAATTCCGTAATTCCTCCGGCGGCCATTAATTATTACAAGGACGCTAAATACTATACCCAGGATATAGAAAAAGCAAAGCAGCTGCTGGCAGAAGCAGGATACCCCAACGGGCTTGAACTATCTCTTGCAGTTGCTGAGGACGTAAACCGTGTCGCCGTATGTCAGGTGCTTCAGGAGCAGCTTAAGCAGATAGGCGTGAATGTTAAAATAGATATTCACGACGCGAGTACATATTATGAGCATGCCAATAAAAGCGAATTTCAGCTGGCATTTTATTTCTGGATATGCTCGGCGGGCCATGCGGATTACTCCTATTCTTCCCTTCTTCATTCCTCTCAGAAGGGTGCCGGCGGAAACCGCAGTTTCTTCGATAATCCTGAAGTTGATAAATTAATAGAGGAAGCCCGCCAAACCATGGATAGAGAAGAAATTGAAAAATGCTATCAGCAAATAGAAGAAATTGTTTATGATGAAAGCCCGAATATAAATCTTTGCTACACAAATCTTATCGTTGCAGCACGAAACAATGTTGAGGGCTTTATTATGCACCCTGCCGGATATCATAATCTTGAGACGGTAATCGTAAATAAATAGATAAAAAGCTAATGGCTGGGAACTTAAAAAGTATCGTATTGTGCCCTATATTACCTTATATGGTTAGTTTACTTTTATTCTCTTATGAATATTTGACTTTAGATAGCTTAATATTATCGTTCACATTCAATCGAGTATTACGAAACAAATAAGTTTTTACATGATTAATTGTAATGATTATGAATAAGCCGTTTGATTTATTTTATCATTAACAAAAATAAAAAGGTTTTTGTCAACGGTGGGGAAACGCCTATTTAAAAAACAATTTGTAAGATTCTAATGGTATTATTTTTAAGTTTATTTTGTATAAATATGAGTATGCAAGGGCCATGGCCCTTGCATACTCATATGGATTGTATATTATAAAGATAACCTTTTATAAAGAAGGGGAAGAAAAATGCGTTTAAAATACAGTACATGGCCTAAAGCACAGGCATATTTTAAAAACAATGACATGGTTATCATAGGAATCGGAAGCATAGAATGCCATGGAACTCATCTGCCTTTAGGAACGGATATTATCATTCCTGATAACCTTATTGACAGTATAGAACAAAAATCAGATATTATGATTGCTCCCAGCATACCCTATGGGGCCTGCGATTATTTTATGGGCTTTCCCGGAAGCATTTCCTTAGGCGGCGGATTGCTGTATCAGGTTCTTTCTAAAATTGTTGACGGCCTTTATTCAGCAGGGGCCAGAAAGTTCATATTTTTAAACGGTCACGGCGGAAACATTCCTTCTCTTGAAGCTATAGGCTGCGATATCAGCAAAAAAGGCGGTTTAGCCGCCATTATGAATTGGTGGCTGATGGCATGGGAATTTAACCCTGAGTGGAAGGGCGGGCATGCCGGCGGTGAAGAGACGGCGGCCATTATGGCTATTTGCCCTGAAAGCGTAGATTGGCAGGCCGTTAAAGACGGCGGAATGACCGATGTAAGTAAAAATATTAAGGCGAAAGGGCTTAAAACAGTTTCTTTTAAAAACATAGAACTCGTGCTTCCAAGATATATTTCAAAGGCCACGGATAACGGCTGGGTAGGCCCCGATCATCCCAATACGGCTACGGAAGAATGGGGAAGAAATATGCTTGATAAAATCAGTGAATATATAGTAGAATTTATAGAGGAATTTAAAACGGCAGAGCTTGGAATAGAAGAAGAAAGCCTTGAAATTTAGTCAGAATATCTGCTTAGAATATTCTTATATAGTAAATTTCTCATAAAGCAGTAACAAAAGTCTATTCACTAGAGAATAAAACTTGGCTTTATTTCCATAAAATTAGATTCGCCGCTTTCTAAGTCCACAGGGCATTTTTAAACTACAGATGCTCTGTCTGCTAAGTTCATGCCTTTTTACACAGCTTAAAAACACAGACTTCCTTCAAAAACGGTATATTTTTAAGCTTATGGGAATACGCGTTTTTATTGCGGATTAAATTTATAGTAAATTTATCATGAAGAAGTAGCAAAAGCCTATTCCCTTAAGGCTCAAAAACACGGATTTCCTTCGGAAACGGTACATTTTTGAGCCTTCGTGAATATACGGCTTTGCTACTATTTAACTTTAAATTTACTATACTACAATGTGGCATCAATTCTTATATTTAGGAAGGGATAAAAATGGAGCTTGAATTTGGTTTTGGAACAGAAACAGAAAAAATTGAACTTCCCGAAGAAAACTTACTGGAGATTCTCCTTCCAAATCCGGTAGAATACGGTTTAAAAGGGGAGGCAGAGGTAAAAAGGGCCCTTCTTTCTCCTATAGGCTCAAAAAAACTTGGAGAAATTGTAAAGCCCGGAGAAAAAATAGCCATCATCACAAGCGATGTAACAAGGCCCCTTCCAACCTATAAAATAATGCCCGCACTTTTAGACGAACTTTACGATGCAGGGGTATCCCCGTCGGATATTACTCTTGTGTTTGCCCTTGGAAGCCATCGAAGGCATACGGAAGCCGAAAAGGAAAAGCTGGCAGGGAAAAGGGCATATAGCGAAATAACCTGCGTAGACGGCGATACAGCAGATTGCATACATTATGGAATAACATCTTTTGGAACGCCGGTAGATATCGTGAAAGTTGTAGCAGAAGCTGACCGCAGAATTTGTCTTGGAAACATAGAGTACCATTATTTTGCGGGCTACAGCGGAGGGGCAAAGGCAATTATGCCGGGGGTATCTACACGAGCCGCCATACAGAATAATCACAGCTATATGATAAGAGAAGAAGCCTGTGCCGGAAGGCTTTCCGGCAATCCTGTCCGGGAGGATATAGAGGAGGCCGCCGCCATGGTGGGGGTTGACTTCATTATAAATGTAGTCCTTGACGAGCATAAGGAAATAATTCATGCCGTTGCAGGGGATGCAGTTGCGGCCCACAGAGCAGGCTGTAACTTTTTAGACGGACTGTATTTAAAGAGAATTCCTGAAAAGGCAGATATTGTCATCGTATCTCAGGGAGGGACACCGAAGGATTTAAACCTTTATCAGACCCAGAAGGCTTTGGACAATGCCAAACATGCCGTAAAAAAAGGCGGTATCATAATCCTCATAGGTTCCTGCAGAGAGGGCCTTGGAGAAGCCGTCTTTGAAGAATGGATAAGAGAAGCGAAAGAACCTCAAAATCTTATTGAACGTATAAAAACAGATTTCAAGCTGGGAGGGCATAAGGCGGCGGCTATTGCAATGGTATTGGATAATGCTGATATATATCTTGTTTCGGAGCTTGAGGAGGATTTGGTAAGAAAAGCTTTTTTAAAACCCTATAAAAAAGCCCAAGATGCTTTTGACGATGCATTTAACAAACTTGGAAAGAATGCCACTGTCATTGCCATGCCCTATGGCGGTTCAACCCTTCCGAAATTAATAAATTACCAATAATAAAATATTTAATAAGAAAGCCCATATTACTTAAAAAAGTAATATGGGCTTTTTATAATTAAACATTAAAAATGAACTCGTCATAGTAAATTTCTTATAAAAAAGAGATAAAAGCCTATCTCTAAGGTCATGCCTTTTTATACTACTCAAAAAAGGGATTTTTATAGGAAGCATGGTGAAATCGCCTATATACCTAATGAAGACTAATTTAAAACAAGCTTAATTTAAGTATGTACAGCAATAGATAATAAAGCTTTCAATGATAAAAATCAAATAAAGGCAGTTTCACAAAATACTGCGTATTATATCTTATCTATAGCAAAACAATGAATTAGCGCAACAAAAATCGTATATTTTAAGCCGTTTATGAAAAATAGATTTTTGTTCTTACCTTAATCTTGTTTTGCTATAAATGCTTTTATACCGCTATACGTATTTGACTTTAGCACAAGATAATAGAAACGCAATAAGATTTTTGCTCCGCAAAATACTGCAAGATTAAATGCCGTAAAGGGTGTTTTGTCCAGTCAGGATTTTCCCCGCCTTATTTGACAATGCTGCTGTTTTTATGAATTCAAGTAATATACGGCTTTGCTATGGTTTCACTTTAAGTTCACTATAATCGTGGCGGGCAAGAGAAATTCCGCCGGTATAATGTTTTTTGAAGATTTCTTCTGTTATTTTTCCCGCATGGGTTATTTCCATTTTATCATTGTATATTTTTCTTAATACGTCTCCGATTTCTTTTTCAAGAGGGTATCTGTAGAAATAACTTAATTCCATAGCCATGGAATCTTTATTTACAGATTCCGTTATTAAACTAAGCCAAGGATATACTTGAAGTATTTCCATATCTTTATAAACGGGAGCATGCGGCGATGTACCGCCAAGCAATGTGAAAAGCCGTGCCTGAGGAAGGGCACATGCCCATTTAATAAAGGCTTCCGCTCCATCCGGGTTTTTGGAGCCGGAAAGTATGGCGAGGCCGCCGCCCCCCAAATAGGTAGACTGGCCTAAAAGAAATTCATACCCGATACGCCCGTCAATATAGTTTTTCTTTAAATCTAATATTCCGGGGGCATAAGAGGTTGAAATATGCTCCATTGCCGTGCTTCCTTCGGCAAAGGTAATGATACCTGTGTCTTTTCGGTTGGAGTCGCTTGAGATAATGGAATAAGAAAGCATCTCATAATAATTTTCAATTGCTTCCTGGGCGATATCCCTGTCAAATACCATTTCTCCTTTAGGGCTTGCGATGATTCCCCCCATATTTTTATACCTTAGCAGGAAATCCGTAAATAAAAGGGTATCGTCTCCCAAGATACTTGTTGTTCCGCTGATAACGGGAGAATCCTTGTTGATGGACCGGGTAAAGAATTTTGATATGAGATTATATTCCTCATAATCTGTAGGAACCTTAAGCTCTTTGCCGTATGCTTCAAAAAAGCCCCGGGAGATAATCGGGTCACTGAAAAGGTCCTTTCTGTAGGCCAGAAAATGAACGCTGATATCAAAAGGAATAACGCAGGGCACATTCTCTACATAGGAAAATGTATTAATCACATTGGGAAACATGGTAGCGGTTAATTGTTCAAAATCATGCTCCTCAAAAGGCACTAAAGCGTCCAAAGGAAACGACGGCGTTGTAACCAGATTCGTCCGCACAATGTCATATTCGGCGGTATAAGGGTTTTGGTACAGATAATCGGCAAGGTCAGATAAAAGCATCGTGTCAAAATTAAGGGATATACCGGTTTTTTTAGTAAAGCCCGGGGACATCTTTTTCAGCGCCTCGGAAGATTGGCTGGCAGCAAGGAGGATATTAAGAACCGTGCCTTTCCGGTTAAAATATATATTGTTTTCATGGGATTTATTTTTCCAGCCGTCCGGTTCCAGATAGAGATGCTCTGATGAGGGTTTATTGTGTTCCGGATCCAGAAGCTCTGCCATTTGATCGCTTACTTTTTTTCCAAGCTTTGAATAGTCAAGGATATATTGGTTAAGACCTTCCCGATTTTCTGCATTGGGGCTTGGGACAACGGCTATGATTACCGGAAGTTTTTCACATATGATATTGTCATAGGCTTGAAGAATAACGTGGTAATCATTTTTACCGGTGGTTACGATAGCGTCGGGCTTTTTGCAGAGACTGATAAGCTCAAGTACAGATTTAAGCTGGACAGTGTAATCGGATTGAATGCTGTGGACGGAAACATCTTTGCCGGATTCCTTGATATATTCCATGAAGCCTTCTTCAAACATAGATTCACTTGAATAATAGTCAAGCCCTGTCATAAGGCCGATATTGGAACAGCCTTCCGAAAGGACCTTTTTTGCGGCTATTTTGCCGGCAGCCTTATAATCAAAGCCTATAAAGATATCATTGCTGCAAAACTCCTGTTCAACGAAAATAACTTTTCCGCCTCTTTGCTTTACCGGCTCATAGGCCTCTTCAGCATCTTTACATGAGGTTACGGTAACGACGCCGCAGGCTCTAAGGGTTGAGATGGTATTGATAGCATTTTTTTCAACATAAGGAGAATCTCCGGTAACAAAGAGCAGAACGATATAATTAAGCTCCTGAAATATTCTATGTACTGATGTAAAAAAAGCCGAATATTTCGGCTGAATAACATTAGGCAAAATAACTGCTATTATTTTTGCAAGGCCTGATTGACTGCGCAATTGGCTGGCTGGAGCGTTAATAATATAATTTAATTCTTTGGCGGCATTCATGACCATTTTTATTCGTTCAACAGAAACATTTCCTTTATTATTCAAAACATTTGAGACGGTTCCCTGAGAGACCTTTGCCAAACGCGCGATATCCTTCATCGTAGCCATAAAAAAACCACTCCCTATATATAATGGATATACTTATTAAACTTAAAACTGTTAAGTTTGTTTACTATAGCTATAGTAAATTTAAAGTTAAACAGTAGCAAAGCCGTATATTCACGAAGGCTCAAAAATGTACCGTTTCCGAAGGAAATCCGTGTTTTTGAGCCCTAAGGGAATAGGCTTTTGCTACTTCTTTATGATGAATTTACTATAATCTTATCTGAAACGATTGAAAAAGGCGTAAGATGAATTACGCTTTTTATAATAAAAGGGAAAGAATATGTTGTCGGTGGTATTGCACTTTTAGGTAAATGAAAGCCGGAGCATGCCTGAAAGATAAAAAACAGTTCGTGTGTCAAAGTTTTCTGTTCTGCTGGAAGGCATACTATATTTTCTATATAATAGGGCTGTTTTCAGATACAGCCTAATACTTCTATATTAAAGGAGGGTTAAATATATTATTAAGCCGCAAGCTTTTATTTTAAATGATAAGGGGAGTAAAGCTTTATACTAAAAACTATATAAATATTATATATAATTAACATTTAAGTAGCAATAGCAATAAGTTCTTTAAGGGCTGTTTTTGCTTTCCTTATTAAAGAGCAGTTCAATCTAGCTTAGGCTAAGGGCTTACACGGCTACTTATATCTGATTATCAAATGCCAGGTAGGCCAGCAGCCATAGATTTATTTAAACGTAATTGGGGCTTCCGTTTATAAATTATACAGATGGAGATATTTTAGAGCCAATAATATTTTAATGAAGTTTAATTCAGGAATAATAAGCTTAGCTGATGGGGCTAAGCAATTGCGAAATAAAGTATCTTTATACAGGAAGGTAAATTTTTAATAATTAGAGTTGATTGTTTTAACAAATAAAAAACTCAAGGTTTTTAAGAAGCCTTGAGTTTTTTACTTGCTTATATAAAGGTTCAAGTATGAAAGACCGCGTTTTAACATTATGCCCTTTGAACATTATGGCATATGGGATAAAGAATACGTACTGCCGGCAAAGAAATTACGGCTGCAAGCCCCATCTGCATGAGATTTCCGGGGATTGAACCTAAGGGTATGACCCAGTTTCCATAAAGCAGGACTTCTGCGGCATAATAGCCGGTTACTTTGATAATGGCGGCCGTTATTATTGCCATAATAAGACGAAAGGTGCTGATGCGGCCGGTGCTATGAGCAATCACCCCTATAATATAGCCCATAAGCCCTACGATTATAAAGGTAAAAGGCGCCCAGGCGGCCCAGCCGGAAACTAAATCAAACAGTGCCATGCCGAAGGCTCCGGCAACGGCGCCGGTTTTACGCCCATACAGAGCTGCGCCAAGTATCAGAGGCACATTGCCAAGATGAACAAGCCCCCCGTTACTGGCAATAGGCAGGCGGAGATTAATAAACATAGTCGCCACAAACACCAAGGCAATAAAAAGCCCTCCTGTGGCAATGGATCGGATTGTGTCAGAGGTGTTTTTTACATTGGAACTCATGACAGCACCTCCTTTTCTTCTATATGTATTTGTGGCTTTTTGACAGCAAGTATCTTTTTTTCTTGAATCATATTTTCCACTCCTTGACTTATCTTTTTGCTATAGCTATAATACAATGAATCTGATACTACTTAAAATGCCAGTTTTTGATTATTTTTAGATACCAGATAGGAGAGCACTATGATTCATTTATCCTTTAACCCTAACAGCCCCCCGTTATACCAGCAGATATATCAGCAATATAAGCAGCAAATTTATCAGGGAATATGGAAGGCTCACGAAAGGCTTCCTTCCAAACGTACTTTGGCAGCGGAGCTTGGGGTAAGCATTACCACAGTGGATACGGCCTATGCCCAGCTTGTTTCGGAAGGGTTTATTCAGCCTTTGCCTAAAAAAGGCTTTTTTGTCTGTCCTTTGGAAACCCTTACCCAAAGGCAGCCCAGAGTGATAGAGCCTTACAGTGAAAAAACAGAAGAAAAGACGGTGCTTGTTGATTTTTCAACAGATGGGATTGATGAAATACATTTTCCTTATAATACTTGGCGAAGGATAATGAAAAATGTATTTAACGAATATGACAAGACCCTTCTGAAACGCACCTCTTCCCAGGGGAGCGAAGAGCTTCGGGAGGCCATTTCAAAATATCTTTATGAGGCCCGGGGAGTGAACTGCCGGCAGGAGCAGATTGTAGTAGGGGCGGGGGTTGACAATTTGCTTCAGATTTTAAGCTATATTCTGGATAAAAGCTGGACCATCGCAATGGAAAACCCTGTCTACAACAGGGCATATCAAATGTTTAACAGAATGGGGCACAAGGTACTGCCGGTGGATATTGACGGCGAAGGCATTCCGGTAGAGCCCCTGCAGGAAAGAAATCGCGTGGCGGTATATATTACCCCTTCCCACCAGTTTCCTTTGGGTATCAGTATGCCCATCGGCCGTCGGGTGCGGCTTCTCAATTGGGCAAAATCCCATAAAGAGCGCTATATTATTGAAGATGATTATGACAGTGAATTCCGCTATAACACAAAGCCCTTGCCCTCACTGCAAAGCATCGATACCCATGGCAGGGTGATTTATCTGGGAAGCTTCTCAAAATCCATTGCCCCCAGCCTGCGCATTAGCTTTATGGTGCTGCCGGATTCTTTGCTCCATATTTACCGGCAGGATTACGGAGTGTTTTCTTCTCCTGTTTCAGGCTTTGAGCAGAAGGTACTGAATGAGTTTATTCGCCAAGGGCATTTTGAACGGCATCTAAATAAAATGCGGCTGCTCTATAAAAATAAAAGGGCCCTGATGGACGAAGAGCTCCGTGCCTTTGACGGCAAGATACAGGTCAGCGGCGAGAGTGCAGGTCATCATCTGCTGGTTCGGCTGAATGCCGGCATGAGTGAGGCCGAGATGTGCCGGTCCGCGCTGGAAAACGGAGTGCGGGTTTATCCCATATCGCCTTATTTTGTAGGCAAAATGCCTTGTCAATATGAAGGCAATGTATTGCTGGGCTATGGCGCTCTTTCACACGAGGAAATCCGCTTGGGAATCGCTCTGCTTAAAAAGGCGTGGCTGCAGTAAAAAGTTACGCCATGGCAGGCTTTTTATATAAACTGATGGGAATATCCTATGGTTTCCTTACGAGTTAATTTATTATAAAGGAAATTCACTATGTTTCCTGCGGAAATCCGTATTTGTAAGTTTATAATAAATCACGTTCTTCTTTATAAGAATTTACTATGTTAATTTTAAATACTGCGCTTTATGCATTACTGCATCAATTATGCAAATAAATCTGTTTTACGGCAAAATGGCCCTTGCTTCGGAAACTTCCGAGGCAAGGGCCGAAATATTAAAGGATTATGCTTACCTTGGCATTACTTCAGGGGGGATTGCACTTTTATAAACATAACCGTTGAGGTTTGCTAAATGCTCAGCCTGTATTTTTTCAAGAAGCTCTGGAGTGTTAATAAGGTCAAGAGCCGTCATAGCAATGGTTTTTCCTGCGGCAATCGCGGCCTTATGAGCTACGCTTGATTTTCCAACGGCTACCCACTGCCATGAATGGGGCGGGGTTCCGTTTGCCGTAGAGGCAATGGAAAACTGACAGGTAGGCGTTACCCAGCTGACATCGCCCACGTCGTTAGAGCCCATGAGAGGTTTATTTGGGAAGAGGGGCGGCTGAAGGAAGGTATTGATGGAGCTTTTGGACATTTCAAGAATTTCTTCATCGGATTTGTCGGGATTGCTGTTTTTAAGATTTTGGAAAATACGCCTTTTGGTAGATTCACTAAGCTGGTCATAAAATTGCTGCATATATTCGTACTCTTCCTTAGTATACTCTAAAGGTGCAACAAGCTTAAGATTATCATAAACAGCCAAAGAAAGCTCTTTATTAATAAGTACATCAGAGGCGGCAGAGTCAAACTCGATTGTAAGCTCTGTATCCGTCATCATGGCGGCGCCCTTTGCTATGCGCACGACTCTATCGTATATTTCCTGAACCTGCCAGGTTTTCGGTGCTCTTACAAAGTAATACAGGGTTGCTGTAGGCTGTACAACGTTTGCCGATAAGCCACCTGCGTCCATGAAGGCATAATGAATACGGCCCTCATCTATAATATGCTCCCTTAAGAAATTTACGCCGATATTCATAAGCTCGGCGGCATCAAGGGCGCTTCTTCCATGTTCAGGGGCGTTGGCGGCATGGGAGGAGATGCCTTTAAAGTGGAAATAAGCCTGAAATACTGCCAGGCATGAAGTGTCCATAATGCCTGTAGAAGACATGGGGTGCCATGTGAGGGCGCAGTCTAAGCCGTCAAATACGCCGTCTCTTGCCATGAAGGCTTTGCCGTAGCCGCTTTCTTCCGCCGGACAGCCGAACATCTTAATTGTACCGGGGATATTGTGCTTTTCCATATAATCCTTTATGCCTACGGCTCCGGCAATTGCACCGGTGCCAAGAAGGTGGTGCTGACAGCCATGACCGTTGCCGCCTTTAACAAGCTGCTTTTCCACAGGGCAATCGGCTACCTGACTCATGTTGCCTAAAGCGTCATACTCGGCCAATATGCCGATGACCGGCTTGCCGCTGCCGTATTCTCCGACGAAAGCATGCTCCATGTTGGCAAGGCCCCTGGTGATTTTAAAACCCTCATTTTCAAGAAGCTCACACCAAACATTGGCAGATTTTTCCGTAGCAAAACGGGTTTCTGCAAATTCCCAAACCTTATCGTTGCCGTCGGTAAAAAGTTTGGTTTTCGCGTCAACGAGTTCCATAATCTCTTTTTTTGGGTCCATAATATTCCTCCTTTGATTTATGGTAAAATAACTTTCTAGTTAAAAAATTCCTCAGATACTGCCGAGCTCAATCACGGTTATTTTTAAATAAAATCTCTGATATGTATTCTTATTTTAAAGTAATCCAATCTGTTTATAAATACATCATATCTTATATAAATTATAGTGTCAATGCGGCGAATTTATCGAAAAATCAACGAATAATACGTCTTTTTGCCTATGAAATTTTAAAGGGCCCATAGGCAAAAAATAGTGATTTTAAGAAGAATTTAGGATAAAATTTTGATTTTATTGATGGCTGTGGCTGTGTGTTTTTAAGTTTATTGCTTTACTCCACTTTCACTAAATATAATTATCATATAGATATTTATAAATAAGCAGAAATCTAGTGATATCAGGCTTAATAAAGCATCCGCTGAAAGGAGATTATTTTATTTAAACCTTATGGTGTTAACCCTTTGGTCAATTTGACAGTTTTAAAACAAACTATGGCGCATATAGATTAAAATGGGGTAGAATTTGTACATAAGCCTTACGGTTATAAACCAAATTATTTATATTATCTGTAACCTGTAAATATACCAGCGTATCGGGTGATTCATATGAAAATTATAAAGAAGAAAAGATATTATACCATAGGCCAGTTTTCAAAAATAAGCAATATTCCCATAAAGCAGCTCAGGTATCTGGATAATAAGAAGATCCTATCTCCAAGCATTAGGGAGATACATAATAATTACCGTTATTACAGCTATGAGCAGCTTGATAAGGTTATCCTTATAAAAAATTTGGGAAACCTTGGATTTTCTTTTAATGAGGTTTTTAAGATTATGGAAGACGGCAATCTGGAAAACTTCATAGAAGACCTCAGGAAAAATATCGGCAGAAAAAAAACAGAATTAGACAGAGCCCTTCAGGCTTATGAAGATAATATCACCTTTTATAAAAGCGTTACGGAAGTTTATATGAAATGTGCCGGGAAAAAGGCGGAAGAAAGTTTTGAAATCATAACTATGCCGGAAGCAAAGATTATAGGAATCAGAAGCCATTATAATTCCAATGTAAATGAGCTTTTTATAGATAGAATGGCACAATTGCAGAATTTGGCAAAAGATAATAATATTTCGGTAAATAAAGAACTTTGTGCCTTTTTACACAGCGGCTATATGAGGCAGTTTACGGAAAGCTACGGAGACCTCGAAACCTTCTTTACGGTTAAGGACACCAATATTGTATCTTCCGATCATATTAGAACATTTCCTTCATTTAAATCCATAAAGGGCCTGCACAAAGGGTCTTATTGCGATTTAGAGGATTTTTATAAGAAAATGGAATGCTGGGCCCAAAAGAATAATATCCCTCTTACAGGCAAATCCCTTGAAGTATACCGCATGGGACCTGATATGGTTCCCAATGAGGAAGACTATGTAACAATTATATTTTTAGAGATAAAAGAATAGGATAGTATAAATTTTAAGTAAAACAGGAACAGAGATTTTATATCCATGTTTTCTAAAAAATATCGTTTCCGAAGGAAGCCATGTTTCTAATTTACAGAAACTGGCTTTTGCTGTTTCTTTATAAGAATTTACTTTACATAAAACCCTCTTACGCAGGAGGGTTTTTTATTTTGCCATAAATCATTCTTTGTTGTTGTATATGACTATATATACAATGAAAAATTGTATAAACAGCTTGTATCTATTGCAAAGTTACATATGATTTAAGGATTTAGAGAATAGTAATATAAAAATAATACATAAAACAGGAAGAAATAATATTGATTTTATATAAATTTACACTATATACCTTTCATCGTGAGAGGGTTTTAGAATAATATCAAGGGAAACCATTTTAATCTCTTTAAAGATGAATCATTGTCAATACAGAAAAGGAGGATTTTTATGTGTAAAGAAAAAATTGTATATCCATATATTCCAAACTCTGCACCGGAAGCACAAAAGGAAATGATGGATTTTGTGGGGGTAAAAGACCTTTGGGATTTATATGAGGAGATTCCCGAAAGCTTAAAATTCAGAGAAAAGCTGGACATACCCGATGCCATTCTTGATGAATACAGCATTAAAAAACACACGGAAAAAATACTTGCAAAGAATAAAAACTGCAGTGAATATACTAATTTTTTAGGAGCAGGCTGTGCCCAGCATTTTATCCCTGCAGTTGTTGATGAAATAACCACAAGGGGAGAGTTCCTTACCTGCTACGGGGCTGAAAGCTGGGCAGACCACGGAAAATACCAAACCTTCTTTGAGTATAATTCCATGCTTGCAGAGCTTCTTGACACAGAGGTTATGAGCGTTCCCCAGTATGACGGCGGTCAGGCTGCAGCCACTTCTTTAGCCATGGCAAATAGAATCAACGGCAGAAAGCAAGTTCTTCTGCCTGAGCTTATGAATCCCCAGAACAAATCCGCAGTAGAAAACTATATGGCCTCCGTTCAAAAGGAATTGGAAGTTGAAGTCGTATATGTAGGCTATAATAAAGAAACAGGCGCCATTGATATGGCGGACTTTAAGAATAAAATAAATAGCAATGTATCAGCGATATTAATTGAAAACCCGGGATTTTTAGGGGTTTTAGAGCCGAATGCAGAAGAAATCGGGAAGCTTGCAAAAGACGCCGGTGCGGAATTTATCGTTTATGTGAATCCCATTTCTCTCGGCGTCATGGAGGCGCCTTCAAATTACGGCGCAACTATTACCTGCGGAGATTTACATAGCTTAGGCCTTCATCTTTCCTGCGGAAACGGGCAGGCAGGATTTATTTCCACAAAGGCAGAGGCCAAATATCTCAATAACTATAAAGATTTTATATACGGCATGGCAGAGCCGGAGGTAGAAGGGGAATACGTATTCGGAAACATGCTTATTGAACGTACCCACTATGCAAAAAGGGCCTTCGGAAAAGAATATACCGGAACAGGCACAAATCTCTGGATGGTTTCCGCCGCCGTATACATGGCTTTAATGGGCCCTAAGGGAATGGAAGACGTAGGCTCTGCGATTCTCTATAACAGCCAGTACGCAAAGAAAAGGTTTCAGGAATTAAAGAATGTCGAAATTAAATTTGACAGTCCGTTTTTCATGGAATTTGTTGTGGATTTCAGCAAAACAGGAAAAAGCGTTTCAGAAATTAATGAAAAGCTCCTTGAGTATAAAATATTCGGCGGATACGACCTTTCAAAGGATTTTGACGGGCTTATAAACTGCGCTCTTTATTGTGTAACAGAAATCATCTCTAAAGAGGAAATCGACGGGCTTATGGAAGCCTTAAATGAAATTCTAGCTTAATAATATTTTGAAAGAAAATGAAAAGATAAATTCACTTAAGAAATTCGGCAAATAATCTTTAAAGAAGGGAGAATATATATGGATCAAAAGACATTACTGCGCAATTTCCATGAAGCAAAATGGGATGAACCTATTATATTTGAAATGAGTACAGCAGGGGAAAGAGGCGTTTTGGTTCCTGATGCAAGCCGTGAAATAAAAGAAGAAATTAAGGAAGAAAAAGCCATTATACCGGAAGGGTTAAGAAGAAAGAAGGCCCCCTGCCTTCCGGAGGTTGGACAAATGAGAGTAAACAGGCATTACATGCGGCTTTCCCAAGAGGTATTGGGAAATGACATCAGCGTAGACATCGGCCAAGGTACCTGCACCATGAAGTACAGCCCTAAGGTTCAGGAGCATTTAGTTTCCAGAAACCCGAATATTGCAGACGTTCACCCATTGCAGGACGAATCTACCATACAGGGGATACTTGAAATTTATCACCATACGGAAAACTATCTTAAAAGCATTTCCGGTATGGACGTATTTTCATTCCAGCCGGGAGGCGGTGCCCATGCCATATATACAAATGCGCTTATTATAAGAAAGTATTTTGAGGACAAAGGGGAAAACAGGGACGAAATTGTGACTACCATCTTCTCGCACCCCGCCGATGCAGGAGCCCCTGCCACCTGCGGATATAAGGTAATAGACCTTATGCAGGATAATGAGCTTGGCTATCCTGCTTTGGAAGCCTTTAAAGCGGCATTATCTGAAAAAACGGCCGCCGTATTTATTACAAATCCTGAGGATACAGGGATATTTAACCCAAGAATAAAAGAATATGTAGAAGCCGCCCATGCCGTAGGTGCCATCGCCGTATACGATCAGGCAAACGTGAACGGTATTATGGGTATCACAAGGGCTAAAGATGCTGGCTTTGACTTGATTCATTATAATTTACATAAAACATTTTCCTCTCCTCACGGCGGAATGGGCCCCGGCGTCGGTGCCTTAGGGGCAAAGGAATTCCTTAAGGACTTTCTGCCTAAGCCTGCCGTTGTAAAAGAAGGAGAACAATTCAGGCTTGACTACGATATAAAGAAAAGCGTAGGCAAAGTAAGGTCTTTCTATGGCAATGCCGCTATCGTGGTAAGAGTCTATATGTGGCTGCGCTCCTTGGGAAGCGACGGTGTAAGGGAAGCTGCCATGTGCGCCGTTTTAAATAATCAGTATACAGTTAAAAAGGTTTCTGCCATAAAAGGCGTTACCATGTATTATGCTGAGGGCAAAAGAAGAATCGAACAATGCCGCTATAGCTGGGAACAGCTTAAAAACGATACGGGCTTCGGCACGGAAGACGTACAGAGAAGGCTTGTAGACTACAGTATGGAGCATTACTGGGAATCGCATCACCCCCATATTGTGCCTGAACCTTTTACCCTTGAGCCTACAGATTCTTACAGCAAAAAGGACATTGACGAATTCGTAGCAGTTCTTGAGAAAATCGCATGGGAATGCTATAACCAGCCGGAAATCATAAAGACAGCCCCTCATAACGCCCCCTGCCACGGCATTAAAAACTATTATGAAGAAAACCCTGAAAATGTAATATGCTCATGGAGACAGTATTTAAAAAAGAAGGAAAAGAAAAATGCATAAAATCGGCCTCATTATAAACCCTGTTGCAGGCATCGGCGGAAGAGTAGGCTTGAAGGGCAGCGACGGGGAGGATATTCAACGGCAGGCTTTTGAAAAGGGCGCCGTTATGGAAGCGGAGAATAAAACAAAAATTGCCCTTGAAGGCCTGCTGCCTATAAAAGAAGCGCTGTTTTTTCTCACTGCCCCGGGGATTATGGGAGAAAATTTGCTTCAATCCATGGGTTTTTCTTATAAGGTCATAGGAAAGGCGAAACCTGAAAAAACAAGCCATGAGGATACGGAAGAATCTGCAAGGCTTATGAAAGAAGAAAAACCGGAAATATTAGTCTTTGCCGGCGGAGATGGTACGGCAAGAAATATATATAATGCCGTAGGTATTGATTTAACCGTTATGGGCATCCCTGCCGGCGTGAAGATACATTCTGCTGTTTATGCAAATAATCCAAAGTCTGCAGGAGAAGCCCTAAGGCTCTTTTTGGAAAGCAGAGTTAATATTAATGTGCTCCAATGTGAGGTCATGGATATTGATGAGGCGCTTTTCAGAAACAATAGAGTTCAGGCAAAGCTTTATGGATATTTATCCGTACCCCAGATAAAAAACCTGATGCAGCACCCCAAATCAGGGGCGAAATATCAAAGCCATGATATTGAGGGCATTGCAGAGGAAGTTATAGATATTATAAATAAAGGGGATCAGGATACCCGTTATATTTTCGGCACGGGAAGCACGACCTTCAATATTCTTAAACATATGAATATTGAAGGCACCCTTCTTGGAATCGATGTTATCTATCGAAACGAAATTCTTATGAAAGACT
The DNA here is from genome assembly GCF_940670685.1 of Anaeropeptidivorans aminofermentans. Taxonomy (GTDB): domain Bacteria; phylum Bacillota; class Clostridia; order Lachnospirales; family UBA5962; genus Anaeropeptidivorans; species Anaeropeptidivorans aminofermentans. Next base: position 3,238,845 of record NZ_OW711693.1, on the reverse strand, counting down.
GTACCGAAGACCAAATATTCCATCTTATTGAAGGAAAGAAGGTTAAACTCATTCTTACTGTCATCGGCGGGCAGGGCCACGTTTTCGGCAGGGGAAACCAGCAGCTTAGCCCAAGAGTGATTCGGAAAATTGGTACGGAAAACATCATAATCATTTCTTCCGCGGATAAAATTTATAATCTGCCGGGGAATATCCTTCTTGTGGATACGGGAGATACTGCGCTGGATAAGGAAATAGCCGGCTATCGCCAGATTATCACCGGCTGGCAGGAAAGAATAGTATGTAAGATTTCTGATTGATTTGTAAGGCCAAAAGATGCCTTCCGGTAAAAAGATTAAAGTATTTTTTAAACGTGTCTGAAAAGGCCAAGGCCTGGTGAATTTACCATAAAACAGGCCTGCATCCTTAAAAATACTCGGATACTTATTTTCCGGCAGATTACTTATTTTTGTTTAAAATTCATTAAATTTAGAGCTGTATTTCTAACATAGAGGCGGTTTAACTATTTTCAGGCACTGCCTACTATAATAGTAGATTTATTATAGAGAAGTAATAAAACCGATTTCCTAAAGACTCAAAATACGGATTTTCTTTGGGCACAGTACATTTTTTGAGCCTTAAGAATATAAGGCTTTGTTACGGCTTGACTTTAAATTTACTATAACGCCCATTTTAATTTGTTCCATACTTTTTGACCCTTTCCCATGGATTCTTGTATTAAATAGTTTCGGAAATTTATTGGGGCATGATTTTCTAAAACATGCCCCGGCATCTTAATAAAAGAGAGGTGTTAATATGCGCAAAAAAATAGTACCGGCTTATATAGCAACCGTTTTGGCGATTATACTGCTTTTTGCGGCAATGAGTTCTATTGAGCCGCTGATTGAAAGCAATGCTTATATCCCCGGGTTTGTCGATATTTTACTGAAAGCCGCCGAAGGAAGCTTCCTCCATCGGATATTTTGGTTTTTCGGAGATATGACGGAAGCCTATTTCTTTAAATCGATATTTGCTGCGGCGGGGCTTATTATATTTGCTGTAATTGCTGACAGTCTTGAAAGAAAAGGAAGGCCTTTTATGGGGGTTCCTGCTTTGGGCGGAAGCGGAATGTTCTGGCCTGTTATAGCCACAGCCGTCATAGGGCTTATAATCACAAATATAGTTTACTTTGAGGCGGGGGCATGGACGCCTACCTTTGCACCCTTTGTAAGTACAGCGCCGACTTTGGTTCTCTTATTCGGCAGAAGCCCTAAGAAAATAGTTACCTCAGGGGTATTGGCGGGCTTTCTTACATATCCTGTTTCTAATTGGCTTTTTATGAACGTTGCCAATCCTTTAGGCATTCCCGGCTTCTGCGGTGTAGCTTTAGGCATGGGAATTGTTACGATTATATGTATTGAACTGTGCAGAATAATTCCTTGGATGAATGAAAAAGACCCTGTGAAGGAAACGAAAGAGCCTAACAAAGAAGAAGCAGGCCCCATGGAAGGCAGCAAGCTCTTTTACACCCGTATGCTGGCAGACCCCGGGGAGCCGGTTTTCTGGGGAAGCCCCTTAGCTACCGTAGGCCTTTATTCAGGGGCCATCATAGGCTGGTTATTAAATCCCAATAGCATTAATTATGCTTCCGACCGTTTTCCTGTATTTCTTTTCGGAACCCTTCTTACCGCAGCTACGGCGCTTTTTGTCTGGTATCCCAAATATTTGAAATCAGGCTTTGCCTTTACCTTTATCTGTGCCGTAACCACCGGCTCTGTGCTGAACACCTATAGTATACCTATGGTGACGTTAATTTTAACAGTAATCGTTTCTGCCGCTGTAATGCCGGCTTTAGTTCACTTCTTATTAGAAAAAATTAAGATTACCCAAAGATGGCATCCCTGCCCCATAGCGCTGATATGTCTTGGGCTGGTGTCCGGCGTCTGGTCAATGATTATTATGCATGTACCGTTTTTAATGGGCTGATTATGAATAAAAGGGGGTATTTTTGTGAAAGAGGAAGTAAAGAACAAAATTTATGAAGCTGTAGAGAGCTTAAAAGACGAGCTTGTGAAAACCGTTTCAGATTTGGTGCAGATTAAAAGCGTTACGCCGGAGTTCGGATATGAGCCTGAGAAAACATTTGGCGGTGAAAGAAAGGTAAGCGAATATTTAAAAAGCCTTATGGACAAAGAAGGCATTGCAACAGATATTTTTGAAGCGGAAGGCTTTGCCGGAAGAGCAAGCCTTGTAGGCGTGTATAAGGGCACAGGGGAAGGGAAATCCCTTATGTTTAACGGCCATATTGACGTTGTTCCCCCGGGGGATATTGAACAGTGGAACGGGGAAGACCCCTTCAGCGGAAGAATTGACGATGAATACGTCCACGGAAGAGGCTCCGTAGATATGAAAGGCGGAAATGCCGCTGCCCTCTTTGCATTAAAGGCTCTTTTAAAGGCAGGATATAAGCCCAAAGGCGATATTGTTTTTCAAAACGCCGTAGGGGAAGAATGTAAGGTTACGGAAGCGGGAACGGGCGCCTGCCTTGAGCATGGACCGCTGGCAGATGCAGCCATCGTATGCGAGCCGACCTCTACCGATGCCATACCTTTTGAAATCAATACCGCCCAGCCGGGGGTTTTTGAAATGAAATGGTCGGTTAAGGGAAAATCCTGCCACGCTGCCCGTCGGGGCGAGGTGATAAGAGACGGCGGCTTAGGCGAAGAAGCCGGGGTAGACGCCATAGAAAAAGGAATGATTATCTATAATGCCGTAAAAGATTTAGAAAGAAAATGGGGCCAGACGAAGAAACATAAATTGTATAAGCAGGGATATTTCTGCATTAACTGCGCGACGATAGATGCGGGGGTAGGCCGAAGCCTGGTTTCAGACAATATTGAAATGTCTTATTCCTTATTTTATCCGCCTCAGGAAACCCCTGAAAGCATAAAAAATGAAATAGAAGCCCATATTAAAAACGCCTGCTTAAATGACGACTGGCTTGTAAAAAATCCGCCGAAAGTGGAATGGATATTTAACTGGCCTTCCTTTGATATTGCGCAGGAGGAAGAAATATGCAAGCTTGCCCAGAAGGCCGTTAGAACGGTTGTGCCTGCAGGGGGCGAGTTAACAGGCATGTTTGCCGTATCAGATGCTTCCTTTATAGCCGAAAAGAATATACCCGTCATTATTTTAGGCCCGGGAGAAGGCAAATACGCTCACGTTGCCGGAGAAAAAATCGCCATATCCCAGCTTGTTGAAGCAGCAAAAATATACGCTCTGATTATTGCCCAATGGTGCGGCATTGAATAGGTGAAGTATAAATAAACGAATTCATTTTAAAGGAGGTTTGTTATGAAAAGACTCAGCGGTAAAGTGGCTATCGTAAGCGGCGCCACATCTGGTATAGGGAAGGCCTGTGCGATGGTTTTCGCAGAAGAAGGGGCAAACGTAGTTTTCTGCGGCAGACGGAAGGCTCTTGGCGAGGCTCTTGAGAAAGAAATTAAAGAAAAAGGCGGAGAAGCTGCTTTCGTTCAGGCAGACGTCACTGTAAAAGCAGATTTGGAAGCCCTTGTAAATAAGGCCGTAGAGCAATACGGAACCATTGACATTCTTGTAAATAATGCAGGAAAATCGGTTCCCTTTAAACTTGAAGAGCTTGATGTCGAAAAGCAGTACGATGCAGTATTTGACTTAAATATAAAGAGCTATTTTATGCTTACGAGCTTAGTGCTTCCTTACATGCTTAAAAATCAAAAAGGCTCCATTGTAAACACCTCATCTCTTGCAGGCATCGAAGGCCTTGATACATATTCATCTTACTGTGCTTCAAAGGGTGCGGTTATCCAATTTACAAAGGCGGCCGCAGTAGAATTTGCTTCCAGAGGAATTCGAGTAAACGCCGTCTCTCCCGGATTAACCATTACAGAGCTTATTCCCGAAGGCTGTGATTTTGAAAAGCTGATTCTTCCTTCGATCCCTATGGGAAGAAGCGCCAAAACTTATGAAATCGCTAAGGCAATGCTGTTCTTGGCAAGCGATGAATCCAGCTATTGCACAGGCATGAACCTTGTAGTAGACGGAGGAAAGTCCATTTTATAATCTTATTTATATTCTAAAAGACTATTAATAGTAGGAAAAGGCGGCAGTTGCAGGAGACGCTTTCAATAAAAGATTTACGGCAGGTAATTTTATCTTCCTTATATTTGAATAAGTATGAAACGGCAGTATTGTTAATTTGCTTTTCTCTTATTAAAGCCAAATGCTTGCGGCCAAATAAAGCAAATTGACTATAAGGCTTCATACGGAGCAATTGAAAAAACCGGAGCTATTTTATAAGCCGGACAGGAAATATAAAGGCAGGGATTGATACTTATCGGTCCCTGTTTTTATAGAGCATCAAGCTAAAGCCTCCATAATAAATGACTATATATACCGATATTAAGAATATACAAAAATAACCGTCTTGTAAAATAAAGAAATTTACGATATACTAGAATGTGTTTACACGAATCTTAATATGCATCTAAAAGTCCGTTGCTATGCCATACGAAGAGATTCCTTCCGGGCTGTGTCATGCTTCAGGCTGTCTGAACTTTGCATACTTATTCGGTATAAGCATACGCTGTTTATATATTGAAACCCAAAGGCAACGAAAAGAAGAGTAAGCAGAATCATCTTTTACAGAGAACCCTACTGCTGAGAACGGGTAAAGCTATGGAGCTGCTGAATATGGTCTTGGAGCTGCGCACCGAAATTAGTTTAATTTAGGCTGCGACGGGGGCGCCCGTTATTGCGCTATGCTATCGGCAGATCATTTCCTGCCTGCAGCAGATGAGGTTTGTGCCGTGAGGTGCAAATGAATTGGGGTGGTAACACGAAGCCATGCTCTCGTCCCCGAAAACATAGTTTTCGGAGAGGAGGGCTTTTTTTAATTCATTTTGTTTCATATTCGAATGAAAATAAAACAGTAGCATTGTAAATTTGCTTTTCCTTGATTTTATGCTTTTTTAGGTCCTGTTCCTTACTACGGAAGAAAAGCAAATTTACTACACAGCATAAACGTAAAGGGGTTTAGAAATATGAAAGTATTAATTGGAAGCGCTTGGCCCTATGCAAACGGGCCCCTTCATATCGGGCATCTTGCGGCTCTTTTGCCTGCCGATGTGATTGCAAGGTATTATAGGGCTAAAGGAGACAGCGTCTATCTCGTATCAGGAAGCGACTGCCATGGAACGCCTGTGGCCATTAGAGCCAAAGAGGAAAAAAAGTCGCCGGAAGCCATAAGCAATTATTACCATGATGAGTTTTGCTATTGCTTTGACAAAATAGGATTTCAATACGACCGTTACGGAAAGACATCTTCCGAGGAGCATAAGGAATTTGTTCAGGATTTTCATAAGGCAATGTATGAAGGGGATTATATCTATGAAAAAGAAGCCCCTCAAGCCTTCTGCAATCAATGCGGAAATATTCTCGCAGATCGTTTTGTTATAGGCAAATGCCCTGAATGCGGGGAAAAGGCAAGGGGCGATCAATGCGATGCCTGCGGTACTGTGCTTGAGCCGGAAAACTTATTGGAGCCTCACTGCTCCGTCTGCGGAAGTATGCCGGAATTCAGGCCAACGAAGCATCTTTTTATTGCCATCTCGAAGATGGAAAAAGAGCTTAGGGATTATCTTAAAGGCCGTTCTCACTGGCGTAAAAATGCTGTTTCGTTTACTAAAAGATATATTGACGAAGGCCTAAGGGATAGAGCCGTAACGAGGGATTTAGATTGGGGAATTGATGTTCCAAAAGAAGGCTACGAGAATAAAAAGATTTATATCTGGGCAGAAAATGTTCTCGGATATTTATCCATGAGTAAAGCTGTCGCCGAAGAACGAGGAGAAGACTATCTTGATTTATGGAAGGAAGACAGCAGGCATTATTACGTACATGGAAAGGATAATATCCCCTTCCATAGTATTATTCTGCCTGCCCTTATGATTGCCGAAGGCGGTAAATGGAAGCTTCCCGATGATATGATTTCAAGCGAATATCTGACCCTTGAAGGCAGAAAGATTTCCACAAGCCAAAATTACGCCATATGGATTAAGGATATTGTCGATCGATATAATCCCGATTCTATCCGTTATTTTCTGATTTCAAACGGGCCCGAAAAAAGGGACACGGACTTTTCATGGAGAGAATTTATTAATACTCATAATGGAGAATTATTGGGAGCCTACGGAAACTTTATTAACCGTACCTTGGCATTTATATATCGGTATTTTGGCGGAATAGTTCCCGAAGGAAATATAGATAAAGAAATAGAAAAGAATATTAATGAGATTTATCCCCGCGTGGGAAGCCTGATTGAAAAAGGAAGCCTAAAAGAGGCCATAGATGTAATTTTTGAATTTGTCCGTTACGGAAACAAGTATTTTGATACCCAAAAGCCATGGGAAAGCCGCAGTACAAATATTGAAAAATGCAATGAGACCCTATTAAACTGTGTCCAGATGATTGCGAATCTTTCAGTGCTCCTTGAGCCTTTCCTTCCCTTTTCATCAGAAAAGGTAAGGCAGTGGCTTAATATTGATTTTAGCTGGCAGCCTAAAAGAATTAATTCTCAGCTGCAAATACCCGAGCCTGCTATTTTATTTGAACGAATTGATAAAAAGATTATTGACGAAGAGCTCAAAAATTTATCTCAACAATAAAAAACTTTGGCCATTTTGCAATTTGAGCCAAAAAGGAATAAATATGCATTTTAATTTTAGTAAAATAAACCAATATAAATTTGGGGGAAATAGCAAATTGCTGAAAACATGGATGGGCAGATTCATTTTATGATATTTTATCAAAGGAAGAAGGCCGTTTTAAGTTTACAGGCCCTAAAAAAGGGAGATAAATTGAATATGAGTGATAGAAATAATGAGATATGACATTTTGTTTCATAAAGGCTGTACAAGGAAACAGTATAGATTAAAGCTGAGGATTCGGGAAAAGGCCTAGAGGGAATTTATCATTTATTAATCCTATACAAAAGCCATCCTATAAATAATATGAATTAATTATTTTACAAATTTTTTCATATATATATCCCAAACAGATTTCATGATTCATTATATTCCTAAAAAAGAATATTGCCGGAAGCTTATTCTTTCGGCAATATTTAAGTTAGCCCAAGAATACCTTTTCTTAAAATAAGAGAAAGCTTTAGCTTCTTTGGCGTAAAAATATTACTTGCTTTAAGACTTAAAGTCCTTGTTTTTAACGTCATATTCTCAGTAAATCTATTATTCTTGCATTATATTGTCAATTTGTTTTTATCCCAAAGTGAAAGTATGAATTTCATTATAATGCCTACTTGATTATTAATATTATTATGATTTATATACAAAAATACAAAGATAAAAAAATCTATATTTTTGGACTTTCTTCCCTAATTATTTAATAAAAAATAATATGAACTATATATTTTGACACTTAATTGAAAGTAAGAAGGAAAGGATAAAAAACCCATTGATATTTATGTAAATTTCAATTATATTATTATGTGGTTTAATTAAGTGTTTTTTTGTTTAAACTATGACGGCCTTATATACAAAAAAATGTCTTAAAATAACAAACAGGTGTATACTAAACATTGAAGGAATGCTACCAGAAATGTTTATTATAATAATAATTTGTGAGGAAAGGCGGTTTGATAATTTTTAATTGTTACACAGACATTTCTGCATAGACAATAGAATGTAAAATATTCAGTAAAATAACAGAAAAAATCTGTCAAATTACGACTGGTACTATGCAATGGTTCATCTCCATTCGGCAGCTTAAAATGCTTTGATGTATTAAGGTATAAAAATATGCATAAAATTGCAGAATTTGATTGAAAAATATCAAATTTAGTCTATAAACAAAGAAGTTGCTGAATAAAATTAGGTATATCATACATAAAAGATTCGTAATTTATATACTAACTATATAATATTGACAAATAATATGATGTCTGCTATCCTAAATACGATGAATATTGCTATGTGCCCTATTCAATCAGAGAGAATTTTTGTTTAAATTATTCACTGCTATGCTTCTCTGATGGAAAGGGCATTATGCACATCAAAAATTCCTGCTGTTATCTGTAAGTGGATTAAGTATGTTAACAGGCAGGTTCCTATGGGCTGGTCTCCCAGAGGATATTATTTATAATAATAAAGGAGGATGTATTTTATGAAGAAAACTTTATCACGCGCCCTCGCGCTTGCTCTTTCAGCTATATTTGTATTGAGCGCATGCGGCGGCAACGGTAACAACAATGCTGCTAATAACAATGAGCCACAGAAAGAGGCATCGACTGAGAAAACAGATAAGCCTACAGAAGCGGCTCCAAGTGCTAAAAATGACGCTGAACCAATCAAGGATTTAGTGCGCGGCATATTGTTAACCAGAGAGCTTGAAACATTTAACATTCTTAAAAGCCAGAGAGCAGAGGACTCTGAAAACTTAACAAACCTTGTTGATCCTCTTCTTGAAGTAGATACATACGGTAAGCTGGTACCTGCAATTGCAAAAGAGTGGGGAACAGAAGACGGCGGCCTTACATGGACCTTTAAACTCCGCGACGATGTAAAATGGGTTGACGTGAACGGCGCAGAAAAAGCAGTTTGTAATGCTCAGGACTTTGCGACAGGCCTTGAGTGGATACTGAACTTCCATAAAAACGATTCTAACAATACTTCTATGCCTATTGAAATGATTACAGGCGCAGAAGAATATTATGAATATACTAAGGCTCTTTCAGCTGATGAAGCCAAAGCGCTTACAGCAGCGGAAGGCTCCAAATTCCGTGAAATGGTAGGCCTTGAAACGCCAGACGATTACACCCTTATTTATCACTGCATTACAGAAAAGCCATATTTTGACACAGTAGCAACATACAACTGCCTCTATCCCATGGCTCAGGCGATGGTTGACGAATTAGGCGGACCTGATAAAGTAGCATCAATGAACAACGAAAATATGTGGTATAACGGTGCTTACACCATGACATCCTTCATTCACGGCAATGAAAAAATATATACAAAAAATCCTTTATATTGGGATACAGAAAGCGATAGATTTGATACGGTAACATTTAAGATGATGGAATCTAATGACGTTGGGTTCCAGCTTTATCAGTCAGGTGAGATTGACTATGTTCAGCTTACAGAAGGCGTTGTTAAGACAATCAGCGGAAATCCTAACCATGAATTCTACAATTACATGGTTCCAGACGTTCCTTCCAAGTATTCATACCAGTTCCACTTTAACTACAACAAAAATAAAGAAGACGGTACTCCAGATACAAACTGGAACACTGCAATTGCCAACACAGCTTTCAGAAAAGCATGGTTCTACGGCCTTGATTTGAAAGAATACTACAAGAGAACAAATGCGATTACACCTATGGTTTGCGAAAATAATTTCTACACTATGAGAGGTCTCATCTATAACTCAGACGGTATAGAGTATACCGAACTTGTAAGGGAAGAATTAGGCCTTCCTGAGGCAAACGGTGAAACAATGGCAAGGCTTGACGCCGGAAAATTTGCAGAGTATAAGAAACAGGCTATGGAAGAACTTACGGCTCTCGGCGTAACATTCCCCGTAGAAGTAGATTACTATATTTCAGCCTCCAGCCAGACTGCCCTTGACACTGCTAATGTTCTTAAGCAGGCAATGTCAAGCACCCTTGGAGACGATTTTGTTAAATTAAATATTAAAACTTATGTTTCAAGTGTAAGACAGGAAGTTGTTAATCCCCACCTTCACTCCTTCGTAATCAACGGATGGGGCGCTGACTATGGTGATCCTCAGAACTACCTTGGCCAGGAAGCTTATGGAAATGACAACGCTTACTATTCTCAAAACTATTCTTACATGAATCAAATAACTGAAGAAACAGAAGCCAATAAAGACCTTATTGCAGCTTACAAGGAATATACCAGATTAGTTGAAGAAGCTGATGCCATTACAACCGATATGGATGCTCGTTATGCAGCATACGCAAAGGCTGAAGCATTCATGCTTGACAACGTTTTAGTGCTCCCATGCCATTATCAGGTACCTTGGGCTTTATCAAAGATTGACAACACCAGCAGAATGAATGCCATGTTCGGTATTCAGAATGAAAAAATGAAAAATTGGAGAACTTCTGTAGATGCCTATACTGCAGAAGAGGCGGAAGCCCTTGCGGCAGAGCACGCTGCAGGTAAATAAGAGACGATGCTTAAATATACGCTGAAAAGGCTGGTACAATCTCTTGTAACGATACTTATCGTTGTGACAGCCGTATTTCTGCTCCTTAGAATGCTCCCAACCGACTATTATTTCACAGAGGACCAGCTGATGAAATTTACGGAGCAGCAAAAAAATGAGCAGCTGCTGGCAGCAGGCCTTCTAGACCCTGTTCCTGAACAGCTATTCCGTTTTTATGGGCAATTACTTCGATTTGACTTTGGTGAGTCAAGAAGAATTCAAAACGGTGTGCCTGTAGTGAAGGTCATAAGTAGCAAATTTCAAATTTCCATGAGGCTGGGTTTAACTTCCCTTGGCATTGCCATAGTAGTCGGTATTGCATTGGGTATTGTTCAGGCTCAGTTTAAAAACAGAATCCCGGACCATATCGGTACAGCCTATACGATCTTTGTCAATGCGGTACCGCCTTTGGTCTCCTATTCTCTGGTATTGATATTCGGATCGCGAGTCTTAGACCTGCCGTCCCTTTATTCCACGAGAAATCCGGGACCTTCAAGCATTCTGCCAATTACGTGTCTCGCCATGCTTTCCATAGCATGGTGGGCACTTTGGACAAGAAGATATATGATTGACGAAATTAACAAGGACTATATAAAGCTTGCCCGTATCAAGGGCATGTCCACCAAAAGCATTATGACAAAGCATGTACTTAGAAACGCCTTCGTGCCTCTTGCTCAGTATTTGCCTGCTTCTTTGCTTACTACTATAGGCGGATCCTTGCTTGTGGAAAGATTCTTCTCCGTTCCCGGCATGGGCCCCTTGTTAACGGACTCTATTAATCGTTATGACTTAAATGTTGTCCAGACTTTGGTTATTCTCTATTCGGTTTTGAGTATTACAGGGCTGTTTCTGGGGGACGTGCTTATGATGCTTGTTGACCCAAGAATTACCCTTACAAGCAAAGGAGGTACAAGATAGTGGAAGATCAGAACAATATAGCAGCTCAGACAAATGAAGATGATCTTTTTACCTTCGTAGAGTATTCTCCTGAGGCGGCGGAAATGACCGGCTACTCAGATTATTCCTATTGGAAGTCTGTTCTTCAAAACTTTCTTAAAAGAAGATCTGCCGTAGTACTGTCAATTATATTTATACTTTTAGTTATATTTTCCTTCGTTGCTCTCGCAATAGGAAAATACGATTATCAAACCCTTGTGACGGACAGCGCCAAATCCTTTATAAGCCCCAATTCCGAATACTGGTTTGGTACGGATAATATTGGTCGTGATTATTGGTGCCAGGTATGGTATGCTTCCCAAACATCTATTAAGCTTGCGCTTATAGTAGCAATCGGCGAATGCCTTTTGGGTATTACCATAGGCTGTATCTGGGGATATGTTCGCAAGCTTGACCGTTTTTTTACTGAGCTTTATAATCTTATAAATAACGTTCCGATGATTATATACATGACTTTGATTGCGCTTCTTATCGGACAAAGCTTCACCATAATGGCAACCTCTCTTATTTGCTTCGGATGGCTGGTTATGGCAAGAAACGTTAGAAACCTTGTTATGATTTATCGTGACAGGGAATATAATCTTGCCTCAAGAACATTAGGTACGCCGGTTCACCGTGTTTTAATAAAAAACATTTTACCGCAGCTTATAAGCGTTATAATTCTGAGGCTGGCATTGTCCATTCCAGGAACCATATCCATGGAATCCATGCTCTCTTATTTGGGGCTTGGTCTCGACATTAATACGCCTTCTTTGGGTATTTTGCTTAGAAATGCACGCAGTTTCTTCTTGGATTATCCGTATTTACTGATTTTCCCGGCGGTTATTGTATCTGTCATTACAGTAACATTCTATTTGATAGGTAATGCATTCTCTGACGCTTCAGACCCAAGAAACCACGTATAGGAACAGGAGGAAAACATAAATGGCAAAAGAGCATATTTTATCTGCTAAGGATGTGGAAATCCAGTTCAGTTTACGTGGCCGCAGATTAACAGCTATCCGAAAGTGTTCTATAGATCTGTATGAAGGCGAGACACTGGCAATCGTAGGGGAATCAGGCTCCGGCAAATCGGTATTTACAAAATCTTTTGTTGGAATGCTTGATGCAAACGGCAGCATTACCGGAGGCTCTATTCTATATGACGGAGTAGACATTTCAAAGTATAAGACTGAGAAGGAATGGCTTCGAATCCGAGGCAAAAAAATTGCAATGGTTATGCAGGACCCCATGACCTCTTTAAACCCTCTTAAAAAAATAGGGACCCAGATTCAGGAAAGTGTTGAACTGCATCAGGGATTAAAGGGCTCAGAAGCCAAGGCCGAAGCTATTGAAATGCTGAAAAAAGTAGGTATTCCGGATCCGGAACGCCGCTATAATCAGTACCCTCATGAGTTCTCCGGCGGTATGAGGCAGCGTGTTGTTATTGCAATTGCTGTTGCCTGCCGTCCTCAGGTTCTTATTTGCGATGAGCCTACAACTGCTCTGGATGTTACAATTCAAGCCCAGATTCTGGATTTGATCCACAGTCTGCAGCGTGAACTTAAAATGACAGTTATTTATATTACCCATGACCTTGGGGTTGTTGCCAATGTAGCCGATCGTGTTGCGGTTATGTATGCCGGCCAGATTGTAGAATACGGTCTTGTAAACGAGATTTTCTACGACGCTTGGCATCCGTATACATGGGCGCTTTTATCGGCCCTTCCTCAGCTTGGGGTAAAAGGCGAAGAGCTTCCTTCCATAGAAGGTACGCCGCCGAACTTATTTAATACCATCGTAGGCGACGCATTTGCTCCCCGTAACAAGAGAGCATTGGCGATTGACTTCGTAAAAGAGCCACCATTTTTCAGTATTTCTGAAACTCACAAGGCAAAGACATGGTATCTGGACCCAAGGGCTCCTAAAATTGAGCAGCCGGAAGCCATTCTTCGTATGCGTGAGAGATTAAGAAAGAGAGGTTAATGGCATGGCAGGAAAAGAAAAATTAATTGAGGTTAAAAATTTAAAGGTTAGTTTTGGTTCCGGCAGAAAAGAATTCGTAGCCGTTCAAGACGTTAATTTTGATATTTATAAAGGCGAGACATTTTCTCTTGTTGGGGAATCAGGTTCCGGAAAAACCACCATTGGCCGTACAATCCTTAGGATTAATCCTGCGGCAGGCGGAGAGATTTATTTCAAAGGCCGGAAAATCAGCGGTAAAATTTCTAAAGAGCTTGATAAAGAGATTATCCGCAAATGCCAGATGATTTTCCAGGACCCGATGGCTTCTCTCAATGAAAGAGCAAAGGTAGACTATATTGTATCAGAGGGATTAATTAACCACCGCCTTTATAAAAATGATGCCGAGCGTGAAGAAAAGGTTCAGCAGGCCCTTAGAGAAGTAGGCCTTCTGCCGGAATTTGCTTCCCGCTTCCCTCACGAGTTCTCCGGCGGCCAGAGGCAGCGTATCGGTATTGCAAGGGCATTGGTTATGGAGCCGGAATTCATCGTTGCCGACGAGCCAATTTCCGCTTTGGACGTTTCTATCCGTGCTCAGGTTCTGAATCTTTTGAACCGCCTGAAAAATAACAGAGACCTTACATATCTCTTTATTTCTCATGACTTATCTGTTGTACGCTTTATATCCGACAGAATAGCGGTTATTCATAAAGGAAGAATCGTTGAGCTTGCAGAGTCTGAAGAACTGTTCCGCCACCCATTGCATCCTTATACAAAGGCGCTGCTATCTGCGGTGCCCCAGCCAGACCCTGAAGTGGAAAAGAAGAAGAAATTATTTATTTACGACCCATCGGTTCATGATTATTCAGTTGATAAACCGGTTTGGGAAGAAATTCTCGAAGGCCACTTCATTTACGGCAATCAGCGTGAGCTTGAGAAGTACAGAGAAGAACTTGCAAAGGCATAGGTTCACTTATTTATGCTGATTAGATTCTTAAATTAATAACCCAAGAGGAGGTTGGCCTTCCAAAGGAAACGGCATGTTTTGGCTTTTCCTTAGAAAAGTGGAAGAATGGCTATTATTCCTATGATGTTTTGATTAAAGCTCTTTGGGTTTTAAACGAAAAAGTGGGGTGCTGCAAATTTATTTTGCAACGCCCCCTTTTAATTGACAGAATATAGAGAGCGTACTATACTTGAATTTATATGAAATATAGTAAGTTTTCTATAAAGAAGTAACAAAAACCTATTTGTTACAGATTCAAAAACACGGACTTCCTTCGGAAACAGTACATTCTTGAATCTTTGTGAATATATGATTTTGTTACTGTTTCACTTTAAATTTACTTATAGTAGCATTATCAGTTTGCTTTTCTCTTATTTGCTATAGTTCCATAAAGATAAAAGCTTGTTTGTAAACTATACTATAAACTCAATAGGTATATCTTCCAAAGTCATACACTAACAGGGGTCATAAAAGCAAATTAACTTATAGTATAATTATATATTTTGTTCCGAAAGGGTATTCAAATATGAAAAAAATATCAGAAATATACAAGCCCCATATGATACGCCCCATTATATATAAGACGATTACAAGATTTGGAATCGGGTTAATTTTTGCCCTTTTATGGGACCGGTATTTAAATGTAAGGAAGCTATTTTCAATGGTTGATTATGCGTTTTTCTTTGTGGGTTTTATATATTTTGCATTGGCATGGTTTAATTATCTGAAAATGGACGGAGTAAAATTTCATTTTCCCACAAAACAAAATAAGAAGAAAAGGCCCAGAAGTAAAATGAAAATGCTCATTGATTATACAGATCAAGACATTGACCCGATGGATATGATTGACGAAAAAGAAGAAATGATGGTAATATTTGCTTCGAATATCATAACAGGGCTTTGTTTTATGATTCCGTCAATTTTAGCTGTGTTTTTTTAATAAGACTATAGGTTATAGTAAATTTCTTATAAAGAAGCAGCATAAGCCGATTCGCTGCGAATTTAAAAACACGGATTTCCTTCGGAAACAGTACATTTTTGAATCCTCACGAATATACGGTTTTGCTACTGTTTAACTTTAAATTTACTATAAGCATACGCGTGATTTCAAGAGCATATAGAAAACTATCTCTGATCTTATAAGCGCCGCCTTGACAGGAAGAATCTCCCGTGATAGACTTTTATGACAAAATAAGAATACAAAGAAACGGAATCGTGTGAAATTCACGAGCGGTACGGCCACTGTAAGCGAAGCAGGCGTTCGTCCTTAAAAGGACAATGACCCAGAAGCAAGCCAGGAGACGTCTTTTTTACAATAACTTCAGGTAGCCTGTTACTGCCGGGTACCGATCATGGTTACGCATGGTCGTTTTTTTATGCAAATAATATTATAAAAATTAAGCTTTAATTATGTATGATAAATTTATTATGAAGAAGGAACAAAAACCTATCTGCTACTATATTCAAAAATACAGACTTCTTTCGGGAAGGGTATAGTTTTGAGCTTTCATGAAGGTACGGTTTTGTTGCTGATTCACTTTAAATTTACCATAAGTCTTATTTTCAGCTTAAAAAGATTTTTTGGGATTTTAATTTTTATGGGAATAATACTTATTAAACTTCAAACATATATAATGAATTTTTTATGAATAAGGATAGTCAACTTGCTTTTATTCCAAAGTGAATTAAAGACAAGTTTAGGAACCATAAAGCCATTTTGTATTTTTAGGGAGGGATAACAAACGAAAAATAAAGATACTTTTTCAAGCTATCACCCTATTATAAACTTTATTTATTTCGGATTCGTCCTTTTATATTCCATGTGCTTTATGCACCCTTTATATCTGCTTATCTCCCTATGCTGCTCTACAGCTTATGGGATTTATCTTAAAGGGCATAAGGCCATCCGTTTCAGCCTTTTATACATGCTGCCTATGGTGCTTATGGCGATGCTTATCAATCCTATCTTTAACCATCAAGGGGCTACGCTGCTTACGTATCTGCCGTCGGGCAATCCCCTTACCTTAGAAAGCATTATTTACGGCATAGGGGCCGCTTTTATGCTGATGGCTGTAATAACATGGTTTTCATGCTATACAGAAATTATGACATCAGATAAATTCATATATCTTTTTGGCAGAATTATCCCTTCCGTATCCTTGATACTATCTATGGCTTTGGGCTTTGTGCCTAAATTTAAGGCCCGTGCGCAGTTGGCGGCGGATACCCAGAAAGCCATGGGCTTTGATATTTCTAAGGGAAGCTTCTTCAAAAGAGCTAAAATTGGCATAAGAATTTTATCTATTCTTATTACATGGAGCCTTGAAAATGCCATTGAAACGGCGGATAGCATGAAAAGCCGAGGCTATGGGCTGCCTGGAAGGACGGCTTTTTCTATTTATTATTTTAACAAAAGGGATAAAAAAGCATTGGCTTGGCTTATATTTTGTGTTATTGCTGTCAACTGGGGCTGGATTACAGGCAAAATGGAATGGCGGTATTATCCGACGTTAAAGGGTGCTGAAATAAGCCTTTTAACCATCTTTTTTCAGCTTTGCTATATGGCTCTTTGCCTTACGCCTTTTATTATAAACATAAGGGAGGATCGAAAATGGAGACGTTTGCAATCAGAAATTTAAGCTTTATTTATCCTAAGCAGACGATGAAAGCAATTGACGATTTTACCCTTAAAATAAATCAAGGGGAGTTTATGATATTATGCGGGCCTTCCGGCTGCGGCAAATCTACCCTTTTAAGGCAGCTTAAAAGCGTTCTTACGCCTTACGGAACCAGAGCAGGGGAAATATACTTTAAAGGCATTCCCCTCGCCGAAATAGGCTCAAAAGAGCAAAGCAGGGCTATTGGCTTTGTAATGCAAAGCCCTGAAAATCAAATTGTTACAGATAAGGTATGGCATGAGCTTGCCTTCGGCCTTGAAAGCCTTGGCTATGATACGCCTGCAATTCGCAGGCGGGTAAGCGAGACGGCGTCTTTTTTCGGTATCGAAAGCTGGTTTTATAAAGATGTAACAGAATTATCAGGCGGCCAGAAGCAGATGCTTAATTTAGCCTCCATTATGGTTATGCAGCCGGAGGTATTGATTCTTGATGAGCCTACCAGCCAGCTTGACCCCATTGCCGCTTCTGATTTCCTTTCTGTTGTCGGAAAAATTAACAGGGAATTAGGCACTACCGTAATACTTACGGAGCATCGCCTTGAAGAGGCCTTTCCCCTTGCAAGCTATGTTGCGGTAATGGATAAAGGAAAGATAATAACAGAAGGAAGCCCAAAAGAAGCTGCCATTGCTCTAAAAAACACAGGCCATGGAATGTTTCTTGGGATGCCTTCTCCCATGCGTATTTGGTCGGCGGTAGAAAATAAAGCGCCCTGCCCGATTACTGTAGGGGACGGGCGAAAATGGCTTACGGCATATGCCGGGGAAAACCCCATAAAAGAAATAGCATTTCCTTCTCCGCCGAAGCCTTTGGAGAAAGTAAGCATTTTTGCAGAGGATCTATGGTTTAAATATGAGAAAGGGCTTCCCGATGTAATTAAGG
This sequence comes from Anaeropeptidivorans aminofermentans, assembly GCF_940670685.1. GTDB lineage: Bacteria > Bacillota > Clostridia > Lachnospirales > UBA5962 > Anaeropeptidivorans > Anaeropeptidivorans aminofermentans. Next base: position 3,221,121 of record NZ_OW711693.1, on the reverse strand, counting down.
GCCTTTCTTTAAAGGTTCATCAAGGGGAATTTATGACCCTTCTTGGGGGTAACGCCACAGGAAAGACCACATGCCTTAAGCTCCTAGGAAAACTCAATAAGCCCTATCGGGGAACAGTGAATATAAGTGGGAAAATAGGTATGCTTCCGCAAAACCCTCAGGCGCTTTTTATTAAAAAAACCGTCAGAGAAGATTTGGAGGAAGTAATTGATATAGAAAACACTACAGAAGAGGAAAGAGAAAGAAAAATTTCTCACATAGTAAGCCTTTGCAGGCTGGAGGGTCTCCTTGACCGTCACCCCTACGACTTTTCAGGGGGAGAGCAGCAAAGAGCTGCCTTAGGGAAGGTTTTACTTCTTGAGCCGGATATTTTGCTTCTGGACGAGCCTACAAAGGGGCTTGATGCTGAATTTAAGCAGGTCTTTGCAGGGATTATAAATTCTCTTATACAAAAGTCCATGACGGTTTTAATGGTGAGCCACGACATTGAATTCTGCGGAAAATATGCCCATCGATGCGCTTTGTTTTTTGACGGGGATATTGTTACGGAAGGCACCCCAAGAGAATTCTTCTCAGGAAACAGCTTTTACACAACTTCTGCCAATCGTATGGCAAGAAGCATCATACCAAATGCAATTACGGCAGAAGATGTGATTATCGCTTGCGGAGGAGAAATTCCTTCAGAACCTGAGCTTCCGGAGCAGAAGGAGCCTTTGCCGAAGCCTTCGAAAGCAGATAGCAAAAAGGAATTAAAGAAGCGTCCTCTATGGCAAAAAATCATAGGGAGTATATCGGCCCTTGGGGTTTTATTTTCTCTTATTCAGGTTATTAGAGGAAATGATGCGGCCTCATTTAATGAAAGTCATATTAAAATAGCTGCTTTGCTTATAGGAGGGTTATTTGGGCTAATACTATCCATAGGAAGGCCCGCTGATGCTTCTTTTGATGTTCAGAGGCCGAAGGAAAAAGGAAAACTTTCTAAAGGCACCAGAGGGGCGGTATTTATAATTTTACTTCTTATTCCCTTGACTTTATTTGCAGGCGCTTATTATTTTGACCACAAAAAATATTATCTCATTGGGCTGCTTGTCCTCTTGGAATGTATGGCGCCGTTTTTTCTTATCTTTGAAGGGCGGAAGCCCCAGGCGAGGGAATTGGTTCTTATAGCTGTATTATGCGCTTTAGGGGTAGCAGGAAGGGCTGCTTTTTTCATGCTGCCTCAGTTTAAGCCTGTTATGGCGCTGGTTATTATTTCAGGGATTGCCTTGGGCAGCGAAACAGGTTTTCTTATAGGGGCAATGACAGTGCTTATTTCAAATATCATCATGGGCCAAGGACCTTGGACCCCATGGCAGATGTTTTCCATGGGGATTATCGGATTTTTATCGGGGGTTATATTCAGCAGAAGGGTTTTAAGGCGCAATAAAGTATCCCTATGCACATTCGGGGCTTTATCGGCTATTATTATATACGGAGGCATCATGAACTTTGCTTCTGCCGTTATGGTGTCAAAGGATTTGAATTTAAATATCATATTGACCTATTATGCTTCCGGATTCCCAATGGATTGTATTCAAGCCGCTGCAACAGTATTTTTCCTTTGGCTTGCGGCAGAGCCTATGCTTGAAAAATTAGACCGGATTAAAATAAAATACGGGTTTGCAGAGGATAGAAAATAAATATGCTTTACAGATTTCAACATCAGGATATTCATAAGGATTTCCATCTATAAATATAATAAATACCCTTCCGTAAACAAGCTCTTTCTTATATTTATTGTTGATTTATTGATAATTCAGTTATATACTTGAACTATATGACGAAGCGAGATGGAAGCTTTGCAAATATTATTTTATTATACGGAGGAATTATGAAAGCTTACGACGTAATCCATAAAAAGGAACTTGAAGTAACCTATAAAAGCCTTATTGATTTAATGAGAGATAATAGACAGGTAGATTTCATACTTCACAATAAAAAAACAGACGAAGACGGATACTTAACATGGGATGCCGAGCATTGGACAATGGTGAATGCCAATCGTTTTATGAGATGCTATTCCTTAGAGGATAGACAGCTTAGAGATTTCACCTCCCATAATATATACGACTTGGAAAATGATTTCAAGCCGGAAGAAGCAAAGGAAATTCAAATAAGTTAATCATTTAAAATGCCGCTTTTAAAAGCGGCATACTTTTTATACAGAGCAAGTATTTTTAAAGCTTATGTATACTTATTAAACTTAAAAACTGTCTTTGATTTTAAGTTTAATAAGTTTTTCTTAGGTCCATAGCAAATAAACTTGGTCTTATTTAAGTTTATTCACTGCAATAAGCGTGAGGCCGAAAATACGGATAAATATATGGTGTATGTATTGTATAGGAGGATATCATTGGATAAATTACCCGGATTCCATAAAAATTCATTTGATTTAGGCATGATAGAAGCATTTTGTGAAATCGTTTCTCAAGAGGTTAAAAACCTGGCGTTAAGCCCGATTCTTACGAAAAGCGAATATGCTGAAATTAAAGAAGCGGCAGCAGAAATAGCTGAAAAGTTTCATGTATTAAGCTTTCCCGAGGATAATTTCATTTCTACAGACCTTGCCGCCGATGAAGAAATTAAGGATAAAATTGTTATTCTTTATTTTAAAGAGGAGAAGGTCTTGGAAGACTATTTTATATTAAAAAATAAGATAGAATCCTTGAAGAAAGCCGGTGCATACAATAAAGAAGCCATCAAGGAAGCTTCTGTGGAATTTAGAAAGATGCTTAGCTACTCCCCTAAGGCTATTGCAGAAACATATGGCGAAAGTATATAGTAAATTTAAAGTTAAATAGTAGCAAAGCCGTATATTCATGAAGGCTCAAAAATGTGCCGTTTCCGAAGGAAATCCGTGTTTTTGAGCCTTAAGGGAATAGGCTTTTGCTGCTTCTTCATGATAAATTTACTATATAAGAAAAAGAGAAAAACTCCCTGAAAAGGGAGTTTTTTATGTCTAAGTAAAGAAGAATGGGTTAAAGCCTTGGCTTTAATTTTACTGTATTTTTAATCCTTTTGTAAAAAAATTTTTTCAAATACGCTGACTATGGTAAATACTTACATAACTGCAAAGTAAAAGAAATAAACCCATTTAAATATATTGCCTAATGGATATCATAATAATCTATATTTATACAATTTGGTTATTATTATAATATAAAACTACAATTTTCACCATGAAAAAGTATCTTGTGACCCTTGATCTACATCTAATGCCATATCAATTGTCGGTAAGTCAGTTATGCTGTAAAATTTAAAGTAGGATATAGATGAATCCTTTTATAAGGTTTACATAGATCAGAACCATCATATAGTTTTTGCATCAATAATATAGATTAATGTGAAGGGGGGAATTGCATATGAACTACGTATTTAAGACTTTTACCACGCCTAAAAACTTTTATGTATATGACCGATACAGTAATACTATTCTTCAGATTCCTGAAAAGGATTATATGGCTTTAAAAGAGCTTGAGCTTTTTGAAAATATTGAAGAACACGAAGGAACTTTAGAACGGTATCAGAAAAAGGGCGTGCTTCTTGAAAGCATTGTAGAAGAAATATATCATCCCTACACAGACCGCCTTGAAGATATCTTAAGCTGTAGCTTGAATCACTTGGTTTTGGAGATTGCTAAAAATTGCAGCTCAAGATGCGGATACTGTGCCTATTCAGGGCGCTATACCGAAAGAATGAATAGCAATAAGAAAATGACGATAGAAATAGCTAAGGAATCCATAGATTTTGGCATAAGGCGCTCTTCAAATGTAAGCTGCTTTACCCTTTCCTTTTACGGAGAAGGCGCCCTTCTTCAAAGAAAGCTTGTAAATGAATGTATGGCTTATATTGAAGAAAAATATCCCGATAAATTTGTAAATTATGCCATTACCGTAAATCCTTCGTTACTAAACCTTGAAAATATAAGGCCTTTAATTGAAAAGGATTTCTCTTTGATTATTAGCCTTGATACTTCAAAGAATAATAAAAAACTTCCCCAGGGAAAAGGGCATTTCGACTCCCTTATCCGAAACCTTATAAAAATAAAAAAGGCATATCCGAAGTTTTATAAAAGCAAAATATTTTTTAATACAGAAACCTCCTCCCAAAGCGATTTTAAAGAAATTCTTGATTTCTTTTCAGAAAGCAATTTAACCGCCTGTTCCGGCTGCAAAAAAGAAATTATACACAGTGAGGAATACGATGAGGCATATAATTATGAATTTTTTAAGGCAAGGCTTTATCAGCTGGGCTTAATTGATGAGGATCATGTAAATCCTATGTTTAAAGAGGCCCTTTCTTCTATATATGAGGTGCGTAATATGCTGAACCCCTATAAGGGGACACCGTCTATAAGCCACCCGGGAGGCACTTGCATTCCGGGAGAAAAGAAGCTCTTTATTGATGTTTATGGCGATTTTTACCCTTGTGAAAAGGCAACTGAAATGGAAGAGGATTATAAAATAGGGGATATCCATGGAGGATACCTGCCGGATAAGATAAAAAATCTTATTAACATAGGAAAAATAACAGAAAACGAGTGTAAGCGGTGTTGGAATTTTTATTACTGCAATATATGCGCGGCAATGCTTACAGACACAAGCGGGGACGGTTCATCTAAAAAATGCAAGCTGAATAATTGCAGGGAGACCAAAAACAAAACTTTAGTAAGCTTTACTGATATTTGTTATTTAAAGGAGCGTAATTGTTATATATAAGGAGGATTATATGGAAAAATTACTTATATATAATTTTGATAAGAATTCTTCTGCCTTGGCAAGATACGATTCCTTGCTTGCGGAACATATTCCTTTTAAATATATTGTGGCAGAATCCGCAGGCCTTGACGGAAAGGACGCAAGCGTAGTTGACGGAGGAAGTTTTTTAAATAAGCCGCTTACAATAAACTATAAGGAAAGCCTTGATGTGTGCGATGCGGTATTATTTAATTACTGCGATTTCAGATATATAAATCACAAGCTCTTGATTAAAGAAATAAACCAAGCAGTCGATCAGAAGAAAAAAATAATACTTTCTAAAGATATTGAAAAATATATAAAGTCAAATGAGGACTTTCCGGAATTTACATACCGATCTTTAGGCTCAGACACGAAATATCAATTTGACAAAAGGGCAAAAATGGGCCGCATAAACACGCCCATCGTTTTTATCTTAGGCCTTGGGCAGTACTGTAATAAATTTGAGATTCTATTGACCTTTAAAAAATATTTGGAACAAATGGGGTACAAGCCTCTTTGCATAAGCGGAAACCCCTACAGCGAATTATTCGGAATAAGAAGTATCCCGGAATTTATGTTTGCAAATGAAGTATCGGATACAGAAAAAATCACGAATTTAAATAATTATTTCAGAAACTGGGAGCAGGAGGAAGAACCGGATATTTTTCTCGTAAGTGTACCAGATGCAATCCTTCCTTTCAATATGGATTACCATAATAATTTCGGAACGCTGCCTTTTATATTTGCAAATGCCCTAAACCCTGATATTGAAATACTGTCTGTTTATTCCGCGGTATATAGCGACTATTATTATTGCAATATGAAAAACATATGCAAATACAGGCTTAACTGCGATTCGGTATATTTTCATATGGCGGGAAGCGAATTGAAATATGAGCCTCTAATATCTCGGGAAGAGCCAAAAGTATCCATTGTCCAGATGAAAAATGTTATGAAAAAGCTTGAGGATAAAACCGCAAGAAAATACCGTGTATTTAACGTAATGGACGAGAATTCTGCAAATAATATATACGACCGGATTATTGAGGAGCTTTCCAACAATCTTCTTGTGATTTAGAGGTGATATTTACGAACAAAAAGGACTTATGTAAAAGCATAAGAAAATTTATAAAGGATATCTCTTACGTAGACGTTGAGGATTACGAAATAAGCCTTTTTACATGTTCTCTTGGGTTAAAAGTCTATGATGTGATTGAGCTTTTTTATAAAATAGAGGACGAGTACCATATACCCGTAAGAAAGTTTTATCAAGCCGATAAAAAGCTTATTACAATAGCAAGCCTTGCAGAAGGCATTATCGAGGCCATGAGTTTTGAAAATATATATGTTTAATTGGGAATATTCAGCCGGCTTAAAAGTATCCGGTGAGAATACGCCTTAAAATAAAAAGTATAATAGTTTATGAAAGGAAAGTTACAATGAAGAAGCTTAATAGAAAGGTACGTTTTGAAGAAAATACCATAATTGCTCTGGGCACTTACGGAAATAGCGGAACGTTTTACCGTCAGCCACGTAACGAAAGCCCAAGCGATAGCAATGAGGCAATTATAAACTACTATGCATACAATTGGATAAGCGTAGAAGAAAGCATATAATTTCTTGAATTTACGCATATAAAAAGACTAATTCCATATTTATTGATACCCATATACGGCTGATATTTAAGAAAGAATACGGCGCTGTTCGTTAAAAGAACAGGGCCGTATTCTTTTTTTGCAGATTTATATTATAAAGTTTGTAAAAAATAGCTTGCGTCCTGTATAATCAAAGGATAAGCTATAACTAGCTAGATATTTAACATGAAAGGACAAAAATATATTAAGAAGAAAGTTATGAATACTTTAAAAGCGATACCCTTGATAAAGCCGTATTTACAATTGTAAGCAAAGAAAGAACATATTTTTAACAAAAACGGCAATTTTATGATAAACTTATACAAAGAGATTTTATATGGAAAAGTGAATTTGCTAAATTACAAGAAATTTATTTTAGCCCCTTAGTCAAAGTTTGTTGTATTTTTGGAAATAATAAAATACTTTATATGTTAAGTATACTATAAATGTTATAATGGGGAATAAATATTTGATTTTTGTATCTGTCGTTATAGAAGTCATAGATTGCAGGTGATTTATATTGAAAATAGCTATTTGCGACGATCAGGAAAGAGAATCTCAGGAAGTTGAAAGATGGATAAAAACCCTTATCCCAGATAGTAAAAGCTATGAAATATTCAAATATTTCAGCGGTGAGGCTCTGTTGGAGGCGCTTCTTACAGAATATTTTGATATTATATTTCTTGATATTGAAATGCAGGGGATTAACGGGCTTGAGACAGCCAGAAAAATCCGTAAGGACCATAAAAGGGTAATCATCGTATTTTTGACTAACTATAAGGAGTTTTCCATCGACGGTTATGAAGTCGGGGCTTTTAGATATTTGATTAAGGGGCAGCATGAAAGCTTTTATATTCAAAAATTAAGGGATATTTTAAAAGAGTATAATTCTAAATATAAAACCCTAGATATTTATACAAGGGATATGTTTAAGAAGGTATACGTTGATGAAATATCGTTTTTTGAAGTTTATCGGAAAAAGGTTACTTTACATACGGTTGACCAGAAGCAGTACGAGTATAACAAGCCTTTATGCGATATAGAAAAGGAGCTTATAGGAGATCAGTTTAAAAAGCCTCACAAAAGCTATTTGGTTAATTTAACGGCAATAGACAAAATAACTAAAGATGGATTATTAATGAAATCTGGGGAAATGGTGCCAGTAAGCAGAAATTTTAAAAAAGAGATTTCTGATGCATATTTAAACTATATTATGGAGTGACAGAATGAACTGGTATTTAGTGGAGGCAGTAAACGTTTGCTTTGAATTTATGATAGTATTTATTTACTTTTCCGGATTGCTGCCCTATAAGGGCCTAAAGAGAAGCATAATAGCCCTGATATATACTTTGGGCGGCATTATACTTTTCACTACCGGTCTTTTCACATCGGACCAGCTTATACTGATTACGGTGACATTTACTGTGCTGGTCATTATAGCGAATACTATATATAGGGTTAAATTCGCCAAAAGCATTTTTTATTCAGCTTTGTTTGTAGTGCTTATTTTTATTGCTGAAATAATATTTATAAGCCTTATGACCATAGCAAATATCGGCCTTCCCAAGGATATACTGACCCAAGGCACAAGCCGTATAATAGGAATGATAGGAACAAAAATAATATATTTCTGGTTTGTAGTTTATAATAACAGGCTCGTTAAGAAAAAGGATAAGGAGATTCCCGGCAGCTATTGGCTTTTGATTATATTGATGCCAGTGCTAAGTTCACTTATTTTATATGTCACTCTTTATTCTCTTCTCAATTCCCAAAGCCATCAGGGGATTATGCTTTATGTGTTTTGCGTGGCAGGGCTTTTATACATAAACTGGGCGGTGTTCGATTTAATCGAATCTTATTCCAATAAGCTTCGGCTTTCCATAATGGAGCAGATACTTGCCCATGAAGAAAGAAATTACAAATTGCTTCAAGAATCCTATAATCAGCTTAGGGAGCTTAAGCATGACATAAGAAATCAAATCAATGTAATCGCCGATTTAATCAATATAAACCAAAAGGATATGGCGGAAGAGTCTCTTCATGCCTTGGAAAACGAGCTTAGGACAAATGAAGCCGTATACTATACGGGAGAGGCTATTATAGACTCTTTGATTAATATTAAAGCTCAATATGCAAAAGAGCTGGGGATTAATTTTGACGCCCATATTTTTATAAAGGCTATTTATCTTAATAAAATAGAGCTTGCCCGTCTTTTGGGAAATGCGCTGGATAACAGCATAGAGGCCTGTGAAAGAAGCCGGAAGGAAAACAGTGAAATTTTTGTAAGGATAAACGAAATAGAAAATAAGCTTGCCATAATGATTAAAAACACTTCCGATTACGTCGATGTAAATAATATGGTGACGAAAAAAAGCAATCCTCTTGCCCACGGCATTGGCATGAAAAGCATAGAAGCTTCTGTTGATAGAATCGGCGGAATAATGAATTATAATTACAATGACGGGATGTTTGTTCTGAGCGTATTGCTTGATAATTCTAAAAACGAATAAAAGTATAAAGCAATAATGAAAATTAGCAAGCCTTATAAATATTTCTTTAGTTCTGTTTAAAGACTATAGTTACAGGGCGATGAGCATCACCCCTCTGCTATAATAATCCACTTTCGCATTTTGAAAGAAGCTGTAAAAGGCTGTATATTTATTGTTTGAAAGGTATTTCTTTTAAAAGAAATACCTTTTTTAATCGAATTATCCTGTCTAATAAAAAGAAGTTTTGTCGAAAACGGCCGTCAAGATGCATCTTAGGTCGTTCCAAATACATCTTGGGCCAAGGGGTTAGACAAGTTTTCTTTTAAGTATTATATTTATTATGAGGTGAAGTCAATTGTTGCCGAAATTTGCATTGGATATAACTCATTTTTTGGTACACCAAAAAGTAATCAATGAGGAAGACGTAAGGGTATATGCTTACGGCATGGAGCTGGTTTTATCTACAGCTATCAACATCGTCATAATTTTAATGATAGCCCTGTTATTTAACTGCTATATAGAGATTTTACTTTTTCTTGCACCTTTCTTTATTTTTAGACAGCTGATAGGCGGCTATCATGCTGAAACGCATTTTAAATGTTCACTATTAATGATATTTATGCTGCTATCCTATATGGCGCTGCTTAATTACATAAAATTATTTTCTTCTACATACTTAGTAATATTTTTAGTATCCGTATCTTTTTTATTAAATCATTTTCTGGCTCCTGCAGAACATCCCAATAAGCCCCTAAGCTCTGACGACATTTCAAGGCTTAGGCGAGAGGCAAATACAGCATTTTTAATTTTTCTCTGTATTATTATATTTTTTATTGCCACCCATAGGATAGAATCCGCCAGTTTAATAAGCGTAGGTCTTTTCGTATCCTCAGCTGTTATGCTTATTGGAAAACTTGTTTACTCTAAAACATTAAACATAAACAAATAAAAAATACTAAGGAGGATTTATCATGAAAAAAATTCAAATGTACCTTATCAGAACTATGGCTACAGGAGTTGCATCAATGGCATTATTTATGGGAATCAACTCCATTTCTCCAGCATGCTTCTTATGCTTCAATCAGCCTAAGATGCCTGAAGAAATCTTAAAGTTCAAGAAGTAATAAAGTCGCAGTAATAAGCATGGAAATAGGGGCAATGGATTTTTAAAAATTCTTTGATACGCTTTCATGCAGATATTACAAAAAGCCGGTAGAAGAAACAGCATACATAAAAAAAGCAGAAGTGATATCACTTCTGCTTTTTGCTTTCAAACAAATTGATTTTGGTATTTATTATAAATTTCTTATAAGAAAGTAACAAAAACTATTGCTGTAGGCCCAAAAATAAAGCTTTCCTTCAGTGGCGGTACCTTTTTAATCAAAAGAAATCTACGGTTCTGTTCCTGCTTAATCCAAAATACAAAGTAGGTTTAAAAAGCAATAAAAATTTGCTCAGCATATAAAGAAAGATAAAAAGCAATTATCTAAAAGGGTGCTATTACGTCGCTTTTCATCAGGGCCCCTTAGCAAGTATACTGCTTATTTGGCTCGATATTCCCTTTTTTATCTGCACTTTTATTTAACGGGACATCTCTGACATAAACTTCCAAGAAGCAATATTATAGGAAAAATTTAACAGATTTCTTACATTAATATAATATAAACGTATAGACAAAATTTATAAACATGTATACAATCATGGTGTAATAATTTAATATGCTGATACTGTAAATTGAGATAAATGTTGGAGCAAGGGGAGTTCGTCAAGGAGGGGCTAATGAATAATAACTATTTGACAGATAAATATGAGGAATCTCTGGCGCCGCTTAAAGAACAATTTTTCGACGTGCTAAACAGAAAAAGTATAACTACTGTTTTTCAGCCCATTATATCTTTAAGGGACGGTTCTATATTCGGATATGAAGCCCTGAGCAGAGGCCCTGAGGATACAGAAATGCAAAGCCCCAATATACTTTTTGAGTACGCCGAGAAACTTGAAAAAACATGGGATTTGGAGCTTATATGCAGAACGAAGGCAATCGAAGCATTTCACAGCCTTAAAACAAAGCTTAAGCTGTTTTTAAACGTAAACCCTAAAATAATACACGATATAAAATTTAAAAAGGGCTTTACAAAAGAGTATCTTTTTAAATACGGAATGGACCCGGAAAATATTATATTTGAAATTACGGAAAGAGGGTCTATCGATAATATTTCTGATTTGGTAAGAACCATCAATAACTATAAAAATCAGAATTATAAAATAGCCATAGACGATGCCGGGGCAGGATATTCCGGCCTGAATATGATTTCCGATATAAACCCCCATTTTATTAAGCTTGATATGAACCTTATCAGGGATATCGATAAAGATGTTACAAGGCAATCCCTTATAAAAAGCTTTGCCGAATTTGCTTCTCTTACAAATACATATCTTGTTGCCGAAGGCATAGAAACGGAAAAAGAGCTTTTAAAGCTTATAGATATAGGGATTCATTACGGCCAGGGCTTTTTTATCCAAAAGCCGGGGCCTGAAACAAGGCCCATATCAAACGACGTAATTCTTACAATCAATGAAGCAAACCGCAGAAAGAACCATCTTTTCGACCAGAAGTCATCGGAGCTTTATATAGGCAATATATCCACAATGCAAAACACCATAACCCCCAAAATGCTTATCAATCAGGTTTATGAGCTTATGGAAAAGGACCCTTCCATATCAGGCTTTTGCATAACAGAAGACGAAATAATAAAAGGCGTAATTACAAGAAATGAGCTTTACCGTAATCTTTCGGGGCTTTACGGTTTTAATTTATATTCCAAAAGACCTGTAAAGGACATTATGAGTAAGACGTTTTTGCAGGTAGACTATTACGAAAGTATAGAAAATGTAGCGAAGAAAGCAATGGGCAGAGAATATAACCGCCTTTATGATTTCATTTCCATAACCAAGGAGGGAAAATATTCCGGTATCGTAACCGTAAAGGACCTGCTTGAAAAGACCATTCAGGTAGAAGTCAATAACGCAAAGCATTTGAATCCTTTATCGGGGCTTCCGGGAAATATTCTCATTGAAAAAAAGCTTGAAGAAAATATTTTTTCCCGGTCCAAGGCTTTCATATTGTATTTGGATATTGATAATTTTAAGGCATATAATGATGTTTACGGCTTTGAAAACGGCGACCGAATAATAAAATGCCTTGCTCAGATTTTAAAAAAAACCATTGGATCAGACGATGATTTCATAGGCCATATCGGCGGAGACGATTTCGTGGCTATTGTACACAGCGATGATATAGAGCCGATTTGTAAAAAAATAATACAGGATTTTGATTCCTCTATTATAGAATTTTATAACCGCCATGATCTGGAAAAAGGCTATATAACCACCAAAAACAGACATGGAACGGAGGAGGATTTTCCTCTTTTGTCTCTTTCTGTAGTTGCCGTTTTAAGCAATAAATACAATACCTTATCTGAAATGACTGTAGAAATGGCGAAGCTTAAGAAAATCTGCAAGCAAAGCATTGGGAGCAAATACTTATTATAAAAATTACCTTTAAAGCCAGAGGGCATATGGATAGTCAATTTAATTTAAAGAGGCAGTGAGCCTTAAAAATAAAACTCTCTTAGGCCTTATAATAAACACTTATTTCTTTCAGAAATTAAGCATGCCTTACGTAAATTTCTTTATTTAAAAGGAGAACTTTCATTTTTTACGGAAAAATCCGTAATTATTGCAGATGGAAAAAAGAATCCTGATGAAATAAATGAAACTGGCGCCAATAGAACCTGCAGGGATTTATTGGACTATATTTTCTGATTTTTATTTCAGGCTTAAAAACAAATAAGAATGACGGCAGTTTAATGCGTCATTCTTATTTGTTTTCGCGATATGATTAAATTTATATAGAGGCTTTATATTTTGTAAACGTATTTTTATTGCTGTCTTAAGGCTATATTTCACTAAATATATAATGTTTTTATTTCAAGGAATTCTTCAAAGCCTTCAATTCCGCCTTCGCGGCCAAGGCCGGATTGTTTGTATCCGCCGAAGGGGGCGTTTAAATCCCATGTTCCTTCATTTACGTAAATGGAGCCGGTTCTTATTTTCTTTGCTGTTTCATAGGCTTCTTCATCAGTTGGGCCGTATACAGCGCCTGCAAGACCGTAGATGCTGTCGTTTGCGATTTCTACAGCTTCGTCTATGGTGTCATAAGGAATCACTACGAGAACAGGACCGAAAATTTCTTCCTGTGCGATTCTCATTTTATTATTTACATCGGTAAAAACTACGGGTTCTACATAATATCCTGTTTCGCAGCCTTCAGGAACAGAACCGAGAAGCATTCTTGCGCCTTCTTCTATACCAACTTTAATATATTCCTTTACCTTGTCAAATTGCTTCTGGGAAGCAAGAGGCCCGATGTTTATGGATTTGTCGGCAGGATTACCAACCTTATAATCTTTGCTTTGTTCAAGTATGATTTCTTCTATTTCTTTCTGGCAGGACCTTGGAACGAGAAGCCTTGTAAAAGCATTGCAGGTTTGGCCGCCGTTTAAAAATACCGTATCGAGAACAGAACGTACGCCATGGCTGTAATTTCCGCCCTCCATTATGACAGCGGCAGATTTTCCGCCAAGCTCTAAAGCAAGCTTTTTAATATTGGAAAGGGCAAGCTTAGCAACTTCACGGCCCCCGGCAGTTGAACCGGTAAAGGAAATCATATCTACATCTTCATGCAAAGCAAGAGCATTGCCTACTTCTCCGGCTCTTCCTGTTACAAGATTAAAGGTTCCTTTTGGGAAGCCTGCTTTATCAATCATATCTGTAAGTATGTAAGCTGTAAGAGGGGTCATTTGGCTTGGCTTTAAAATAATACAATTGCCTGCAAGAAGGCCTGGAATAACTTTTTTAACTATTTGCTCCAAGGGGAAGTTCCATGGGGTGAGGCCGCCTACAATGCCTACAGGCTCTCTTCTTACGATGGATTTTTCAAGTCTTTCTTCAAATTCATATGTTCTGGCATTTTTTACGTAGTTTTCGGCTTCGGCAACAAAATCAAGAACATGAACATTGTGCGTAAATTCATAAGCACAGCCCAGCTCTTTCATAATCGTATCTGTAAGAAGGTCAACATTATCTCTTAAGCCTTTCACTACCTTTTCCATTAAAGAAACCCTGTCTTCAATTTTCGAGTATTGCCATGTTTTAAAGGCCTCTTTTGCTGCTTTCACGGCCCTGTCAACATCTTCGGTATTTCCCTTGGGAACCTTAGCTATAATGGATTTATCCGCCGGGTTTTCAACTTCTATCCATTCTCCGCTTGCGCCGTCAACCCATTCACCGTTAATATAAAGCTTTTGATAGTCCATTTTAATCCTCCTTATATATTGCCGGTGCCTTCCGCTTTAAAACCCATAGGGAAAGTGACCAGCTATTTTTAAGAGCATTATAGCATGATGAATGTCGTTTGTCGACAGAAATAGTGCCTAAAATTTATTGATATTTGAAATTATTCAGATAATACATCTACATACCACTGCTTTTATAGGTCATAATATGCTCTCTTAAATGGAGCTCGCAGGCTCTTATATCCTTTTCTTTAAGGCTTTTTATGATGGCATAGTGGTCGCTTGCCGTATCGCATAAATTATCTGTCATTTTTGTATCATACATCATTGCCATGCGAAGCTGAAAGAACATATCCTTCAGTATTTTTACCCTCCGGAAGCTTCCTGATTTTTCCCAAATATAAGTGTGGAACTGGATATCAAGCGTATTAATAGTCATGGTTTTTTTCTCCATTTCCTCGGAGGAAAGGGCTACTGCAACCATTTGATTTACTATTTCCGTAAGGTTTCTGATATCCTTATCGGTAAGAAGATCGTTCTCAAATATAATTTTTATAATATCTACTTCTAAAAGAAGCCTTATATCAAATATTTCCTTAATGTCATCAAGGTTGAATTCCGTAATGTGAGCGCCTTTTCTAGGGGTCACGGTAATAAGGCCTTCTTTTTCAAGCTCTCGCATGGCCTCTCTTACAGGGGCTCTGCTTATATTCAGCGCCTCGGATAATTTACTTTCTATAACCCTATCTCCGGATTTAAGAGAACCAGTAAGGATATGGTCTTTAATATAGTCTGCGACCATAGAGCTGAGGTTCTTTTTTGAATAGTCTCCTACATCATACATTAAAAATCCTCCAAATAATAAATTTATGTTGATTATAGCATATGAAACAAAAGCAGTAAATAATAGGAAAATGGAGTTTAGAAAATGTACCTTCATCTAATGCTTTATTTTTAATATGAAGGCTGATTTTAAAGCCTTTATTTATACTGTTTAGTTTTTATAGGATAATCGGGTAAAGTTCATATTCAATTCCGTAGAACATGATATAAATTGTATATTATATTCAGAAAATCATTGGTAGATTTGATTTGTATTGAATTCTATATAAAAAAATAATAAAAATGAAATTATTATTGACAATAATAGATAAAAGCAATATTATAAAAAATAATCAATGTCGTCAGTCGACAGAGAAGGAGGGGCGAAAAGAATATATAAAAAAAGATATTTCAAGCCAAGAGATTAAAATAAGTAAATATTAGGGAGGTAAAATCAATGAGGTTTAGAACTTGGATTTGTATTTTTCTTATCGTTATTTTTACTTTGACAGGCTGCTCCAGTGCAAATAAAAGTGGTGATATTGTTATTGGCTTTGCCGGCCCGTTGACAGGAGACAGCGCCCTCTGGGGACAAAGTGCTTTAAAGGCGGCCAAAATAGCCGTAGAAGAGTGCAATTCAGCCGGGGGAATCAACGGACGGAAAATAGTTCTTTTGGAAGGCGACGACAAAGGAGACCCTAAAGAAGCAGCAAGCGTAGCTCAGAAATACACAGCGAACCCTAATGTAATCGGCATTTTAGGCCATATCTTCGGTTCGTGTGAAATGGTTGCAGGGCCCATCTATCAGGCGGCCGGCATACCGAATATGGTTTCTACTGCGTCAGCTCCCGATATACCGTTTATTGGAAATTACGTATTCCGTATAAACGTAGGAGACGTTGTTGCGGCACAGCAGAACGCGGATTACATAGTAGAAAACATGGGCATAAAGAAAATGGCAGTAATATATGACAACACAGATTATGGTGTTGCCTATAAAGATGCCCTTATCGAAAGAGCCACGTCTTTAGGCTGTGAAATAACTGCCGTTGAAGTTTTCGTAGGAAGCGGACAGGACAGAGATTTTACCGTTCAGCTTACGAAAATAAAAGAAACTAATCCTGAAGCTTTGTTTTTAAGCTGCTATGGACCGGACGCAGGCCTTATATGCGACCAGGCAAGAAAGCTTGGCTTTGAAGGCACATTTTTAGGCCTTGACTCCACCAATAGCCAGCATTTTATAGATTTAGCTAAGGAAGCAGCTGAAGGAACCGTAATATCAACTTATTTCGACAGAAATATAGATGACCCCGCCGCAAAAGAATTTGTTGAAAAATACGAGTCCAAATATAATGAATCTACCTTCCCGTCGGCTCCTTATGCATATGACGCCATGAATGTTCTTATCGACAGCCTGAAAAGGTGCGAGACCATAGACAGGAAAAGCTTAAGGGATGCTATAGAACAGACAAAGGACCTTCCGGGCGTAACCGGCCTTATTAATTTTGATGAAAACGGTGACAGGCCCGTTGCTTGGAATATTATAATCGAGGTTAAAAACGGAGAATTTGTTTTAAGAGATGTTGTTCAGTAGTTTATTCTGATGGAACTTGAAAAGTGATGCAAGCATAAGCCTGTAAATTTTTAAGTTCGTTAACGATACAAAAATTAATTTTGCCTTAACAGCAATACAAAATAAAATCAATGGGGACAATTTGCTTTTATTGCCTGTAAAGGGTTTTAATAAAAGTAAATTGTCTGGGGCTTTATATTGCCAAGAGGCAATGAGATTGATACAGCAACTGAATTTTACGGCATAGTAAATTTAAAGTTCAAAAGTAATAAAACCGTATATTCACGATGATTCAAAAATGCGCTTTAGAAATATGATAAATCGCCTTTGTGAAACTGCCTTTATTTGATTTTATATATTGAAAGCCTTATGAGCTATTGCGGCATAAAGGCAATTTTACTATGTTTTCTGCGGAAATTCGTGTTTTTGAATCTATGGTAAATCGGTTTTTGTGACTTCTGTACAATGAATTTACTATAAAAGAAGAAAATCAGGAAAATAATAGGGGGCTGTTATGTTTTTACAACAAATAATAAATTCGATAACCATCGGAGGGGTTTATTCCTTGGTTGCCGTAGGCTATACACTGGTTTATGGCGTACTGGGGCTTATTAATTTCTCCCATGGTTCCATATATACTTTCGGGGCGTTTTTCGCATACACCCTTATGGCTAAAGTAGGCCTTCCCTTTGGAGCGGCCTTCGTGGGTTCTATGCTGCTTACGTCCATGCTTGGCTTTATTGTTGAAAGGAGCGGGTATTATCCTGTTCGGAAATCTCCCGTAATAAGCCAGATCGTAAGCGTTGTGGCCGTATCTATCATCCTTGATAATGTGGCAATGCTTATATGGGGCTCGGCTTCCAAATCCTTTCCAACGGTAAGCCTGCCTAAGGCCTTTTCCATAGGCGCTGTAAACGTATCCTTAATGCAGGTATTAATTATAGCATTGGCGTTTGTAATAATGCTTTTCCTTTTCTTTTTAGTATATAAAACAAAAGTAGGAACCTCCATGAGAGCCACAAGCTTAGACGTAGACGCGGCAAGACTTATGGGTATTAATGTTGAAAGAGTAAGATTAATGACATTTTGCTTAAGCGCCGCTTTGGCATCGTCTGCCGGAAGCCTTATAGGCGTGTATTACGGCTCTGTTGTATTTAACATGGGCTACGGCGTTGTAATAAAAGCTTTCGTAGTTGCCATTCTCGGAGGCATGGGAAATGTAGTAGGCGCAATGATTGGGGGGCTTATGCTGGGTACCATTGAAACCTTCGGCGCAGCCTATATTTCCTCTGGATGGAAAGATGCTTTTGCATATATCGTGCTTGTTATCGTGCTTTTATTTAAGCCCAGCGGACTTTTAGGCTCCTATGAGCAAGAAAAGGTATAGGAGGAAGCAGAAAATGAAAAATATAAAGTTTTTAAGTGAAAAGAAAAAAGCCGGGCATCTGCCTGAAGCTATGAAAAAGCCTTGGGTCATGGGCGTTTGTATTCTTCTTTTATTCCTTCTGCCCTTTATTGTAAATAATATTTATGTGCTTCACGTCATCAACCTTGTTTTATATTACATCATCCTTTCTGTAAGCCTTGACTTGCAGGTAGGTTTTCTTGGACTTATGAATTTCGGGCAGGTAGGCTTTGCCGCCATCGGTTCTTATACGGTAGGCATTCTTACAACGAGAGTGATTACCGGTTCAGGGGGCTTTTGGATAGCGCTTTTGCTGGGAGGAGTTCTTGCGGGCATCGTAGGGCTTCTTGTAGGCCTTACGACCTATAGAATAAGAGGCGATTTTTTCTGTATCGTAACCTTAGGCTTCGGAGAAGTAATAAGGTATATCGCCCTTAACTGGATTCCCGTAACCAACGGCCCCATGGGTATTTCAGGCGTGCCGTCGGTAAGCATTATGGGCTCTGCCTTTAATAAAAATCAGTATTACTGGCTTGTGCTGATTCTTACTTTATTTACGGTAATGCTTGCCCTGCGGCTTAAAAATTCCTACATAGGCAGAGCATGGATTGCCATGAGAGAAGACTCTCTTGCGGCGGAATCCATGGGAGTAAATCTTGTTCGGTACAAGGTTTTGAATATAGGTATTTCCGCGGCTTTGGCAGGTCTTGCAGGAGGTTTTTTCGCAGCATACTTAAATTATGTTTCCCCTATGACATTTACGTCTAATGAAAGCCTTAACGTTATGTGTATGGTTATTCTCGGAGGAAAAGGCTCCGTATTCGGGGCCATGGTAGGCGCCGCGATTCTTACAAGCACACCGGAAATATTAAGGCCGGTTGCGGATTACAGGCTTTTATTATACGGAGTCATCATGCTTCTGTTTATGATATTCAGACCGAAAGGAGTATTAGGGAAATGACAAATGATACTAATACGGACATTTTAGTAGGTAAAAAAATAGTCAAAAAATTCGGCGGGCTTACGGCTGTAAAGGAAGTTGATTTTAACATAAGAAGGGGCGGAACCATAGGCCTTATAGGGCCTAACGGCGCAGGAAAAACGACCCTTTTCAACTGTATTACGGGAAACCATAAGCCTACAAGCGGAGAAATCCTCTATAAGGGAAAGGATTTGGTTCCCTTAAAGGTATACGATATTACAAAAACGGGGATTTCAAGAACTTTTCAGAATATAAGGCTTTTTAAAAGCATGACGGTTACGGAAAACGTTCTTTTAGGCATGCATATCCATATCAATCAAAATATAAAGGATACCATACTGAGAACGAAAAGGTTCAAAGAAGACGAAAAAGCAAAGCTTGAAAAGGCCCTTTCCATTATAGAAATATGCGGCCTTATAAATGTAAAGAACGAGCTTGCTACAAACCTTTCCTACGGTGAGCAGAGAAGGCTTGAAATTGCAAGGGCCCTGGCTACCCAGCCGGAGCTGCTGCTTCTTGATGAGCCTACGGCAGGCATGAATCCCAACGAAACCCACGCCCTTTCTGAATTTATCAACGAAATGAAGGCTCAGTTTAATTTGACTATTATTCTTATAGAGCACGATATGAAATTCGTTATGGGGCTTTGCGAAAGAATCATGGTTTTAAATAACGGTTCTAAAATAGCGGATGGCCCTCCCAAGGAAATACAGAACAATGAAGAAGTAATCGAGGCTTACTTAGGAAGGGGGGCATTAAGTGTTACAAATTAATGATGTCTACGCCGGTTATGGAAAGCTTGAAATTCTCCACGGAATCAATATAAACGTTAAAAAAGGAGAAATCGTAACGATTATAGGCAATAACGGAGCAGGGAAAACAACCTCCTTAAGAGCGTTATGCGGCCTTGTAAATGTGTTTAAGGGAAATATTAAATTTAAAGACGAAGATATTACAAACATACCGGCCCATAATATTGTGGCCAAGGGCCTTGTCATGGTTCCTGAAGGAAGGCATATTTTTACAAAGCTTACCGTAAGGGAGAACCTAAACATGGGGGGCTATCTGCAAAAGGATAAGCAGGAATTTATGAAGGACCTTGAAATGGTATACGGCATATTCCCAAGGCTTAAGGAAAGGGAAAAGCAAAGCGGCGGTTCTCTTTCGGGAGGCGAACAGCAGATGCTTGCCATGGCAAGGGCAATGCTTTCAAGGCCGGAGCTTCTGGTTCTTGATGAGCCTTCTATGGGTCTTGCTCCCCAGATGATAGAAAAAATACTGGAGACAACCGTTGAAATAAATAAAAAAGGCACTACGGTTCTTTTAGTTGAACAAAATGCTTTTCTTGCTTTGCAGATAGCATCAAGGGCCTATGTACTTGAAACGGGTATGATAAGCGTATCGGGAGACAGTAAGGACCTTCTTGCCGACGAATCTATCAGAAAAGCTTATTTAGGAGATAATTAACATCAAAGGAGTGTTATACATGGAAAAAACTCTTTATTTTACGAAAGAAGAATATGCAAACCGCATAAGTCATGTAAAAGCTGAAATGCTCTTAAGGGGAATAGACGTGCTTTTAGTTACGGACCCTGCCAATATGAATTATCTGTCAGGGTTTGACGGATGGTCCTTTTATGTTCACCAGTGCCTGCTTATTTTTATAGACCAAGATGAGCCTGTATGGATAGGCCGGGGGCAGGATTCCAATGCCGCAAGGCTCATGACCTATTTATCCGATGAAAATATCTATTCCTATACCGATGACCACGTACATTCTCTTACGAAGCACCCGATGGATTATGTGGCAAAAATAATAGAAGAAAAAGGATATGGCAAAAAGACCATAGCCACCGAAACAGACTCTTATTACTACACGGCAAAATGCCAGGAAAGGCTTGAAACGGGCCTTAAGAACGCCAAGTTTAAAGACGGTCATAATATCGTAAACTGGGTAAAAATCGTAAAA
Organism: Anaeropeptidivorans aminofermentans; assembly: GCF_940670685.1. Lineage (GTDB taxonomy): Bacteria > Bacillota > Clostridia > Lachnospirales > UBA5962 > Anaeropeptidivorans > Anaeropeptidivorans aminofermentans. The sequence continues at coordinate 3,200,112 of NZ_OW711693.1, read as the reverse complement.
TCCGATGCGGAAATAGAGTACATAAAAAAGGCGGCTAAAATAGCTGAAAAGGCTATGGAAGCGGCATTTAACGCAATAGATGTAGGTATAAGGCAATGCGACGCCGCCGCAAAAATATACGAGGCTCAAATAAGCGGCATGCCGGAATACGGCGGAGACTATTCCGCAATTATACCCTTAATCCCTGCCGGCGTAAGAACTTCAACTCCGCATTTGAGCTGGACAGACGAGCAATATAAAAATAACGAAACGGTTATTTTGGAATTATCCGGCTGCTACAGAAGATACCACTGCCCGCTGGCAAGAACCTTAATATTGGGAGAAGCTCCTCAAAAGGTAAAGGATTTAGCCGATGTGGTTGTAGAGGGTATCAATACCACACTTGATTTTATAAAGCCTGGCGTTACATGCGAGGAAATAGAAAGAACCTGGGCAGGCTCCATAGCAAAAAGCGGATTTATCAAGGACTCCCGCGTGGGGTATTCCTTCGGGCTTAACTATCCTCCAGATTGGGGCGAACACACCGTAAGCCTAAGGCCTGGAGATAAAACAATTCTTAAGCCGAATATGACTTTGCATTTTATGCCGGGTATATGGCTTGACGACTGCGGCGTTGAAATAAGTGAACCTATCAGGGTTACAGAAAAAGGCTGTGAGCCTTTGACAAATTATCCAAGAAGACTTCTTGTGAAATAAAGACCTTCCCATATAGCAATTCAGGCTCTAACGGGCCGGCTGCCCCAAAAAGAAAACCCCCTTCTATCGGCCTGAATTGCTATATAATAAATTTGCTTTTCTTCCGCAGTAAGGAACGGGGTCTAAGAAGGCATAAAATTAAGGAAAAGCAAATTTACAATGCTATTGTTTTACTTTTATTCGAGTATATATAGTAAAACAAATGCATAACAGTAACAAAAACCGTATATTTTGAATGGCTTAAATACGGAATTTTTATATACTTAAGCTGTTCATGAAAATTGGTTTTTGCTGCTACTTTAATCTGTTTAACTCGAAATTTACTATACTCTGCAAAGGGCTTAGTATATTTGGAAAGGAGCTTTCATTTGGATATAAGAAAAGAAATAGCAGAACATAAAGAAGAATTGATAGCCCTTAGACGTGATTTTCATCAATATCCCGAATTAGGCTATAAAGAATTCAATACCAGTAAAAAAATAGTTGAGTATTTGAAAAATATAGGCTTAGAGCCTTCTATCGTATCAAAAACAGGGGTTACCGCCCTGATAAAGGGGAAAGGCCTCAGCCCCTGCGTCATTCTAAGGGTAGATATGGATGCCCTTCCTCAAAAGGAGCAAACGGGCCTTCCCTATGCTTCCGTAAATGAAGGCGTAATGCATGCCTGCGGCCATGACGGTCATATGGCAATGCTTCTGATAGCGGCAAAAATACTTTGCCGTCATAAGGATATGCTTAAAGGCTCTGTAAAGCTTGTGTTTCAGCCCAACGAAGAAGAAGCCGGCGCCTTGGATATGATTCATGAAGGAATACTTGAAAATCCAGAGGTTCACGCAGCTATGGGAATCCATTTATGGACGCCTGTGGAAAGCGGGAAAATCGGTGTATCTCCGGGGCCTGTCATGGCAGCCACGGAAGAGTTTGAAATGACAATCAAGGGAAAAGGAGGACACACTTCAGAACCCCACAGGGCCGTTGATACAATTTTGGCGGCTTCCGCCTTGATACAAAGCCTTCAGACTTTACAGACAAGAGAAAATAACCCTCTGAATCCCTTGACAATTATGGTTGGAAAAATAAACGGGGGAACAGGAAGAAATATTATTTCCGACAAAGTAGAAATGGGGGGCACCATAAGATTTCATTTTCCCAATGAAAAGACAGAAAAAAAGGAACTTATGGATAAATTTCAAAGAGTTATAAAGGGTGTATGCGAAACTTACGGTACGGAGTATGAGATAAAATTTATCCCCAGCAATCCTACATTAATGAATGACGAGAAAATAATTCAAACTGTCAGAAAAGCCGCTATGGAGGTCTATGGAAAAGAAGACGCCATCGTTGAATACAGGTGTATGGCAGGGGAGGATTTTGCGGAATTTTCCCAGCGGGTACCCAGTGCTTTTTATTTTGTGGGAACGGGAAATAAAGAGAAGAAAACGGATTTTCCCCATCACCACCCGTCCTTTAATATTGATGAGGATTCTTTGGCTCTTGGAGTAGAAATGCATATTAAATCCCTATTGGGATATTTTGATTCGGTTCATTTATAGGAGTAGTTTATACGGATATTTATTTAAAAATATAATAAGTTAAATAAAAATAGAAAAAGCAAAGGTTTTTTAAAAGACTCTTGAAGTATGGGGTTTTTACCGCAAAATTTTTAGCCCTATTAAAATTTATTTATTATAAAAGAACATGGCTTTTAAGGCTCTGTTATTACATAGCAAAGGTGAGATAAAATGTTTAAAAATGTGGAAGAGATAAAGGAACTGCTTCATATACATGATGAATACAGAGAAGGCTGTCTGAATATGATAGCTTCCGAAAATTATGCCAGTAAAGTCGTAAGAAAACTTTCGGATAACGACTTTGTAAACAGATACGGCTGTTATGAAACATTAAAACCGGAAAAAAGGGAATATCCCGGAAATAAATATATCAATGAATTTGAATTAAAAACCCAGAAGCTTGTAGGTAAAATATTTGAGGCCAAATACGTTGACTTACGGCCTATAGGCGGCCATATGGCAGGGATGTCTGTAGTTTTAGGCCTTATGGAGCCGGGAGACACGGTAATAGAAGTAAGCCTTGAAAACTGGGGCCACGGCCTTGTAGGGCCCATGTGCCAGATAAGCCATTTTAATAAGACCATAAACGTACAGTATATGCCTTTTAAAGGACATGTAATCGATGTGGAAGGCCTTAAAAAACAGATAAAAGAGCTTAAGCCAAAGCTTATTATTTTCGGAGGCTCCGGAACCATAGCCCCCGAGCCTATAAGAGAATTCAGGCAGCTTGCCGATGAAATGGGCTTTATCATAGCTTACGACGCCGCTCATGTAACAGGGCTTATTGCAGGCAAGGTATTCCCCAATCCTTTAAATGAAGGTGCGGATATCATGTTCGGAAGCACCCATAAATCCTTTCCCGGTCCGCAAGGAGGATTCGTGGTATCAAACAGGCTTGATTTAATAGAAAAGGTCGGAAACACCCTTTCGCCTTCTTTAGTAACAAGCCATCATTTATTCAGGCTTCCGCCTCTTGCCGCATCTGTCCTTGAAATGGATAAATTCGGTGAAGAATATGCCAAGCAGGTGGTTAAAAATTCAAAGGCATTTGCTTATGCCCTTGTTGATTTGGGATTTAACGTATTGGGTAAAGACATCGGTTACAGCAATACCCATCTTATTTTACTGGATTTAACAAAGGAGAATATTCCTGAACCGTCGGCCCTTTTAGAAAAATCGGGCATATTATGCAATTATGATTTTTCCGGCGTTAGCTGTGAGCTTAGAATAGGAACATCGGAGCTTACAAGAAGAGGCTATAAAGAAGAACATATGAAAGAAATAGCCCTGTTCTTTAAGCGGATTATTTTTGACAGAGAGGCTCCGGAGAAAATAGCCGAAGAAATAGCCCGATATACAAAAAAACATAATAAACTTGAATATTGCCTGTAATAGTAAATTTAAAGTTAAACAGTAACAATAGGCTTTTCTTATTTCTTCATAATAAATCTACCCAAAAATATTAAATTATACCAAGGAAACTTGAAAAAAGATACAAGCGTACGCTTGTATCTTTTTAAATTTGTATCCTCATATAGGCATCAAATTTATTTTTAAATTTAATAACCATAAAGTAATAATTTAGGCGCAAAAGGGGCACTATATCTTTATAAAAAAAATAAGGGTGTAGTGCCATGAGCGTTTATATAAAATTTATTTATATTGTTATATGTTTTCTGATTTCCTTAATGTATAAAAACGGAATATCCAAAAGAGATTTGCTTTTATTGAGGCTTGCTCTTTTTTTTACGGCTTCGGCAGATTATTTTATGCTTGTAGCCGATAACAACAGAGCAGGCGTATATATTTTTATCCTTGTTCAGCTGATCTATATAAAAAGATACGGGGAAATAAATATAAAAAAAGCGGCTGTTGCCATTGCCGGAATTACGCTTTTCTATAAGTATTTTCTTGAAGCAGATATTTTGATAGGCGGAAGCCTGATTTATGCATTCTTATTTTTAAAGAGTATGAAGGCAGCCGTAAGAGCCTGCGGATTTGATAAATTTCCTTATCCCAACAGCTTCTTTATTTTAATAGGAATGTTTCTGTTATTTATCTGTGATACCAGCGTTGCCCTTTATAATATTCTTTATATGGTCTGGAATATAGACAGCAGCAGCCTGTATTTTCTCATATGGTTTTTCTATATCCCTTCCCAATTGCTTATTCTTTTAAGCGGAAGGAATTTTAAGGCCGTTCCTAAAAAACAAAATGTATATTAATATTTTCTATAAAAATAATATTTTTATGAATTCCTCTAATAAGTACACTAAAAGCATAGTTGTCTGGTCTATAATCTAACAGCTATGAATTGCAGGGAACTTATTGGAGGATTTTTTGAAGAAAAATTCAAAGTGCAAATAGGAAGAATACCTTTACATCTTAGAATTGAAATATAAGGGGGATTATTTCATATGCTATGCAATTGGCAAATTAATAGGTTACTGGCAGATTGATATTATAGACTTATTTTTTAAAGCCCTTAAGAATAAATGAAACGGCTAAAACAATATAAGCCATATAAATTATATAGGTTATGGAATTGTGCCAAGGAAAGCTTGCTTGGGGATTATTAAGCGCATAAATTATAAAAAAGATAGCCGAAATAATCATAACGATGCCAAGAATTAAGAAGCTTTTATTTTTATTCATTTTATTTATCTCCTGATATAAAGGGTTTTTGCATTGAGGTTTCTAAATTACAGGTATAATCAATGGGAAACTGTAATTACACAAAGTGATTTTCATAGCGGTTCCAATATCCCATATAAATCTGCTCATCATTTTTATTAAAGTTAAGCTGGTACATTCTAAAGGTTACGAAAATATCCTTCGGCTGCCAATTTTCAATATAGGAATAACAGTAGGACATGCCAAGCCTTTTCATAACTTCTCCGCTTCTTGGATTATTTACATCATGGGTAGCCGTAATATATAAGTAGCCTGCATTTTTAATTTTTTCAATAACGGTTTTGGCGGCTTCAGTTACAATCCCTTTGTGCCAAAATTCTTTCCGTAATCCATAGCCGAAATCATTGCTTTCCCCGCCGCTTAAATTTACATACCCAATAGGGCGATTGCTTTCTTTCAGGCAAATTGCATAGCGGTAAGCAGAGGCTTTTTCGTAATAGGATAAATAATTTTTCTCTAAAAAGTCTTTCGCTTCTGATAGGTTTTCTAACGGAAACCATGGAAGAAAGGTATTCACTTCTTTATCGCTCATAATTTCTAAAAGGTTCGGTATATCATCTTCAGTAAATTTTCGAAGGATAAGCCTTTTGGTTTCTATGGTTGGTGTATTTTCATAGATCATTCCTGTTTCTCCTTAAAATTAAGAGAACAAAATAAATACCCTTGAGGACTGCAGGTAGCCAAAGCGTATTTCATTAAGTCTCTTAAAGCTATTTATAATAATATATGCTTTTATTCAGAAGTAAGTATTTGGCTCTAAGAGGGGATAAAAGCAATTTGGCAATGCTATTTTTCATGTTAATTCAAGTATAAGTATCGCAGCAGACTTAATAGTTTAATAGCTGTAACCGGCTTAAATAGAATGCTCTTTATAGATAAAAGCCCTATTGCGGCCGCTGTTTTTAGCTCTATATAGTGCCAAATCTGCCTGAAGAAGCATATCGTCGAGAGAATGCATACTGCCGGCAGGAGCATAAGTCATGCCAATGCTTACGGTGACTTTTAATTCGTTTTCCTGATAAGGGATAACTGTGTTTTCAATGTTTGTACGGAGCTTTTCAACTGTCATATGCATTTGGTTTACAGAGATATTATCAAGGAGAACTACAATTTCTTCACCGCCGTAACGGCCTACAATGTCGCTTTTTCGGAAGTGGCCCTTTACGATTATGGCTATGGTTTCCAGCACAATATCACCGCAGGAATGACCGTAAGTATCGTTTACTAATTTAAAATGGTCAAGGTCAATCATAAGCAAAGCGTAAGGCATATTTTTAGACTTATCGGAATTTAAAGCGAAATTGGCAAGGTCAAAAAAGGTAGCCCTATTGTATATATGCATTAAGGGGTCGTAAGTTGCTTTACCGTATAGTTTCTGAAGCTGATTTTCTTTATCGGTAATGTCGTGGAAAACAATGCAGATGGCACTGTTTCTGTTGTTTTGTAAAATATAGGTCCGGGTTATTTTATAAAACCGTATTTCCCCATCGATTTGAAGGCGCATTTCGCCCTCTTTTTCAAACCGTTTAACCTGCTCCATAGGTTCACCGGGAAACAAGGTATTAAGCTCAGGGAATAGCTCCTTGGCAGCTTGGTTTGCATCCAAAAAACTGTAATCTCTGCTGCAGACAATAAAGGCATCCGCCATAGATTCAATTACCTGCGCCCGTGCCAAGGGCACTACATTAAGAAGGTTCTGCATACGGACAGAATACAGAAGCAGCGCCTGCCCGATTGCAATAGCAAAGGGGTTCAAATCAATTCGCAAATAGCTGTAGGAAAGAGTATGATAAATGTTAACCAATAGCGGGATTAAAATCGACGCCAACAGGCAAAAGCTTTGACATTTTCGCAGCCCGCTTTCTCCCGTAAGATGTTTTAGAATACGGTGTATGCTTAGAAATACGAGCACAAAATGATATGCGATAGCAAGCTTCCCGACAGGGCCCAGTGACCCCTGGCAATTGGCAATCAAGCCGTTCCAAAAATATTCAATATGAGTGTAATGCAGGTGTGTAAACGGAAAGGCCTGAGCCGTAAACAGATTAAAAACCGGCAGCGCAAAGAGCAGGCAATATTTAAGAGGGCTTAACCGTTTTTCTCCATAAACATCTCGTAAAAATAGATAATTCAGAAGCACAATAAAGGGTGACCCCAGTTTTTGTATTCGAATCCCCATAAAGGCGGCTTCCAGCGTTGGGGAAATAATTTCCAGCAGATATCCGAAGCTGTATAAAAAAATACAGATGGAGCCGAAGACCAAAAAAAGGGACCGTTCGGAATTGTTCGTCGCAACTGCGTATATCAGAAGAAGAACGGTAACCGCCGTTGAGATAAGCATAAACCAAACCAATATATTCAATTGAATTACCTCCCTATCAAAGAAGCGGCATAGAGGCCTTTTATATTAATGCTGTATTTTTACGCAATTTTCACTTTCATAAAGATTAATTTCATATACAGAATAACATAACCCAAATTATTTTTCTACGGTTTTATAGTGAATATCCTTAAGGTAATAACAAAAGTCTAATTTTCATAAACGGTTTAATATAATAGAAGCACTTATATTAAGCCATCCGATATATGATTTTTGTTACTGTAATTAAACTATTTTACTATTATAGGTAATTCAGAGTATATTTACCGAAATGTAAAAGCAGAAACACATTGCTTGAGAAAATAGGAAAGGGGTAAGGACAAGCCTAAAGAAAAAAAACCGCAGGGCTAAAAAACCTGCGGTTTTTTTCAAACATTAAACATTATTGTGACGGAGCCTGTTTACCTTATTCTTACACGTCTTTTCTATAGTTAAATGCGGCAATTGCGTTTTTAAATACCTCTGATTGGCTGGAAAGCTCTTCTGCTGAAGAAGCTGCTTCTTCTGAGGTTGCAGAATTCTGCTGGGTTACGCTTGATATTTGCTCTGTTGCGGCCTTGATATTATTGATGGAGTTTTCCTGCTCTTTGGAAGCCTCTGAAACATTATTGATGAGCTTAGAAACCTTAGATACTTCATCTACTATAGTATTAAGGGAAAGAGCAGTGGTTTCTGCCGTTCTTGTTCCTTTGGAAACGATAGATATGGTTTTTTCTATAAGCTCGGCGGTTTCAAGGGCAGCTTCTTTGCTTCTTCCCGCAAGGGTTCCAACCTCTTCTGCTACCACGGCAAAGCCGTTTCCGTGTACTCCGGCTCTTGCGGCTTCAACGGAGGCGTTCAAGGCAAGGAGATTTGTCTGGAAGGATATATCCTCTATTACTTTGATGATTTTTGATATATTGTTTGAGGCCAGTTCGATATCCTTCATTACCTGAAGCATATCGGACATTTCCTTTTGGCTTTCTGTGCCGCTTTGCTGTGCCTTTTCTGTGAGAATGTTTGCCTGCTTTGCGTTTTCAGCGTTTTCAGTAACCTTTACGGCTACGGTGTTAACCGTATGGTTCAGGCTTTCAACAGCTCTTGCCTGGAGATTTGTACTGTTTGCAAGGTTCAGGCTGGAGTTTGAAACCTGATTTGCCCCATCTGCAACCTGTTCCGCTGAAGAGTTAAATTCTGCAAAGAGCTTGTTGAAATTCGTTATTATTTTATTAAGGTTGTCTTTAACCATTTGGAATTCTCCAATATATTCCTTATCGATATAAATATCAAGATTTTTATTAGCTATGGAGGTAAGCTTTTCGCTGATATCGCGGATGTATTCGGAAGTGGATAATATGGTTTTATTAACAGCCTGCTTAACGGTATTAAATACACCGGTATAATCGCCTTTCACACTTGTGGAAAAATCGGCTCTTGCTACGTCTTCAAGAACGGAAGCGACTTCTGAAACAGGCTCGTTTACAGCGTCCATAAGCTTATTAAGGCCGTGGGCGATATTTTGCCAGTCTCCTTTATATTTGCTTTCGTCTGCACGGTAGCTGAATTCTCCTTTAATAGTATTTTCTATAATGCTTTGAAGATCATTATTAATGGATTTAAGGTTAAGCTGAACTTCATCTATGGTTTCGTGAATGAACTGGCTTTCGCCTTTAAAGCGCTTTATATTCTTTTCAAAATTGCCATCGGCATATTCTCTTATAGAATTCAGTATTTCAAGAATTTCCCCTGAAAGCTCATCATAGGTTTTATTGATGTTTTCAGCAACATCTGCATAGCTTCCTTCAAATTTGTTCTGGTCAATACGGGCGTAAATATCCCCTTCCGTAAGACGGATAGAGGTGTTGTTTATTTCGCTTAAAAGGGTTTGAAATACTTCTATAAGCGATGTTATATCTCTTGAAAGGCCGCCAAGCTCATCTTTGTTATTGCTGTTTATAGGGGTGGAGAAGTCTCCCGAAACTACCTTACGGGCACCTTCAGATAAAGTGCGTATAGGGCCTGTAATAGATTTTGTCGTCAAAACGGCAAATATGGTGCATAAGATAATAGATACGGCAGAGGTTATGACGATTAATGCTTCAGTCAATGTATTTTGCTGCTCAATATCTTTGATTTCAGTATGAACCTGAGATTTAATAATATCGATGTATGTATTTAAAGTGATGTAGCTTTCTTCGGCAATGGATATAAGCTCCTGCCTTTGGCTCTCCAGGTCTCTTTCACCGGAAAGGAAGCTATTGTATAAATTTTCCGCAGTGGGAAGATAGTTATTTTGTATAAGGTCGTTAAATCTTAATAGGTGGTAGCTGGCGCTTTTTTCATCGGCGGTTTCAAGGTTTCCTTTTTCTGAAAGAGAGCCGAGAGCAGCGTCTATTTTGTCAGAAGCGCTATTTGCATAAGAAACAAACTCTTTATAATTTTCTTCAACCTCTGCAGTATTGCTGGCTTTTATTACATATACCATATATCGTCTTGCATTGGCGAAATCTGTGGCCCCTTCCATGGTCTGTACTAAATTGCTGTCAAGGGCATTTACCAGGCGGTTATACTTGGTTGACAAATTAACCAGAGAGTATATACCGACAGCTGATATTAAGATCAGCGCAATAATTAGGCTTCCAAAGCCAAGGGTCAATTTTTTGTGAATCTTTGTGTTGTTAAAGTACCTCATAATGAATTCTCCTTTGATTAAGTATGATTTATATAAAGTTAAAAAGATACGACAGAATAGTAGGAATAAAATATCAACTACAATTATTATTATCGGAGAATTTATAGACTTTAAATAGAGGAAAAGGAAAAAATATAAAGAATTTTTTAAAAAATAATATTTTGTAAAAGTAAGCCGAAAGAGATATGAACAAAAGCAGTATTTGTTTAAAAAATAAGAAATCATATGGTTTGATAAGACCTATATATTGTTTTTGCCATAAGGAATATAGCTGTTAAGCTATAAAGCTCAGATAAATCATAAAAATTTCTAAAGACAGGGAGAGGATAAAATTTAATTTTCAAATAGGATTCATTCTTTATAATACTATTTAACATATTACATATTTTACAAATATCATTTATGCTAATTTTGTAATAATATACAGGCTGAAACATAGCATGGTATTATACAAAATTAGCATTTTCAATTTAAGGTATTTTTAAGTAATGTCGAAAATGTGTAAAACCAAAGCCAAAGGGCATCTAAGATGTTCCAATTTCATAAAAATATGTTACAATAGATACCTAAGAAGGGTACTTATAGAAAACAGGAAAACTATAGCTTGAAAACTATGGTGTCTAATGCAATAGCCATAATATATTTGGATTTTTTATAATATAGTAAAGTTCACTGAAGGATGTAATAAAAATCTATTTTTCATAAACGGATTAAACATATAAAACTCCTATGTTTAAGCCATTCAAAACATACGATTTTTATTACTGTTTAATTTGAAATTTACTATAAAGGCTGTTCTTAAAAAATTAAGGCTCGGAGGTTCCTTAAAGGCCGGGGCGGCATAACCTGACGTTTTGGGAGTTTTCGAGAGGCTGGGCAGATAGTGCAATCAAGCATAAAATTCAGGAGGTGCGATTGTGACGAATAATAAGGAAGTTCTGAAGTGGATAAATGAGATTACAGAGCTTACGAAACCTTCGGAGATTATATGGATAGACGGTTCCGAAGAGCAGAAAAAGGAGATTTATAGGAAGGCCCTTGAATCGGGGGACTTAATGGAGCTGAATCAGGAAAAGCTCCCCGGCTGCTATCTTCACCGTTCCAATCCGAAGGATACTGCAAGGGTAGAAGACAGGACCTTTATCTGCCTTCCGACAAAGGAAGATGTAGGCCCTACCAATAACTGGTTTGAGCCTGAAGAGGCAAAAAGCAGAATGAATAAACTTTTTAACGGCGTTTACAGCGGAAGAACAATGTACATAATACCTTTTATAATGGGTCACCCCAATTCGGAATTCGGCAAAATTGGATTTGAAATTACAGATAGCCTTTATGTTGTTGCAAGTATGATGATAATGACAAGGGTTGGAAAAGTTGCTACGGATATGCTCAAAGACAGCATAGATTTTGTTAAAGGTCTTCACAGCGTAGGAACCCTTGACGAAAAAGAAAAGTATATTCTTCACTTCCCCGAAGAGAAATCCATTATCAGCGTGAATTCCGGCTACGGCGGAAATGCTCTTTTAGGTAAAAAATGCCTTTCTCTTCGTATAGCAAGCTATCTTGCCCAAAAGGAAAACTGGCTTGCGGAGCATATGCTGATTTTAGGCATACAGGCTCCTAACGGAGATACGAAATACGTTGCCGCTGCATTCCCCAGTGCCTGCGGAAAGACAAATCTTGCCATGATAAATCCGCCTAAGGAATTTGAAGGCTATAAGACATTTACCATAGGCGACGATATTGCATGGCTTCGCATAGGAGAAGACGGAAGGCTTTGGGCGGTAAATCCAGAGGCAGGCTTTTTCGGCGTTGCCCCAGGCACAAGCCATAAATCCAATTACAATATGATGGAGACTATCAGCAAAAACACCATATATACAAACGTTCTTCAAACAGAGGACAATACAGTTTGGTGGGAAGGCATGACAGATACACCGCCTGAAAAGGGAACAGACTGGAAGGGCCAGCCTTGGACTCCTGAATCAGGCGAAAAGGGCGCGCACCCCAATTCAAGGTTTACAGCCCCCGCAAAGCAATGCCCTTGTGTTTCTCCGGAATTTGACAATCCAAACGGTGTTCCTATTTCAGCTATTATATTCGGTGGAAGGCGCTCTAAGGGCGTTCCTCTTGTATATGAGGCCATGAACTGGGAGCATGGTGTATTTACCGGAGCGTCTCTCTGCTCTGAAACTACTGCCGCCGCCGAAGGCAATATGGGAAGGCTTAGACATGACCCTATGGCAATGCTTCCCTTCTGCGGATATAATATGGGCGACTATTTTGCCCACTGGCTTAAAATGGGAGACCTTGTAGAAAATCCCCCTAAGATTTTCCATGTAAATTGGTTTGGAAAAGACGATGACGGCAATTTCTTATGGCCCGGTTTCAGCGATAATTTCAGGATTCTTGATTGGATTATGAAACGCTGTGAAAACAAAGCTGAATACACAGAAACGGCTTTAGGCTATATGCCTTACGCCAAAGACATCAATATAGAAGGAACAGGCCTTGACGAAGAAACCTTCGACAAATGCCTTGCCCTTGACAAAGAAGCTCTTTTACAAAGCGCCGACAGCTATGATGAATTCTTCAAAGATTTTGACAGGCTTCCTCAAAAAATAAAAGAGCAGATTTCAAACTACAGAAAAAGAGTTGAGAATATGTAAGTAAAATCAGGCTTTGATTGGTTTTACTCGTGAATATATTTTCTGAAAGAAAATGTATGAGCAGAAATTATGCTTAGAATATAAAACCCCGAAGGATAGTATCCTTTGGGGTTTTATATTCTAAGCATAATTTTTTTCTGGTAAAACAAGAATATACAGATAAGTATAAATAAAATTAATATAAATATGCCATATAAATAAAATTTTCTTATTAATTCTGTTGACTTAAATCCAGATTTCGATAATAATTAGATAAAGAGAAAGAAGCTGCCATATTTGCAGTGAAACTGATTTTTTCTTAAAGCAATATTTTTATAACTGAATACGGATTTTTAATGATAGTGAGGTAGATAATATGGATAAAGTAATTCTTTACGGCAGCGCTCACTGAGGAAGCTGCGTAGGTGCGAAAGAGGCTCTTTCGGAAAATAATGTTGAGTATACTTACGTTGATATAACGTCAAATTTAGACTTTCTTAAAGAATATTTAGCCATAAGGGATTTTAACGAAGGCTATGAGGAAGTCAGAGAAACAGGCAGAGTAGGCATTCCCGCCGTAAAGGTAGACGGCAAAGTACGCCTTGTGAAGGATAAGGAAGATTTATCAGATTTTATAAAGGCAAACGGTCTTCATATTAGATAGTTTAAAAAGCTTCAGGATTTAAAGCCTGAAGCTTTTTTATAAGTTATGGAAAAAAAGGCGCTCACTCAAAAATAGGATAAATAGTAAATTTCATATAAAAAAGGAAAAACTGATTCACCATAGAATCAAAACACAGATTTCCTTCGGGAACGGTACATTGTTGAGCCAAAGTAAATATAGGATTTTGTTATTGTTAATCTTAAACTTACTATAAATATGGGAAGATTCCCTGTGAGCTTGGTAAGTGACGGTTTGAATTTATTGTAATCTTAATTTCATTTATGCCATGGATTAGGGCGTAAATGAAAAGGCCAAAGCCTAGTCTATTCCGCCATAAAAGCGTGACGTCTTCATCGGAAATACTCGAAATGTGCCGTGCAGGCTTTCTCTAGAGCAAACCTGCAGCTGCACTTTAGCGCTATGATAAAGTGTAGGATATGCTATTTCTGTGTTTTTCTTCTCAGAACTTTGGCTTCACAAAAACCTAAGCAGAATGTCTTTAGCATTCTGCTTAACATCCGAACTTCTTTCCGGTTCTACCCGAATATACGTAATACTTTATATGTTTTAAAGCTTATCAATATATTCTTGTCGGTTTGACTATTTTCAGACACACCCTAGTAGATTTTACCAATGAAACCATTATACTTTTTTATAAAAAGGCTGAACAGAGCTTAATTATTTCTTGGCACAAAGGCAGATTGAAGAATAATATTCTTAGGAGAATCCTCAAGCAGGCAGATTCTTTTTAATATCTGCTTTCCTGCAAGCCTTCCCATTTCCTTTACAGGCTGGCTTACCATATGGACCTTCCGCATTTGGTAATTTTCATGGCCTGTGTCGTTATAGCCGATTATTTCAAGGTCTTTTCCTATTTTTATATCCTTATCGGAAAGATAATAAATAACGTCGTCAGACATGACATTATTCGATGCTATTACAGCTGTGCATTTCATATCAAGGAGCTTCAAAAGGCTGGGTATGGCGCTTTGGCTCATAGAATCGCCGTATTGTATAAAATTCTCTTCTAAAGGCAGGCCAAAATGCTTCATGGCATCTTTATAGGCTGAAAGCCTTTCCTCGGTAGTAGAAAGACGCATAAGGCCTGCAATATAGCCGATTTTTGTGTGGCCGCTCATAACTAAGGTCTGTATCCCCTGAAATATGGAATCATAATTGGATATGGTGATGGTATCGCAATTGCAGCCGGGCAGTTCCCTGTCTATAAAAACAAGAGGAATATCTGTTGAAAGAGCGGATTTTATCTGGTCGAAATCCTTCATTGTGCTTGCAATAATCAGCCCGTCCACAATTCCGCTGGAAAGAGCCCTGATATGCTCCGCCTCCCGGGACTCGGTTTCCTTTGTGTTTACTACGATAAGGCGGTAGTTCTGCGTGCTTATTACGTTTTCAATTTCTTCTATGATGGTTGCAAAAAAGGCGTTTGCAATATCCGGTACCACAAAGCCTATGAGGTTTTTCTTTCCTGTTTTGAATATACGGGCCATGGCATCGGGGATATAATCCAGTTCTTCGATGCTTTTTAAAACCCTTTTTTTAGTTTCATCAGCTACAAAACGGGTATTGTTTATTACATGGCTCACTGTGGCCACAGAAACTTTGGCATGTTCTGCAACATCACGCATATTTGCCTTTGACATCTTTTTCACTACTTTCTCTATATAAGCGTAAAATCTTGCTTAACACTTTAAGGTAAACGTTTTTCTAAGGCTATATTTATTTAAATGCAACTATAAATAGAATACTATAAGCCGAAAGTCATTGTCAATATTTTAATTATATCAAATGTTCTTAAAGGGTCAACTGGGTAAATTGCATAAAGGCTGAAAATTTTATTTATAAATATATAACAATTGACATAGAAAGCTTATAAAGCTATTCTATTAAAAAGTAGAAAACGTTTACGTAAACGTTTAAGACCCTTAATATCTGTTAATTTCAACAAAAAGTAGTCTTTTGTAAGAATTGATTATTGTATTTAAGGAGGTTGATGCCGGTGGAGAAAAAAATGAAGGTTGCCGTTATGGAAGGCATAGGCAAAATGGGCTTTATTGAAAGGCCTGTTCCTGAGCCGAAAGACGATGAGGTTCTGGTAGAGCTTGAGTATGTAGGCGTTTGCGGTTCGGACCTGCATTATTATGAAACAGGCAGTATAGGAAAGTATATTGTTGAACCGCCCTTTGTCCTTGGCCATGAAGCCGGCGGAACAGTAGTTAAAACAGGCGCTAAAGTAAAGCATTTAAAGCCGGGAGATAAGGTTGCCCTTGAGCCGGGAAAAACCTGCGGCCATTGTGAATTTTGCAAATCCGGAAGGTATAATCTCTGCCCTGATGTAATTTTCTTTGCGACGCCTCCTGTTGACGGCGTATTTCAGGAATATGCAGCTCATGAGGCAGGCCTTTGCTTTAAGCTTCCTGAAAATATGGATACGATGGAAGGCGCCCTCATAGAGCCTTTAGCCGTAGGCTTCCATGCTGCCAATCAGGGAGATGCCCATACAGGACAGCTTGCCGTAGTAAGCGGTGCAGGCTGTATAGGCCTTGTTTCCATGCTTGCTTTAAAGGCAAGGGGGGTATCTAAGGTATATGTTATAGACATTGTTGAGAAAAGGCTTGAAAAGGCAATGGAGCTTGGAGCCGCAGGGATTATTAATGCAAAGCATAAAGACCCTGTTAAGGAGATAATGGAAATAACAAGCGGCAATGGCTGCGATTTATTTATAGAAACGGCAGGAACAGAAATTACCACAAGGCAGGCCATTGAAATGGCTAAAAAAGGCTCTGATATCGTTCTTGTAGGCTATAGTAAAACCGGAGAAATGACACTGCCTATGAGCCTTGCTTTGGATAAGGAGCTCACCTTTAAAACGGTTTTTCGCTATAGAAATATTTATCCTATGGCAATCGAAGCCGTTGCCGAAGGAAAGATTGATTTAAAGAGCATTGTAAGCAATGTTTTTCAATTCGATGATATACAAAATGCCATGGATTCCTGTGTTTCAGACAAGGAGAACATTGTAAAGGCAGTTATAAAGATTAAATCTTAGAATTATAAGAATTTTATTTAAAATTGATACCGAATCCATTTGATTTGGTATGTTGCTATGGTCAATTTACTTTATTCAGATTATAAATACAGACGTATACAGTGTAAAATAAAGCGAAATTAGAGTGGCACAGAATTTTTTAAAGTGTTTTTACTCTATAGTCAATTTACATTTATACCAAGGAAAATTTTTGGATTGAGACGGCTTAGAGTAAATTTACTTTTCTTCCGCAGGAAGTATAGGCTCCCAAAAGGCATAAAATCAAGGAAAAGCAAATTGACAACAATATTATTTATTTAATCAAATATAAAACAATAAATATTAAACGGAAAAGGGGAAATTTAAGATGAAGAAGCTGATGGCTCTTTTATTATCGGCAGTAATGCTTGGGTCGCTTGCAGGCTGCGGCGACGGGTCCGCAAAGAAAGAAGAAGCACCACCGCCTGCTTCAGAAGAGAAGAAAGAAGAAGAAAAAAAAGAAGAAGCCGGAGAACCGGCAGCAAAAGAACTCTCAGACATTACGGTAGCTTATGTATGCTCAGACCTTGGAAACGAAATATTTGCCATGCAGGTAGAGGCAATGGAAGCTTATGCAAAGGATAAAGGCATAAATTTTCTTTATAAACCTTCCGTAGATACAGCCGCTAAGATTTCAGCAATAGAAAACTATATTTCCACAGGAGTCGACACCATTATCTGCCACGTTCAGGACGGACCTGCCATGGCTTCCGTTATGAAGGAAGCACAGGCTGCCGGCGTTAAATTCTTTGCATATGATACGAATGTTGACGGCGCAGATGCCTATTTCGGCTGGAAAAACTATGATTTGGGATACGCCATAGGAAAGAATGCCGCTGAATGGGTTAATGCGACTTTTAAATCCGATGAAACGGTATATGCGGCTTCCTGCAACTACCCTTCTGCCAATTTCCTTGTTGAAAGAGAGCAAGGCTATAAAGATGCATTAAAAGAGCTTGCACCGAATGTAGAATTCATTATGGAAGGTGTCGGCGGAAACGCGGCCAACGGCGTTACGGCAGGCGAAAACTTCCTTCAATCAGGAAAAGAACTTAATTTAGTTGTAGGCATTAATGACGGCGGCTGTCTCGGCGTTTATGAAGCCTTTAAAGCTGCAAACTACGGCGGCGACAAGGTTGGCATATTCGGCTGCGACGCTACCAATGACGGCCTTAATGCCATAGCTGAAGGCGGAATTTACAGGGGAACCATTACGACGAAGCTTATTGCTCTTGCTCCTGATTTTATGGAAATCGCCATAGACCTTGCCCAGAGCAAAGGCGGCGGAGAGTTCTACGGACCTACAGAGCTGATTACCTCTGCAAACGTTCAGGAATACATAAAATAATTCAATAGTTAATAAGTTCATCTTAACTTTATTTTTTATAAGGCGCGTTTTCCCATGGCGTTAAAACCATGGGAAACTGTCTTATAGATTGAGAGAAAAAGTCGAATTTTATTTTATAGGCTTATGTTAAGAAAAATCGCAAATTTACAATGCTACTGTTTTACTTTTATTCAAGTATAACTAAAAAGCAAAGGCTTGCGGTTTTTCTTGACAGGATTGCAGCCCCTGATGAATTATACCAAAGAAACTTTAGAGGAAATAATACAGAAAGGGCAGGAAGCCTTTGCGTAAATAAATTTAATTTATTTATTGAAGAATTGCTTTAGAAACAAAAAGAATTCAGGGCGGTGAGGAATATGAACTCAGATATTTTAACAATTAAAGGGATAACAAAAAGATATCCCGGCGTAGTCGCGCTTAATAACGTTTCTTTTAATGTAAGAAGAGGTGAGGTCCACGCGCTCATAGGAGAAAACGGAGCAGGGAAATCCACATTAATAAAAGCGGTTACGGGAGCCATAAAGCCGGATGAGGGTGAGATGATTTTTGAAGGGGTAAGCTATCAGTCTATGACCCCGGCCCTTTCTCAGGAGGTTGGGATTGCCGCCATTTATCAGGAATTTACACTGGCCCCTGCGCTTAACGTTGCAGAAAATATATTTATGGGTCAGAAGGTCAATCAGGGGTTTATTATGGACCATCATGCCCTTTATAAAAATACGCAGGAGATTTTAAATAATTTTCATCTGAATATTAATCCTAAGGAACTTGTAAGAAACCTTACGGTAGCTTATAAGCAGCTTGTGGAAATAGGAAAAGCCATAGCTAAAAACGCGAAGCTTATTATTATGGACGAGCCCACGGCGCCCCTTACAGACGACGAAGTTGATATTCTCATGGATATCATTAAGGACCTTAAATCAAGAGGGGTTTCCATCATATACATATCCCACCGCCTTGACGAGCTTTACAGGATTTCCGACAGGGTAACGGTAATGCGCGACGGAGAGGTAATCATAACAAAAGATACAAATGAATTAAGCAAATCCGACCTGATATATTACATGGTAGGCCGTGAGCTTAAGGATACCTTTCCCGCGAGAAATAAAAAATATGGCAAAACCCTCCTTGAGGTTAAAAACCTTCAAAGCGATGATGTAGCGCCCATATCCTTTTCCCTAAAAGAAGGAGAAATATTAGGTTTTGCAGGCCTTGTAGGGGCAGGAAGGACAGAGCTTGCAAGGCTCATATTCGGAGCCGATAAAAAAACCGGAGGAGAAATCTATATAAACGGCGAAAAAGCCCATATTAACTCTCCCAGAGACGCAGTAAATTACGGCATAGGCCTTGTGGCGGAGGACAGGAAAAATCACGGTGTTCTTTTGCGTATGCCTATTAGTAAGAATATTACGTTACCCATATTAAAGCGTATCTCCAATATGAGTATCGTAAATATTAAAAAAGAAAAATTTTACGTAGATAAAGAAATTAAAGAGCTTAGTATCCGTACCCCAAGTGCAGAGCAGCTTGTGGGAAATCTTTCAGGCGGAAACCAGCAGAAGGTGGTTCTCGGGAAATGGCTTGCCAGTGATTCTAAAATATTGATTCTCGATGAGCCGACAAGAGGAATAGACGTAGGGGCAAAGCAGGAGATTTATAAGCTTATTAATACCCTTGCGGAATCGGGCATCGGTATCATCGTAATTTCTTCTGAAATGGAAGAAATACTGGGCCTTACAGACAGAATGCTGATTCTTTATGAAGGCAAATTTATGACCCGATTGGAAAAAGAGGCGTATTCTCAGGAGAGCGTTTTACAGTTCGCTTCCGGCGAGAATTCCATTTAATGTGAGCTTGATGAAGCCGAAGCCCTTGGTAAACCAAGGGAAAGTCCGGCAGGCTTTTGACGGTATGGGTATAAAACCTTAAGCACGTCTTTAGGTTATGCATGGCAGTGTTTTTTCTGTAAATTTATACGAAATAGTATCATGAGTTCAATGGGATTTTTATTCCGTCGAATCCACATTCTTTAAGAAGGAGTACGGGACAGATGAAAAAGGTAATCGCTATTTTAAAAGAATATTCTGTAGTTTTTGTTTTAATACTTTTAGGCATCGGCTTTACCATGGGGAATAACGCTTTTATAAAAAGCAGCAATATCATCACTATTTTAAGGCAGTCCTCTATTTTGGGCATTGCGGCCATGGGTTCCATGTTTGTAATTATAGCAGGGGGCATAAACCTTGCGGTAGGCTCCATTGTATCTATTGTTACGGTTATTGTAGCCCTTATATGCGTCAATTACGGCATGCACTGGATTTGGGGCATGGTTATTGCCTTAATTGTGTCTGTACTTCTTGGATGGCTTACAGGGATTTCAATTGTTAAAACGAGAATATCCCCTATGATCGGAAGCTTGGCGGTAAAAACCATTATCGGGGGAATCGCCTATATTATCTGCGGCGGTCTTCCTGTTTACGGAATCCCCGAGGCATCGAAAATACTGGGCCAAGGCTATTTAGGCCCTATTCCCATACCGGTTATAATTTTCTTCATTGTGGCAGCGGTGGTGTCCTTTGTGCTGAATAAAACGTATCTCGGAAGATATTTCTACGCTTCAGGAAGCAACGACGAAGCCGCGAGGCTTTCAGGAATCAATACGGATAAAATCAGAATCCTTGCTTATACTTTAAGCGGCGCTTTGGCAGGTCTTGCGGGCCTTGTAATGTACGGCAGGGTAGGCTCCGGCCAGCCCCTTGCAGGAAACGAGGTTGAAATGAACGTTCTTACGGCGGTTGTAATCGGAGGGGTCAGCATGGCGGGCGGCGAAGGAAAGGTCTTTAAGGCCTGCTGCGGTGTTGTTCTGATATCCATGCTTACAAATGGGCTCACCCTTATGAACGTAGGGGAATACCCTCAGATGGTTATAAGAGGCGGCATATTCTTAGGGGCTGTTATATTAGACAGCTATCAGCATATGGCAGTTAAGAAAAAGTCAGTATCCGACAATAAAGACAGCAATGGATCCAATAGTAATAAAAAAGAGCTTGCGGGGGTGAAATAATGTATAGAAAATATTTTGAACCAGAATACGCAGAGGTGTCGCCGGAGGTAAATATTCCGGAGCCTCAGATGGTAGACCTTGAAAATGCCGGCATATGGCGGGCAAGGGCAAATCTTGAAACGGTTACGGAGCTTACGGAGCTTATTAAAAGATGCAATATTTACGAGCCCATAATGAAAATACCCACAACAAATATACATATGGAAAGAAACGGCGCTTTGATTCCTTTAAGACTTTATCACCCGGAAGGGGAGGGTCCTTTCCCTGTTATGGTATTTTACCATGGCGGCGGCTGGACCATGAATAATCTGGACGTATATGATTATGTACCCAGATATTTTGCCAAATACGGAAAAATTGCCGTTGTGTCCGTAGATTACAGGCTTGCGCCGGAAAATAAATTCCCTGCAGGCTTTGACGACTGCTATGAAGCTCTTTTATGGACAGTTCAAAACAAAGAGCTCTTAAATGCAGACTTAGATAAATTAAGCCTTTGCGGAGACAGTGCCGGCGGAAACTTAGCGGCGGCAGTTGCCCTTAAAGCAAGAGATGCAAAGGGCCCTAAAATAGACAGCCAGATTTTAATCTATCCCGCCACTACATTTATCATGAAGGAAAGGTCAAAATCAGAGCTTCGATACGGAAACGGCGGTTATTTCCTTAATATGAATAGTGACGAGGGCATGTGCCATCATTATTTTTCTGATTTAGCAGACAGGCAAAATCCTTATGCCTCTCCGCTCTTAGCTGAAAATCATGAAAACCTTCCAAGAGCCCTTTTCATATCCGCCGAATGCGACCCTCTTTTGGACCAGGCTCTGATGTATGCCGCAAAGCTTGAGGACAGCGGAAACAAGGTGGAATTTAAGCTCTATCAGGGCATGATACATGCCTTTATCAATAGGACCTACCAGAAAACATTTGAGGCCCTTGATGAAATTTGCAGATTTGCCGGTCTATAGCAGGAAGGAGATGCTTCGTATGAAAGCAAAGGCATTGGTTTTAACGGATATTAAAAAGCTTGAAATTATGGAAATAGATATTAGAGAACCGGAAGATGACGAGGTTGTGGTAGATGTTAAGGCCTGCGGTGTATGCGGAACGGATTTGCATATGTTTCACGGGGATAAAGGAGCATTTGAAAATTCTCTTCCCCTTGTAATGGGCCATGAATTTTCCGGTCAGGTATCTGCTGTGGGAAAGAATGTAAAGAATTTTAACATCGGTGACAAGGTAACCGTAGACCCCAATATGTACTGCGGCCATTGCAGAAGCTGCCTGAAAGGGCAGGTTCATTTCTGCGAAAACATGATAGGCTACGGAACAACTCTTTACGGAGGATTCAGTGAAAAAGCCGTGGTGAAAGAAAAGGCCCTTTATAAGCTGCCAGATACGATTTCTTATTTACACGGGGCAATGGTAGAGCCTCTTGCCTGCTGTCTTCACGGGATAGACAGGTCTAATATCCGTCCGGGAGATACAGTAGCGGTAATCGGCCTTGGTTCCATAGGTCAAATGATGATGCAGCTTGCCTTATGCGCAGGGGCATCGAGAATTGTTGCCATAGAGCCTATTGCAGAAAAAAGGAATACAGCCGAAAAGCTTGGAGCCTATATTACCATAGACCCGACAAAAGAGGATGTTAAAGAGGCCTGTAAAAAAGCAGGGATAGAAGCCCTTGATACGGTTATCGAATGCGTCGGCAGAATAAAGACCATGGAAATGGCTGTAGATATCGCATCTAACGGCGCTACGGTTATGCTTTTCGGCCTTACGCCGCCCGAAAGCAAAATCACCCTTCTGCCCTTAGAGCAGATTTTTAAAAAGGAGATTTATATTACCGGTTCCTTTATCAATCCCCTTGTAAGTCAGCGGGTCATTGATTTGATTGCCGGAGGGCGAATCAACCTGGATGCAGTTATTACAGATACGATACCTATCGATAATGCTGTAGAAGTATTTGAAAACGACGAATACAGAAAACACGGAAAGATTGTAATAACGTTTTAGTAAATCAACTTAAAAAGAATAAACCAATTTACGATTCGCATTAAGGAAAGCTTATTTAACTTTAAGACAAAAAGCATATGTTTTAAAGATAAATAAGTACAGCTGGAAGGGAGGCTTCATATGGCTATATTTGAATTTAAACTGTTTTCCCATGAGCTTTTTCAAAGCGTAAGCGTCAATGCAATACTGCCTACGCCGGAATCAGGGGATTATTTCTTTGACACAAAGACCTATTATCCGAAAAGGGGCGAAAAGTATCAGACGCTTTATCTTCTTCATGGATTTACAGCGGATTTTTCAGACTGGGCAAGGTTTTCCGGTATTGAACGATATGCTCAGAAAAGAAACCTTGCTGTGATAATGCCAAGCGCCAATAACAGCAGCTATTGCAATATCCATGACGGCGGCAATTATTATAATTATTATACCCAGGAACTTCCAAAGACCATGAGGGCTTTGCTTCCTCTTTCTGCAAAAAGAGAAAACAATTTCATTGCCGGCCTTTCCATGGGGGGATTTGGCGCCCTAAAGGCGGCTTTAAGAAACCCTGAAAACTATGCCGCAGTCGGAAGCCTTTCAGGTGGCGTGGGAGACACAAAAGACGGAAATAAAGTAAATTCCCCTATTAATACGAGAAAGTGGAAGGAAGGGGCCTACGGGGAAAATTTCGAGTATTATCATGACGAAAAGGATAATTTACGATATATAGCAAAGAAGCTTAAGGAAGAAGATAAAACTCTTCCAGAGATATACATGGCCTGCGGAACAGAGGATTTTCTCTATGAAGCGAACAAAGACCTTAAAGATTATTTTATGGGCTTAGGTCTTAATGTTACTTATTCCGAAGAAAAAGGCGTTCATGATTGGGATTTCTGGGACCCTTTTATCAGAAAGTTCATTGACTACCTGCCTTTAAAAGAAGGCTTTGTGGATTAGGGGAGGAGGATAAAAATGGCTGTTATAGAAAGCAAGTTCTTTTCAAAGGAGCTTTTTAGAAGCGTATGTGTTAATATTGTTTTGCCCCTTCCTGATTCGGGCGGTTATTTCTTTGAAACAAGTACCAGCTATCCCAAAGAAGAAGAGAAATATCCTGTTCTTTATCTTCTTCACGGCCTTACGGCAGACCATTCGGATTGGGCAAGGTTTTCCGGCATTGAACGATATGCCCAGAAAAAGAAAATCGCAGTGGTAATGCCCGGCGTAGACAATAGCTTCTATAAAAATTTAAGATTCGGCGGCAATTATTATAATTATTATACGAAGGAGCTGCCGGAGGTTATGGAATCCCTCTTTCCCATATCCGGAAAAAGGGAGAATAAATACATCGCCGGTCTTTCTATGGGGGGCTACGGCGCCTTTAAAGCCGCTTTTTTAAATCCCGACAAATATGCTTACGCCGGAAGCCTTTCCGGAGGCTTATTTATCGAAGGCTATCAGAACTTTGAGGGCGGAGTCATTCCTAAAAAGGTCCCCGGGGATAAATGGCTGAGAGGTGTATTCGGGGCAAACAATGAATATTTTATTCCCGAAGAAGACAGCCTGAGAATAGCCGCAAAAAATCTTAAGGATGAAGGGCTTCAATGCCCAGAGCTTTATATGGCCTGCGGAAGAGAAGATTTTCTTTATGAGTCTAATATTGAATTTAGAAACTATATTGAAGCGCTGGGGCTTCCTATAAAATATGAAGAAGGCCCTGGGGTTCATGACTGGGACTTTTGGGACCCGTTTATTAGAAAGTTTATAGAATTTCTTCCAGACAGAGAGGAATTTGTTTCATAAATAGAGCATAAGAATAGATACTGAAATTCAAGTTTCTCATAAAGAAGCAACGAAACCTTATTGGCAAGAAATAAAACTTTACTTGCAAGGCAATTTAAGCCGTAACGCCCTAAGCTTATGCTTTTTATACTGCTTAAAATACGGTTTTCCTTTGGGAAAAAGTAGATTTTTAGAAAGTGTCAATATATAGTTTTGTTACGGTGTAACTTTAAATTTATCATAGTCAAGGAAGAAATAAAAAAAGAAATGCCCAGAAGGAATGAGGTTAAACTATGGCATTAATTGTTGCAGTAGGTGAAGTATTAATTGATTTTACTCCTTATAAGGAAAAATGGGGATTTTTAGCCAACCCCGGAGGAAGCGCCGCTAATTTTCTGGCACAGCTTTCTATACTGGGGCAGAAAACGGCGTTTATGGGAATGGTAGGAAAGGACCAGTTTGGAGCGTACCTTAGAACGACATTGGATTCTGTAAATATCAATACGGAAGGCCTTCTTTGTCATCAAGACATTCCCACGACACTTGCATTTGTTCATATTAAGGAGGACGGAGACAGAAGCTTCACCTTTTATAGAAGCCCCGGGGCCGATATGATGTATAGCCCCAGTGATATAAATTATGAACTTATAGATAAAAGCCAAGTGCTTCATTTTTCGGGAGTGTCTCTTACGAAAGAGCCTATGCGGTCGGCGGCTTTAAAGGCAGCTGCATATGCCGGGAAAAAGGGTGTTACCATAAGCTTTGACGCAAATTACAGAAAACCTCTTTGGGAAAGTGAGGAGGAGGCCTTAAGATGCCTGAGAGAAGCCCTTCCCCTTGTAGATGTGCTTAAGGTTTCAGATGATGAGGCGATTTTACTTTCAGGCAAAGATGACGTATGGGAAGCGGCAGAATGGCTTAAAGAAAAGGGTGCCTCTCTGGTATTTGTAACCATGGGGCCTAAGGGCTGTATATGCTGCCATGATAATTTAAAGGAGCATTTTTATACCTATGACACAAAAGTGGTAGACACAACAGGCTCAGGAGATTCATTTTTAGGGGCGGCGATTGCTAAAATAATAGAAGCCAACTGCAAAATAGAAGATTTGACTGCAGAAGCCCTTTCTGCCATAAGTGATTTTGCCAATGCCGCAGGGGCCTGCTGTGCTTCCGGTTTTGGTGCAATCCCTTCTCTTAAAGATGAGAAAGCAATAATAGAATGTATGAAAACGACTTCTAAAAAACAGGATAAAACCTCCGATTAGCTTATGGTAAATTTAAAATTACAGCAAAACAAAATTAAGGCAGGAACAAAAACCTATTTTTGTTACGCTAATTCATTGTTTTGCTATAAACAGCAGTAAAGCCGTATTTTTAAGTCTGCTGGGAATAGTAGGTTTTCACTGCTTCTTCATAATAAATTTACTATAATTGTTCCTATATCAAAAAAGACAGTTGCCGTAAGCTGTCTTTTTTGCGTTGAGAGGATAAAAATAAAAGGCAGAAGAAACTGCCTTTTATGATATAGTCAATTTGCATTTATTCCGCAGTAGATATTTGTTCTAAAAGGGCATAAAATAAGAGAAGGGTGATGAAAATTTTTGCTCCGCAAAATACCGTATAGTAAATTTCATATAAAGAAGTAGCAAAAACCTATTCACACAGGCTCAAAAACACGGATTTCCTTCGGAAACGGTACATTTTTGAGCCTGTGTGAATATACGGCCTTGCTACTATTTAACTTTAAATTTACTATAAACTTAAAATGCGGTAAAGGGCATTTTAATTTAGTCCGTTTTTTCCTGTTCTATTTGACAACACTGCTATTTCATGTTAATTCAAGTATAAATGAAATTTGAATAATATTTAAGGAGTTAAATCTCTTAGGCTTATAACCCCAGCTTTTCCAAAAGATATTTAGCGTAATAGCAAGTTCCTTCTTCTTCAAGAAATTTCAAGCTGTCTTTAAGGGAAAGGCAAAGCTTTCTGTCTCTTTGCAAAGTGCTTTCTCCGTGAAGGAGAGAACTTAAAACAGATTCCTCTACGGAAGAAACAACGGCTCTGAAAACATCATCTATATTATTATCATTGAAGCTTATGGAAGGGCTGAAAGGGCTGTCATTAAAATGGCTTACAGCATTGGCGGTGGAAAAGGCAAGGGCAATTTCTCCGCTTCCGTTTCCGCAGAAAGAGCCGGTTCTGCTGATGCCTACGGTTGCTCGTTTGCATAATCTCTTTAACTGCCGGTCGCTTAAAGGAATATCCGTTGCGATAACTACGATGATGCTTCCTTTTTCCTTTTCTTCGGCAATTTTCGTGCTTTCGGCGATGTATTTTCCTATATTTATGCCGAAAATAGAAAGGTCTTTTGTTGCTCCGAAATTTGAAAGGACGAGGCTTCCTACGGTAAAAGTTTTCCCGTCTATATTGATTATTCTTGAAGAAGAGCCGATGCCCCCTTTAAGGCCGTAGCAGCGCATGCCTGTTCCCGCGCCGACGGGGCCTTCGGAAAATAGTTCGGATGCACTTTCCATGGCTTCAAACACATGGCTTTCTTCTACTGCAAGGGCCCGAATGTCATTTATGGCCCCGTCATTGCATTCCATGGCAATGGGATTTACGGTTCCTGTAGTGTCTCCGATTTCAGGATTCTTTTCTAAAAGATATTTCACGAGAGCGTTAATAGATGTGCCGATGCCGAAGGTATTGGTAAGGATAACAGGAGATTCCAAGGTGCCCAGCTCTTCTATCTGCACAAGACCCGCGCTTTTGCCGAAGCCATTAATAACGTAAGCGGCGGCAGGAAGCTTGTTTCTGAAAATATTATTCCCGGAAGGCATAATAGCCGTTACCCCTGTTTTGATTTTTTCGGATTTTAAGGTGCAATGGCCTACTTTTACCCCGGCAACATCAGTGATTAAATTATTTTTCCCTGTAGGACAGTCTGAAATATTGACTGTCATACCGCATTTTAAACCCATGATAATTCTCCTTTATATTAAAGATTAATTACACCGATGCCATCTATGATTTCTATAGAGGTGCCGAAGGGGGCGCTTAA
This sequence comes from Anaeropeptidivorans aminofermentans, assembly GCF_940670685.1. Lineage (GTDB taxonomy): Bacteria > Bacillota > Clostridia > Lachnospirales > UBA5962 > Anaeropeptidivorans > Anaeropeptidivorans aminofermentans. The sequence goes on along the minus strand of NZ_OW711693.1, from coordinate 3,172,462 downwards.
TTTGCTTAAATATTCGAGAATATGGTTTCCGTCTACAATAGAGGGAAGGCCTCTTTGGCTTCTTGGAGATTTCATATGCAAATCGATGGGATAAAGTTTTATTTGTTTTATTTTGCCGTCTGCTGCCGTAAAGCCTGCCATTACCGAAAGCCATATATTCGGGTCTACGGCATATCCTCTTGTTCCGTTTTTGCTTCTGTTATCCATATATTCTCCCACGGTGCTGCCGATAGGCATGGACTGCTTTTCAAAGGCGTCTGCCGGTTGAAATGCTACGGTTTCCGTCTGGAAGATGAAATTGCCAAGACTATAGAAAATGGGCTTTTCTTTATATATTTCTATGGCCCGAAGCTCATGAGGGCCATGGCCTATGACAGCGTCGGCGCCCTTTGTAATACAGAATCTTGAAAAAGACTGTAAAAATTCCGCAGGCACGGCAGTTTCTCCGTTTAAATCCTCATGAGCGTGAATGCTCATAATCACATAATCCGCCTGCCTTCTTGCCTCGCATATTGTAGAACCGATTCTTTCCATGTCCGATTGGTCGGGAGAGGTGGAAACGCCGGTTTTATCCGAAAGAATAAAACTAAGCCCGCCGAAATTTAAAACATCTTCAGAAAGAGGAGGGGCATAGCCGTTTTTAATGGATTTTAAAGCCGAAGCATTGATATAGGTTTTTTCGGCAATATCGCATAATGTATTGAAATAATCTTCTTCTAGCGTATAATAGGTTTTATATCTTAAGGGATTAAGCCCCGGCCTGCCTTTAAGAGAAGGGCTTTGATTTCCCGCTGCCGCAGAAGGATGAAAGGTAGAGCAGACGGCTATTAAAGCGACCCTTGCATTTTTCGTCTCTAAATAAGAGGGCCTTGAAGCAAGGGCAAGGTTTTCTCCGGTCCCTGCAAAAACAAGATTTCTTTCTTTTAAATTTCTGATGGTTCCCAAAAGACCTCCGTGGCCGTAATCAGAGGAATGATTATTGGCGGTATTATATAAATTGAAGCCGTATCTGCATAAATCGTCCAGAACGGAAGGGTCTGCCATGGCCCATGTTCCTCCTGACTGAGCTTCGGGATAACCTTCATTCTCATGGATAGTTATCTCAAGATTATTAAATCGTACTTGATGATTTTTAATGATTTCTGAGATTTTTCCAAGGCCTTCGTACCCTTCTTCTGAAATCCTTCTTGTAATGAAGGAATCCCCTGTGAATATAAAGCTTGTTTCCTGATTCATTCTATGTCCCCCCTTTAGTATTTTGCGGTATATTTAATGATAAGCTTATGTACAATATCAGCGGAATTTTCGGCGGCTTTGTCGCAGTTAAGCTCAAAAGAATCTACGCCGCTTTTTTCCTCATTATCGGAAATAGACCGCACTGCAATAAAGGGTACGGAATTTACATAGCATACATGGCCTATGGCGGCTGTTTCCATATCGACACAGAGAGGACTATACCTTTCGTTTATCGAAGCTCTGCCTTCTTTGTCGATAAAAGTTTCTCCTGTGGCAATTCGTCCGAAAAAGATATTTTGTGTAAATTCTTGTTCCTTTATAAGTTCACGGCAAAGGCCGAGCATATTTTCATCTCCATAAAAAAATTCAGACTGCATACAGGGGTGGCCTGCTATGATGATTTCAGGCACTACATCATGGTAGACGATTTCTGTAGAAATCACCGTATCTCCGATTTCAAGCCTTCGGTCCATGCCCCCTGCGGTACCGGATACGATAACGAAGGAAACACCATATTGCTCTATCAGTATTTGGGTAGCGATAGCGGCATTCACCTTGCAAACCCCGCATTGAACCATAACAACATCGGCATTTTCTATTTTTCCCTCTGTAAAGGCAAGCATAGACTTTTTTGACAGAATAGGTTCTTTCAGTATTTTTAGATAAGGGGCAAATTCCCGCCCGACAGGAGTTATTATTCCAATTTTACTCATTATTTCCTCCTTTTACTAAATTTAATTTTAGTTTATCAGCTATGGAAACGATACGCAATAAAAAAGGGCTGTAATCATGATTATATAGTGAATTTCTTATGAGAAATAACAAAAATCTATTCAGACAGACTCAAAAACACAGATTTCATTCAAAAACGGTATTTTTAGGTTTATCTGAATATACAGATTTTGCTACGGTTTAAATTTACGATACTTATTAAATCTCAGCAAAAGAAATGAGCAGGCCCTTGGAGAGCCTGCTTTTTTATTGTTACCGATTTTATACTAGATTTGGTAACGATAAGAGAATGCTTACTTATAGTCAATTTCAAATGAAACAGTAATAAAATTCGTATATTTTGAATGGTTTAAACATAGGGATTTTATATGTTTAAGCTGTTTATGAAAAATAGATTTTTATTACATCCTTCAGCGAAATTTACTGTAAAAAAGATTTAGAAACTTATGCGTATTTCATTTTTCAAGTTTGCTTATACACTAAGAATAGGCATAAATCAAATTAGGTCAGTAAGTAAAAGAGATGCGGTAATAGAATGTTTATAAGTACAGCCATTATATTCAGACATGAAGGATATGGCCCGCCTGCAAAGGATATAAGTGTAACCTTATGAATCCTTTGCAAGCGGGATGAACTTAAATTGACTTAAATAGGATAGGAAAAGAAGAAATCCTTTTCCCGATATGTTTATCTAAAAGATGCAATCCGAATAAAATGCTTCCGGATTGATGCTTTTATTTAATATAAGCTTATTCAAAGGCCTGCTCTATATCATTTAAGATATCGTCTATATGCTCTATACCGATGGAGAAACGGATGGTATTGGGCTTAATACCGGAGGCTTCAAGCTCTTTTTCATTCATCTGGGAATGAGTGGTAGAAGCAGGGTGGATTACAAGAGACTTAACGTCTGCAACGTTTGCAAGCAAGGAGAAAAGCTTAAGCTTATCAATAAAGTTCTTTGCTTCCTCCGCACCGCCTTTTATTTCAAAGGTAAATATGGAGCCGCCGCCGTTAGGGAAATACTTATTATAAAGCTCGTGAGTAGGGTCTTCTTTTAGAGAAGGATGGTTTACCTTTGCAACCTTAGGATGGTTCTTAAGGTAATCAACTACTTTAAGGGCATTTTCAACGTGGCGTTCTACTCTTAAGGAAAGGGTTTCGAGGCCTTGGAGGAATAAAAAGGCGTGGAAAGGAGATAAAGTAGCTCCCATATCTCTAAGGATAATGGCGCGGATATAAGTTGCGAAGGCGGCAGGGCCTACGGCTTTCGTAAAGCTTACACCATGGTAGCTTGGGTTAGGCTCTGTTAATGCAGGGAATTTCCCGGAGGCCTCCCAGTCAAATTTTCCGCTGTCTACGATAACACCGCCGAGAGTTGTTCCATGGCCGCCGAGGAATTTTGTAGCGGAATGAATTACGATGTCGGCGCCGTATTCTATGGGGCGTATCAGATAAGGGGTACCGAAGGTATTGTCTATAACGAGGGGAATTTTATTATCATGGGCAATTTTAGCTAAATTTTCTATGTCTGAAACGTCGGAGTTGGGGTTTCCTAAGGTTTCTATGAAGATAAGCTTTGTATTTTCCTTAACGGCTTCTTTTACTTCGCTTTCATTGTGTATATCTACAAAGGTAGTAGTAATTCCATACTGGGGGAATGTATGGGCAAAAAGATTGTAGGAACCGCCGTAAATGGTCTTTTGAGAAACGATATGATCTCCTGCTTTTGCAAGGGCCTGAATTGTATAAGTAACTGCCGCTGCTCCGCTTGAAAGCGCAAGGGCGGCAACACCGCCTTCTAAAGCGGCAATACGCTCTTCAAACACACCCTGTGTGGGATTCGTAAGCCTTCCGTAAATATTTCCGGCGTCGGCAAGACCAAAACGAGCCGCTGCATGGTCACAGTTATCAAAAACATAAGACGTAGTCTGGTAAATTGGAACAGCCCTTGCCCCTGTCGCAGGATCGGGGCTTTCCTGCCCTGCGTGTACCTGTATAGTTTCAAAACGATAGCCTTTTTTCTCGTTATTGCTCATAATATCATCCTTTCTTGAATCAGAGTATATACTTATTTAACTTTAGAATAGGGTTCTTAAATTTTAAAGTTAATTTACTATATTTGTATAGAGGAAAGATTTATATAAGGCCCTCGGGCCTTGCTCTTAAAAAAATGGCAGGGAGCATCGCTCCCTGCCATATAAAGGTATTAAGATTAAATTACATGAAATCTTAAAATTTATATTGCGTTTTCAACCCTTTTAGAGGTATATGAAGAAGCATGCATATTGTTATTTTCTGTATAGCAAAACCAGCACATGGGCATACACATGTGCATATACATAGGCATTATGCTTTTGAAAATAACATTGTTATTCTGCATGAAGCTTCCTCCTAAAGAGATTTTGAAAATAAGTAATCAGAATTTAAGTATAAAGTTTATAAATCAAAGTTTCTTCTGAAATTTTTAATAGTATACCATAAGGGGCATTATTAATCAACTTTGAATTTTGAATAGAATTTACCGAAAAAATTAATGAAACATAGATATTCTGTTTAAATTATATAAAATTATTCCATTGGGCATACAGAATATTTTCGTTTTTTTGCCCCATAAAGCTAAGAGTTAATAAAATTATTACGGATTCATCTATATAAACATAAAAAATTGTGAAGATATACAAAGATGAGGAGTATAGTAAGTTTAGTGAAACAGTAATAAAACCGTATATTCACGATCGTTCAAAAATATACTGTTTCCAAAGGAAATCCACGTTTTTTAGTTGAAGCGAATCGGTTTTTGTTGCTCTTTATAAGAAATTTACTATAAATAGTTTTTAAGAAAATATCTATGTATAGTAAATAAAGACATTTTTGTCTTTATTTACTATAAGATTAATTGAAAGAAATAAAAGGCCGAAGGCATATACCTTCGGCCTTAAAATATCTTTTAGGAAAAGAAGTTCAGATACGCATTAAATAAATCCAATACCATTAAGAGCCCTATAAATATCAAAAGACCTCCGGAGATAATTTTTATGGTCTTGAAATTTCTTTTTATAAATCCCATAGCCCCTTGGAGTTTATTCCATAATAAGGCTGTAAGTAAAAAGGGGATTCCCAGGCCTACAGAAAATACAAAGAGAAGAAAAATCCCTGCGTATAATGTGGAAGTATTGGAGGCCATAAGGAGGGCGGCCCCAAGGAATGCCCCAAGGCAAGGGGTCCAGCCTACGGAAAAGGCGGCGCCGAATACTGCGCTTGAAAAGAAATTCAAATTACTGGTGTTTGCCTCTAAGGAAGTTACCTTATTCAGAAAAGGAATTTTCAGGAGACCTATGTAATTGAGGCCGAATAAAATCATGATTACGCCGCCTATTTTTGAAAGGGCATTTCTGTGAGCGCTTAAAAGGCTCCCTATGCCTGAAGCGGCGGCACCGAGCAGTACAAATATTACGGCAAAGCCTGCAATAAAGCCTAAGGTGTTGATAATCAGTTTTTTCTTGTTGGAATCGACGCTATTTCCGCCGCAAAGATACATAAGATATACGGGAAGCATCGGCAATATACAAGGAGAGAGGAAGGCTAAAAAACCCTCTGAAAAAACCAGAGCTACGAGAGATAAAGTCATTTCGGGGGCTATTTGGTTAAGCATCGCCCTGAGCCTCCTCTATTAGCTTTACTACGGCATCATAGTCGGTCATTCCGATTACAAAACCTGAAAGATAACCTTCGCTGTTAATAACAACGGTTGTAGGGTAGCTCTGAACTCCAAATATGGAATATCCCACTTCGCCGTAGTCGTAAAGAACAGGAAAGGTATATTCATTTTCTTCTATGAATTTATCGGCGTCTGCCTTTGTTTCTCTTCCAAAAGTTTGATTCAGCATCAAAATGACAACGTCTTCTTCTGCATAATTGTCATGAAGCTCTTGAAAATCCGGCATTTCTGCCTTACAGGGAGGGCACCAGCTGGCCCAGAAGTTAAGCACCACGGTTTTACCTGTGTAATCGGAAAGCGTATAAGTTTCACCGTCCATTGATGTAAGCTCAAAATCAGGTACAGGAGGCAAATCGGCTAAGGTGGTTGCACTTTCCGAAGCATCTTCGGAAGGCTCGGCAGAAGGGGATTCAGAGGCCTCTTCTGATGGCGGAGAGGTGCTTTGCGTACTGCTTTCATTTCCATCAGAGGAACTGCAGGAAGCAAATAGCAATACCATGGAAAGGGATAAAACTAAATATATTATTTTCTTCAATAAAAACATCCTTTCTTTGAAACGCCGCTCTTGCAAAGAAATATTAAGCCGAAGGTTTCCATTTGCGTTAAATTAAAGGAGCTTGATTGCTAAAAAGGTTTACAGGATATAGTACCTTTTATAGGTTTTATGAAATAGCAAATTTTTGTAAAGAAGTAAGAAAAACCGATTCCCTATAGGCTCAAAAACACGGAGTTCTTTAGAACAGTACATTTTGAGCCCTTGTGAATATACGGTTTTGTTCCTGTTTAATTTTAAATTTACTATACATGTTAGAAGTTCGCATTTATGCCCTTTATTATTTATTGCTGTTTATGAGAACCTTGATAAAATCGTCCATTCTGGCGCAATCTAAGCAGTAATCCACCTCAAGGCCGTTCCGCTCCCCGGAAACGATTCCTGCATGCCTTAAAACGGCAAGATGTCTTGATACGGAAGACTGGGGAACATTAAGCTTTGTATAGAGCGCCGTCACATTCGTATTGTTTACACACAGCTCTTCTAATATTCTGAGGCGGAGGGGATGGGCAAGAGCTTTCAGCATTTCAGCTTTTTTTTCATATTTGTCCAGGTTTGAACTCATAAATATCATCACCTTATATTCTTATATTCAGATATAGTAATTTAATATCCCTTTTTTGTCAATTGCTTCTTCTGGAGAATATTATATGTAAATAGAAATTATACACTATTTACGGGCATATGTCTTATTTTAAAAGCTTTTATGCAATATCAAAACCTATATTGCCAAATATATAATATTATTTAAAATAAGTTGACAATAAACATACAACATGAGATAATACAAGAAACAAATATAACGATATGTTGCCGAATGGACAATAAAAGGAGGATAAAGATGACTTTTGAAGAAATGAAGGACATGCTTATCAATTATAAAAACATGACGAAGACAGTATATAGGCTCCAAGAAGAAATAAAGCTTATAAAAGAATCCGTAAATTCCATAAGAGAGGCAAAGGCATATAATCCTTCGGGGCTTCCATCGGGAAACAGATTTAAAGACGAAACCTACGAAAAGGCCGTTAAAATAACGGAAGAATATGAAAAACGCCTTAATAAGCTTTTTGAAAACGTGGAAGAAATATATTCTGCTCAAAAAAAGATTACAAGCCTTATGGACATGCTTACAGAGGAAGAAAGAAAAGTAATAGAAGCAAGATACATTTTAGGCTTAAAATGGGATATTATTCCCATGAGGACTTATATGAGCAGAGCCACCTGCTTCAGGCATCACGATGCGGCAATAACAAAGATGATTCAATGGGCCGACGGGATTTAAAAAATATATAATTATTTCAATAAATACATCAATTTAATTCCCCCTTTAATAATATATATATAAGGAAGATGATTTCTTTAGGGCGGTGAGCTGTTAAAAGCTTACTTTATTATTAATGATGAACACGAACTTAGAAAACAGGGAGGATATGGTTCAGAAATGTTCTGTGAACTTAGGGCACATAGTAAATTTTCTGTAAAGATGTAATAAAACCGATTCACTAATATAGTAATATAGCTTTAAGGCAGTAACAAAAAACTATTCTTTATAAATGGCTTCATCTGTAGAAGCGTTTAAATGAAGCCATTCAAAATATACGCTTTTTGTTACCCTGTTTAAGGTATATTACGATAGGCTCAAAAACATGGATTTCCTCTGTAAATGATACATTTATGAGTCAAAGTAAATATAGGGTTTTATTACGGTATTAACTTTAAATTTACTATAATCGTTTAGATTGTTCTGCAATCCAAATCTTATTGAAAGGAATGATATTTTATGAGTATCAATACTATTTCAGATATGACGGGAATGGCCGTCCAAGTAGGCATTATTATGGGAATTGCCCAAATTGCAAAGGGCCTTGGCATAAATGTAAAATATATTCCTATTTTAAATATTGCCATAGGAATTTTACTTTCCATACTTATTGTACCCGAGGATATAAGGCTCGGTATATTTAACGGAATAATCGCAGGGCTTTCCGCCAGCGGCTTATATAGCTCACAGAAAAATGTGATTGAAGGAATAAAGGAAGAAAGATAATATAAAAAAGCATGGGGTGACCCCCATGCTTTTTTTGCGGTTTTAACCTTTTATCCATTGTAAAAATGGAAATATAGTAAATTTATCATAAAGAAGCAGCAAAAACCTATTCCCGGCAGGCTCAAAAACACGGATTTCCTTCGGAAACGGTACATTTTTGAGCCTTCGTGAATATACGGTTTTGCTACTATTTAACTTTAAATTTACTATAAACATTCTCATAACAATGATTTAATATGGAAAGGATATTTTTAGCCGTCTGATTTTTATTTTTATCTTTTTAGTATAGGCAAATACTTGAATTTATTGGTTTCATTATAAATTAAAAAAATATTGACAAAATGAAATCTCAGGATTATAATTTTATAGTATGCCGAATTTAGGCAGTTTTTTTAATCTGCCAAAAATAAGGACATCAGCAAAAAATATATCTTAGGCAGATAGAGCGCTGAAGGGAGCAGAACAGAATGCCCCGAAGGCAGCTCAATTGTAAAATTAAGGAGGTGCAATATGCCGACATTTAACCAGTTGGTAAGAAAAGGCAGACAAGTTAACAAACGCAAGTCAACTGCGCCAGCTCTTCAGAAAAACTTAAACACTTTAAGAAAAAGAATGACTGACGCACACAGCCCTCAGAAAAGAGGAGTTTGTACGGCTGTTAAAACAGCTACACCTAAAAAGCCTAACTCTGCATTACGTAAAATTGCAAGGGTACGTCTTTCAAACGGTATGGAAGTAACAGCTTATATCCCAGGCGAAGGCCACAACCTTCAGGAGCATAGCGTTGTTCTTATCAGAGGCGGTAGGGTTAAAGACGTTCCCGGTGTGCGTTATCACATCGTTCGCGGAACTCTTGATACTGCAGGTGTTGCCAAGAGAAAACAGGCTCGTTCCAAATACGGCGCTAAGCGCGGTAAAAAATAGGCTTTTTGCCCTTAGTGCTTAAAGCTTTCACTTGCTTAATATTTTACAATCTGCCGAAAGAATGATTATATAAAGTATTAGGCATGAACGTGAGGGTTTAACCTTTGCGAGTACCTTTGATAGAATTATTTTGATTAAGGAGGGAAGTAACGTGCCAAGAAAAGGACATGTACCCAAAAGAGACGTTTTGCCGGATCCTTTGTACAATTCTAAAGTTGTTACAAAGCTTATAAACTCAATTATGCTGGACGGCAAAAAAGGCGTTGCTCAGAAAATCGTATATAACGCATTTAGTCAGGTAGCTGATAAAAGAGGCGCCGATGCTTTAGAGTCTTTCGAAGAAGCGCTCAATAACATCATGCCCGTTCTCGAGGTTAAAGCGAGACGTGTAGGCGGTGCAACATATCAGGTTCCTATGGAAATCCGCCCTGAAAGAAGGCAGGCATTAGGCCTTAGATGGCTTGTGACCTACTCAAGAAGAAGAAGCGAAAGAAAGATGGAAGACCGTCTTGCTAATGAAATATTAGACGCTTTAAATTCAACAGGCGGTTCCGTTAAGAAAAAAGAAGAAGTGCATAAGATGGCAGAAGCCAACAGGGCATTCAGCCATTATAAATGGTAATATATACGGATTTAAAATAAAATTCGTATAAAGAAGTTTTAGTGACCTTTAAAGGAATTTTTCTTTAAAGGCCTAAGTTTATGAAGGAGGAGTAATTGTGTCAGGTAGAGCTTTCCCACTGGAAAAAACACGTAATATCGGGATTATGGCGCATATCGATGCAGGTAAAACGACTCTTACTGAACGTATATTGTACTATACAGGCCGTACTTATAAAATCGGCGATACCCATGAGGGTACAGCCACTATGGACTGGATGGAACAAGAGCAGGAGAGAGGAATTACCATTACATCTGCTGCCACTACAACACAGTGGGAGAACAACAGAATTAATATAATTGATACGCCGGGACACGTTGACTTTACAGTAGAGGTAGAAAGATCCTTAAGAGTGCTTGATGGTGCCGTAGGTGTTTTCTGCGCCAAAGGCGGCGTTGAGCCTCAGTCTGAAACAGTTTGGCGTCAAGCCGATAAATATCATGTGCCAAGAATGGCATTTGTAAATAAGATGGATATTATGGGCGCCGATTTTTATAACGTGGTTTCCATGATAAAAGAAAGACTTGGAGCCAATGCGGTTCCTGTTGAAATCCCTATTGGTGCCGAGGATTTATTTAAAGGTGTTATTGATTTGATGGAAATGAAGGCCTATATCTACAATGATGATAAAGGCGATGATATTTCTGTTATAGATATTCCCGATGATTACAAAGAAAAAGCGGAAGAAATGAGATTTGCAATGGTTGAGTCAATTTCCGAAACCGATGAAGAGCTTATGGAAAAATATCTCTCAGGTGAGGAACCAACTGTTGAAGAGCTTAAAAAAGCCATGAGAAAGGCCTGCATCGCAACCGATGTCATCCCTGTTTTCTGCGGCTCCGCTTATAAAAACAAAGGCGTACAGAAGCTTCTTGACGGTGTTGTTGAATATATGCCTTCACCTATAGATATTCCTGCTATAAAGGGTATTGACCCTGATACGCAGGAAGAGGTTGAAAGACGTTCATCCGATACAGAGCCGTTTTCAGCTCTTGCCTTTAAAATCATGAACGACCCCTTCGTAGGAAAGCTTGCTTTCTTCAGGGTTTACTCAGGCGTTTTAGAAAGCGGTTCTTACGTATATAACTCTACTAAGGGTAAAAAGGAAAGAATAGGCCGTATCCTTCAGATGCATGCCAATCACCGTCAGGAAATAGACAAGGTTTACTCAGGCGACATTGCCGCCGCCGTAGGCCTTAAGTTTACAACTACAGGTGATACCCTCTGCTTTGAAAACAACGAGGTTATTCTTGAATCCATGAATTTCCCTGAACCTGTTATTGACGTTGCTATTGAGCCTAAAACAAAAGCAGGCAGAGATAAAATGGGTATTGCTCTTGCAAAGCTTTCCGAGGAAGACCCAACTTTCAGAACCTATACCAATAACGACACAGGACAGACGATTATTTCCGGTATGGGAGAACTTCACCTTGAAATTATCGTTGACAGACTTTTAAGAGAGTTTAAGGTAGAAGCAAATGTTGGTAAGCCTCAGGTTGCATATAAAGAAGCATTTACAAAATCCGTTGAGGTTGAAGGCAAGTATATTAAACAGTCCGGCGGCCGCGGTCAGTATGGTCATTGTAAGGTTCGTTTTGAACCTATGGACGCAAATGACGCAGATAAGCCTTATGAATTCGTTAACGCTATCGTAGGCGGCGTTGTTCCAAGAGAATATATCCCTGCAGTTGACAACGGTATCAAAGAAGCAATGCAGTCCGGTATCATCGGCGGCTATCCCGTATTGGGCGTAAAAGCGACTCTTTATGACGGAAGCTACCATGATGTTGACTCATCTGAAATGGCGTTTAAAATAGCCGGTAGTATGGCATTTAAAGAAGCGATGAGAAAAGGTGACCCGATTCTCTTAGAGCCTATTATGAAAGTTGATATCACTGTTCCCGAGGAATACATGGGCGATGTTATTGGTGACGTTAACAGCCGTAGGGGACGTATAGAAGGTATGGAAGCAAGAAATAATGCTCAGATTATCCATTCCTATGTACCTCTTGCAGAAATGTTCGGATATGCTACAGACCTTCGTTCAAAGACACAGGGCCGCGGCGTATACGCTATGGAAGTTCATCATTTTGATCCTGTTCCAAAGTCAATTCAGGAAAAAATCATTTCCGGCAAAAGCGTAGACTAAAAGTCTTCGCATTAAGGTAATTTAATTCCTTAAACAGCCTCCTTAGAGTGGAGCAGGGCTTAAATAAAGCTTGTTTTAAGGATTGAACAAAAGCTTGCATTATTATAATAAAATTAATATAATGTAGTAGATAAATATACAAAGCATATTAAATTAATGAAATCAATATTTCTTAATTTTTAAGGAGGAAAAGAAGAATGGGTAAGGCTAAATTTGAAAGAACCAAACCACACGTTAATATCGGAACCATCGGACACGTTGACCATGGTAAAACTACTACTACTGCTGCTATAACAAAGGTTCTCCATACTAAATATAACTTAGGTGAAGAAGTTGCTTTCGATAAAATCGACAAGGCTCCTGAGGAAAAAGAGCGCGGTATCACTATTTCTACAACACACGTTGAGTATGAGACTCCTAACCGTCACTATGCTCACGTTGACTGCCCAGGACATGCTGACTACGTTAAAAACATGATTACTGGTGCTGCTCAGATGGACGGCGCTATCTTAGTTGTTGCTGCTACAGACGGTCCTATGGCTCAGACAAGAGAGCATATTCTCTTAAGCCGTCAGGTTGGTGTTCCCAAGATGGTTGTTTGGATGAACAAATGTGACATGGTTGATGACGAAGAGCTTCTTGACTTAGTTGAAATGGAAATCAGAGAGCTTCTTTCCGAGTACAACTTCCCAGGCGATGATATCCCTGTAATCAGAGGTTCCGGTCTTCAGGCTCTTGAAGATCCTAACGGCCCTTGGGCAGATAAAATAATCGAGCTTATGGAAGCTGTTGACAGCTATATTCCAGACCCAGAAAGAGATACAGACAAACCTTTCTTAATGCCTGTTGAGGACGTATTCTCAATCACTGGCCGCGGAACTGTTGCTACAGGCCGTGTAGAAAGAGGAACTGTTAAAGTTTCTGAGGAAGTTGAAATCGTTGGTTTATCCGAAGCTCCACGTAAAGTTGTTGTAACTGGTGTTGAAATGTTCCATAAGCTTCTTGATCAGGCTCAGGCCGGTGACAACATTGGTGCGCTTCTTCGTGGTGTTCAGAGAACTGAAATCGAAAGAGGACAGGTTCTTGCAAAACCAGGCTCAATCACACCTCACACAAACTTCAAAGCTCAGGTTTACGTTTTAACTCAGGAAGAGGGCGGACGTCACAAACCTTTCTTCAATAACTACCGTCCACAGTTCTATTTCAGAACTACAGACGTTACAGGCGTTATCACTTTACCAGAAGGCACTGAAATGTGCATGCCTGGCGATAACGTAGAAATGAACATCGAGCTTATTACTCCTATCGCTATGGAGCAGGGTCTTACATTCTCTATCCGTGAAGGCGGAAGAACTGTTGGCGCTGGAAACGTTTCCGAAATCGTTAAGTAATTTAGCTTAATAATTAAAAGGGTATTGCAGATTGCAATACCCTTTTTTTTTGTTTAAAGCTTCTTAATGTTTAATCAGGGACGGTTACAGTGAATTTAAAATGAAACAGAAACAAAACCGTATAGCCGAATAAACCCTAAAATACATTTTAAAAGAAATATACTATCATAAATAAACTTAAAAAGAGATTAAGTTTATTTATGATAAAGACAATTCCATATGTTTTTGAGTAGTATAAAAAGGCATGAGCTCAGAGAACGGCAGATGTGTTTTAAAGATGCTCTGTGAACTTAAAAGCTGTGGTTTAGATTGTCTTACAATCCAATTTTATTGGATATACAACTATAAAAAAGCTATATTAGTCGAAATCAGGTATTGTTATTAGCGGTTTTACAATTGGCAGGGGTTCAGCCAGATTTTAAAAGTTTGGGTGTTTTTTATCAGGGGAACTCCTGTTGCAACACAGCTTTTCTTTTTCTATTACGGCTAGCAAGTCAAATATACGGAGGTCTGCAGCAGATTGTTTCACGGCGTTTGCCTGAAACGGCAGTCAGGGTTTTATCTGTATGCACTATCCATTCAGGTCCTCAGGATAAGGCAAGCCAAGCGGCTGACCTCTAAAGAGGGTATCTTTGAGCTGCATGTATAGTAAATTTCTCATAGGAAGTAATAAAAATCTATTCCCTAAAGACTCAAAAATATGCTGCTTTCTGGGGAAACCTGTATATTTAAACTATAGACAATAGGCTTTTGCGGCTGTTTTACTTTTATATAACTATATTAAAGGCAGAAAACCCATAATTCATGGTGTTTTCTGCCTTTTGATTTAAATATAGAGTATGATTAAAATATTAAAGCTCTATTTTACCATGGGCCTTTTCAAAGCCCTCCACATGCTTTTTTATAAGCATTTCTACTTCCCGATTAGCTGAACGGGCATTATATTCCGCTATATAGCGGAGCTTTAAAAGAAGCTTCGGATCGATTCGTACAGTAAATTGCGGTAGCTTTGACGGCATAAGAAAGACCTCCTTTTGGTGTCACCTTTTAAGAAAAAGATAGCATAATTTAACACTCATGAACGGTATTGACATCAATATGACAACACCATATAATAAATGTTATTGCTAGAAAGGTGGTTAAAATATGCCGGATTATAAAGAAATGTATTTTCAGCTTGCTGCAAAGGTTGAAGACGCTATTGAACTTCTTATTGAAGCAAAGCGTAAATGCGAAGAAGAATACATCAAAGATGAAGATACAGGCAGCCTAAAAGAATTAAACAATAAAAAACCGGAAAATTAGCAGAATACTATGATTAACAAACTTGGTTTAAAATTTGTTAATCATAAAGGGACACTCACCTAAAATACTTTACAAGCTTACCTTGTATTATTTTAATTCCGCTTGATATAGTAAAATAATTTAATTAGAGTAACAAAAACCGTATATTTTATACTTAGTGAATCTGAAAATACTTACAGGGAAGCTGTAAAAGGGTTTTCAGGTGAACGCTCCCAAAGATATTTTCATCTTTGTTGACTATGAAGGGCTTAATATAAGCGCTCCTATTATACTAAACCGCTTATAAAAATAGGTTTTTGTTATTGCTTTAAAGCTATTTTACTGTATTATCGAAAAGAAGTCTATTTTGCTAGAAATAAACTTATGTCGGCTAAATATTCTATAAAATACCCTGTGTAATATAAAATTTTACAAAATATGGTTTTTCTATAAAGAAAACATGAAATATAAAGGATTTTTTCAAAAAAACCTTGCATAGGAGCTTTTATTATAGTATAATCTTAACGTTGTGACATTTGGCAGGGATATTATGCCCATAGGGCTTTATACCCAGTTGCCATAAAGCGATGATGTGGAAGGTTGCTGCATAATGCAGGTAATTTCCATGAGCGAAGGCATATCTTTTCTTAGATACCAAGGTTTTCCTTGTGCCGTTTCACGGTGCCAATGTCCAGTTCAAGAAACCGGGCGACAAAGTCACTGTAACATAATATCGGGAAAATTAATCTTACGAAAGATATAATTTGTGTTTAGATTTATGACACACCCGGCAAAGTGTAACAGTCTTGACTGTCGTGCTGAGAAAGTTAAAGTACGAGAAGGAGGGACTTTTTTTATGGCAAATCAGAAAATCCGTATTAACCTTAAGGCTTATGATCACAAGCTTATCGACAAGTCTGTGGCTCAGATCATCGACACGGTGAAGAAGACAGGCGCTGAAATTTCCGGCCCCATTCCTCTTCCAACAAAGAAGGAAGTTGTTACTATACTTAGAGCTGTTCATAAGTATAAAGACAGCCGCGAGCAGTTCGAGATGAGAACACATAAAAGGTTAATCGACATTTTAATGCCTACACCAAAGACGGTTGACGCGTTAACTCGCCTTGATCTTCCCGATGGTGTGGATATTACATTAAAGATTATGAACTAATCAATTACCAACTTTAGGGTTTTTATATAACTAGAACTCCTAGATATTAACCCTAGAATGATTGCCCAAAAGGGTAATCCGCTGTAGAGATCAGGAGGTGCATATTTAATGAAGAAAGCGATTATTGGCAAGAAAATCGGTATGACACAAGTTTTCTCCGACACAGGCATCATGATTCCGGTTACTGTTATTGAAGCCGGCCCATGCCCAGTAGTTCAGAAGAAAACAGTTGAAACCGACGGTTACAACGCAGTTCAGATAGGATTTGGCGATGTAAAAGAAAAACATCTCACAAAGCCTGAAAAAGGACATTTTGCAAAAGCAGGCGTTGCGATTAAAAAGGTATTAAGAGAGTTCAGGCTTGACGATATTTCAGGATACGAAATCGGTTCTGAAATTAAGGCAGATATCTTTACTCCGGGAGACAAGGTTGACGTTTCCGGCGTTTCCAAAGGAAAAGGCTATCAGGGCCCAATCAAGAGACATGGTCAGTCAAGAGGACCTATGGCTCATGGTTCCAAATATCACAGAGGCGTAGGCTCCATGGGTTCCGCCACCAGCCCCGGTAAAGTTCCTAAGGGCAAGAAAATGGCAGGTCACATGGGTAGCGAAAACGTTACAATTCAGAATCTTGAAATCGTACGTGCCGACGCGGAAAAGAACCTTATATTGATTAAGGGCGCAATACCAGGCGCCAAAGGCTCTGTTATCTGCATTAAAGATAGCGTTAAGGCCTAATCTTTTGGAAAGGAGGAAGTAAGATGGCTAAAGTTTCAGTATACAATATGAATGGACAGAAAACAGGCGAAATGGAGCTTAACGATGACATATTCGGCATAAAACCCAATATGGACGTTGTTCACATGAGCGTAGTTCAGTATCTGGCAAATCAAAGACAAGGCACACAGTCTGCTAAAACCCGCGCTGAAGTAAGAGGCGGCGGCAGAAAGCCCTGGAGACAAAAAGGAACAGGAAGGGCACGTCAAGGCTCTATCCGTTCACCCCAGTGGAAGGGCGGCGGTGTAGTATTTGCTCCGAAGCCAAGAGATTATTCCTTTAAATTAAACAAGAAGGTGAAGAGACTTGCGCTCAAGTCCGCTTTATCCCAGAAGGTAATAGAGGAAAAACTCATTGTTTTGGAGGATCTTAAATTAAACGAGATCAAAACAAAGGAAATGAAGAAGGTTGTTGATTCCCTTAATCTTAATAAGGCGCTTTTCGTTTTAGAAGGCAGCGACAATAAAAATGTTCTTCTTTCTGCAAGAAATCTTCCAAATGTAAAAACAGCCGGAGTAAACTCCATTAATGTTTACGATATATTAAAATTCGAAAATTTCGTAGTAACAAAAGAAGCTGTTGAAAAAATGCAGGAGGTGTACGCATAATGGCAGATTTAAAATACTATGACGTAATTTTGAAGCCTGTAGTAACAGAGCAGACCATGAATGACATGGCCGACAAAAAGTATACCTTCTACGTACACACAGACGCAACAAAGGTTCAGATTAGGGACGCTGTTGAGAAGATGTTTGAAGGAACAAAAGTTGAATATGTAAACACAATCAACTTAAAAGGCAAAGTAAGAAGAAGAGGCGCAACCTCCGGTCTTACTGCAAAGAAGAAAAAAGCAATTGTTCAGCTTAAGGCTGAAAGCAAAGAAATAGAGTTATTCCAGGGAATGTAATCTATTGATAACTCTTTATCAGTAATTTTTCGCAAATTATCTGTTTAGAAGCCTCGCTTCAAAAGTATGGGACAGAGAAAAGTATGGAAAATTACAATAAGTGCTTGAAAAGAGTATAAATTCTCTTTTCAGACACGCCATTAACCATACCATAGAAAGGAAGTAAAATCGTGGGCGTTAAAAGATATAAACCATATACCCCGTCAAGAAGACATATGACGGTTTCTGATTTTTCCGAGATCACTAAGAGCACACCGGAAAAAAGCCTCGTTGTTCAGATTAAGAAGTTCAGCGGCAGAAACAACCAGGGTAAAATTACCGTTCGTCATCACGGCGGCGGAGCCAAGAAAAAATACAGAATCATCGACTTTAAAAGAAATAAAGACGGAGTGCCGGCAACAGTTAAGGGAATCGAATACGATCCTAACAGAACTGCTAATATAGCGCTTTTATTCTACGCCGATGGAGAGAAAAGATATATTTTAGCTCCTTACGGATTAAAAGTTGGCGATGTTTTAGTAAGCGGCCCAGACGCAGAAATTAAAATAGGAAACGCGCTTCCTATGAAAAACATTCCTATCGGTACTGAAATCCACAATATCGAAATGAAAAAGGGTGTTGGCGGTCAGCTTGTTCGTTCCGCAGGAAACAGCGCTCAGCTTATGGCAAAAGAAGGCAAGTATGCAACAGTTAGACTTCCCTCCGGAGAAATGAGACTTCTTCCTATCGATTGCAGAGCCACAGTAGGACAGGTTGGAAATATTGATCACGAGCTTATCACAGTAGGTAAAGCCGGACGTAAACGTCACATGGGCATCAGACCTACCGTAAGAGGTTCCGTAATGAACCCCAACGACCATCCTCACGGCGGTGGCGAAGGCAAGGCGCCTATCGGACGTCCGGCACCTTCTACACCTTGGGGCAAGCCAGCGCTTGGCTATAAAACAAGGAAGAAAAACAAAGCTTCCAACAAGTACATTATTCACAAACGTACTAAATAATAGAGCTTACCCTCCCCTTTGGGGAGTGAGATTATTCCATATAGGCAGTAAATCGTTAAAGGCTGCCTGAAGTTTTTAAAAAGGAGGAAAAAGAATTGAGTAGATCACTTAAAAAGGGCCCGTTTGCAGACGACCACCTTCTTAAAAAAGTTGAAGAGCAGAACAAAGCAAACACAAAAAATGTGATTAAAACATGGTCCCGCCGTTCTACGATTTTCCCTGAAATGATTGGGCACACCATAGCCGTTCACGACGGAAGAAAACACGTGCCTGTTTATATAACAGAGGATATGGTTGGACATAAGCTTGGCGAGTTCGCTTTGACAAGAACTTACAGAGGTCACGGTAAAGACGCCGATAAGAAGTCTAAGGTTCGTTAATTCGTTTGGAAGGAGGTTTTAAGAAATGGCAAAAGGGCATAGAAGTCAGATAAAGAAAGAAAGAAACGAAAAAAACAGAGATAACCGCCCTAAAGCTCACGCAAGATTCGTGCGTGTGTCAGATACAAAGGCAAGAATTGTTCTTAATCAGATTAAGGGCAAAGATATCGCCATGGCAAAAGGGCTTTTGACATATTCTCCTAGATATGCAG
Organism: Anaeropeptidivorans aminofermentans; assembly: GCF_940670685.1. Taxonomy (GTDB): domain Bacteria; phylum Bacillota; class Clostridia; order Lachnospirales; family UBA5962; genus Anaeropeptidivorans; species Anaeropeptidivorans aminofermentans. Next base: position 3,153,313 of record NZ_OW711693.1, on the reverse strand, counting down.
CAGATGTTATATTGAAGGTATTGAATTCCGCTGTTGCCAATGCAGAAAACAATTTGGGTATGGATGTAGACAAGCTTTTTGTTGAAGAAGTTTTTGCCAATCAGGGACCTACAATGAAGAGAATACGTCCCAGAGCGAAAGGCAGAGCTTACAGGATATTAAAGAAAACAAGTCATATATCCATTATTCTTAATGAAAGATAAGGAGGTAAACAATGGGCCAAAAAGTTAATCCCCATGGACTCAGAGTCGGCATTATTAAAGACTGGGATTCTGTATGGTATGCGGGAAAAGACAATTTTTCCAAGTATTTAGTGGAAGACAATAAGCTTAGAGTATATATAAAAGAAAAACTCTTTTCTGCTGGAGTTTCAAGAATCGTAATTCAGAGAACCTCCGAGAGAGTTAGAATCACAATATATGCAGCGAAACCCGGTATTATCATAGGAAGAAGCGGCGCGGCTATCCAAGAGCTTTCCGACGAGCTTCAGAAGATGACCGAGCAGAAGGTGCTTATCAATATAGAAGAAATCAAACGTCCCGAGTTAGACGCACAGCTTGTTGCAGAAGATATTGCAAAGCAGCTTGAAAGCCGCGTTACATTCAGAAGGGCTATGAAACAATCCATGAGCCGTACTATGAAAATGGGCGCTCTTGGTATCAAAACACAGTGCTCAGGCCGTTTAGGCGGTGCCGATATGGCTAGAACAGAGCATTACCACGACGGAACTATTCCCCTTCAGACTTTGAGGGCGGATATCGATTACGGTTTTGCCGAAGCAAATACAACCTACGGAAAAACAGGCGTAAAGGTATGGATTTATAAAGGTGAAGTTCTTCCTGAAAAAGCATCTAAAAGGGAAGGGAGCGATAAATAATGTTAAGCCCTAAAAGAGTAAAAAGACGTAAACAATTCAGAGGCCGTATGAAAGGTAAAGCTTTAAGAGGCAATACCATAACTTACGGTGAATACGGTATCGTTGCAATGGATCCGGGCTGGGTTACATCGAATCAGATAGAGGCTGCCCGTATCGCTATGACAAGACACATTAAACGTGGCGGTAAGGTTTGGATTAAAATATTCCCTGATAAACCAATCACCACAAAGCCTGCTGAAACCCGTATGGGTAGCGGAAAAGGTTCTCTTGAATACTGGGTAGCAGTTGTTAAGCCCGGCAGAGTAATGTTTGAGATCGCCGGCGTTGATGAAGAAACCGCTAGGGAAGCTTTAAGGCTTGCTATTCATAAGTTGCCTATTAAATCTAAAATAGTTTCACGTGCAGAACAGGAAATGGATGGTGATAGCAGTGAAAACTAAGAATTTCGTTGATGATTTAAATAAAAAATCAGATGCTGAGTTAAAAACTGAGCTTGTAAACGCAAAGAAGGAATTATTCAACTTAAGATTCCAAAATGCTACCAACCAGCTTGATAATACAGCAAGAATAAACGACGTTCGCAAGAACATCGCAAGAATACAAACAGTGATAACTCAGAAGCAAAAAGGCCTGATTAAATAGTGAGAGGAGGAATTCCAAGTGGAAAGAAATCTTCGTAAAGTAAGAGTTGGCAAGGTTGTCAGCGACAAAATGGATAAAACCATCGTCGTTGCTGTTGAAAATAAAGTTAGACACCCACTTTACAAAAAAATCATAAAAAGAACCTATAAATTGAAAGCCCATGACGAAAACAATGAATGCGGCATCGGCGATACAGTTAGGGTTATGGAGACCCGTCCTCTTTCTAAAGAGAAAAGATGGCGTTTGGTTTCAATCATAGAAAAAGCAAAATAGTTCCGGAGAAAATGCTTTTAAAGCATTTTTACTTCATTATCTAGGAGGTAAATCAAAATGGTACAACAGGAAACCAGACTCGTTGCTGCCGATAATTCCGGAGCAAAAGAGTTATTATGTATCCGCGTATTAGGCGGTTCCACCAGAAGATACGGCAACGTAGGAGACGTTATCATCGCCAGCGTTAAAGATGCAACACCCGGCGGCGTTGTAAAGAAGGGCGATGTTGTGAAAGCCGTTATCGTTCGTACGAAAAAGGGCGTTTCCCGTCCTGATGGAAGCTATATTCGTTTCGACGATAATGCAGCCGTAATCATAAAAGATGATAAAAACCCAAGAGGCACACGTATTTTCGGGCCGGTAGCCAGGGAACTTAGAGAGAGACATTATATGAAAATTCTTTCTCTGGCCCCGGAAGTATTATAGGAGGTGCGAAGGTGAGCAATATGAAAATTAAAAGAGGCGATAAAGTAGTTATTATTGCCGGTAAAGATAAAGACAAAGAGGGCAAGGTCCTCCATGTGGACAGAAAGAGCAACCGTCTTATCGTTGAAGGCGTGAATATGATTCACCGCCACACGAAGCCAAGAGGCGGCCAGCCGGGCTCAATCATCAATAAAGAAGCCCTGATCCACGCTTCTAATGTTATGTATATTCACAACGGAAAGCCTACAAGAATTGGCTATAAGCTTGAAGAAACAGAGAAAAACGGAAAGAAAGTAACAGTTAAAAAGCGCATAGCCAAATCCACAGGCGAGGTTATAGATTAGTATTTGGGAAGGAGGTATTTCTTAAGTGAACAGGCTTAGAGAATTTTATGAAGCTGAAGTAGTAGACGCTATGATGAAGAAATTTTCATATAAAAATAAATTGGAAGTTCCTAAAATCGAAAAGATCGTTGTAAACATGGGTCTTGGAGAGGCGAAGGAAAATCCTAAAGTATTGGAAGCAGCCGTTAACGACATGGCCATTATATCCGGTCAGAAGCCTATAGTAACAAAGGCAAAAAAGAGCGTTGCAGCTTTCAAATTAAGGGCTGGAATGAACATTGGATGCAAAGTTACCTTAAGGGCAGACAAAATGTATTCCTTTGCAGACAGACTTATAAACGTTGCTCTTCCTCGTGTTCGTGACTTCAGAGGTATAAATCCCGACGCGTTTGACGGTAGAGGAAATTATACCTTAGGTATTCGCGAGCAGCTTATATTCCCTGAAATCCAGTATGATAAAATAGACAAAATTAGAGGCATGGATATTGTATTTGTTACTACTGCAAAGACCGATGAAGAAGCAAAAGAGCTTCTTACACTTTTCGGCATGCCATTTAGAAAGTAAGGGAGGATAGATCATGGCTAAAACGTCAATGAAAATAAAACAGCAGCGTACCCCTAAGTTTTCCACCAGAGCTTATACAAGATGCGAAATTTGCGGAAGGCCACACGCTGTTCTCAGAAAATATGGCATCTGCCGTATTTGCTTTAGAAATTTAGCCTACAAGGGCCAGATTCCTGGTGTTAAGAAGGCAAGTTGGTAAATGAGGGAAGGGAGGTTTTTATAAATGTCAATGCAAGATCCAATTGCAGATATGCTTACAAGAATAAGAAATGCGAACAGTGCAAAGCATGACACTGTAGATATACCTGCATCGAGAGTTAAAATTGCCATAACAGATATCTTAGTAAACGAAGGTTATGTTAAAGGTTACGAAGTCATTGAAGACGGAATCAAAAAAACAATCCGCGTTACTTTAAAATACGGCAAGAGCAAGAACGAAAAGGTTATTTCAGGCATTAAGAGAATATCAAAGCCCGGCCTCAGAGTTTACGCCAACTGCGAAGACATGCCCAAAGTATTAAACGGACTTGGCACAGCCATTGTTTCAACAAATCAGGGCATTATCACAGATAGAGATGCAAGAAAGCTCAATGTAGGCGGAGAGGTATTAGCTTACGTTTGGTAAGAAGGAATCAGGGAAGTCTATCCTTTGCTAAAGCAAAGGAAGACAATTCATAAAAATGCGTAGAAGCATTCGCATTATGAAAGCAATGAAGTTTATTCTGCACTAAAGTGCAGAAAAACAAATCAAGGAAGTTTTTCCTACACAAAGAGTAGGAAACCGTTTCATAAAAATGCGTAGAACCATTCGCATTTTTATTACACTAACTAGGAGGTGCAGAACATGTCACGTATAGGAAGAATGCCTGTTGCTATTCCAGCGGGAGTAGACGTAAAATTAGAGGCAGGCAACCTTTTAACCGTGAAGGGGCCTAAGGGAACTCTTCAGAGAAAATTGGTTGATGACATGAATATCGCGATTGAAGACGGTCACATTGTAGTTACAAGACCGAGTGAGTTAAAAAAGCATAAAGCATTGCATGGTTTAACCAGGGCTTTAATATTCAATATGGTTGAGGGCGTTACCAACGGTTACGTTAAGAACCTTGAAATTCAAGGTGTAGGCTATAGGGCTGCTAAGGCAGGCAATAAGCTTACATTAACTCTTGGATATTCACACCCGGTAGAAATGACAGACCCGGAGGGTGTTACCTCTACGGTTGAAGGAACCAATAAAATAACCGTTTCCGGTATTGATAAGGAAAAAGTAGGCCAGTATGCGGCCGAAATCAGATCCAAACGTGCTCCTGAGCCTTATAAGGGCAAGGGTATCAGATACGCAGGCGAAAAGGTTAGACGTAAAGTCGGAAAAACCGGTAAGAAATAGTAAAGGGGTGAAATCCATATGATTATGAAGCCATCGAGAAGTAAGGCTAGAGAAAAACGCCATTACAGGCTTAGAAATAAAATAAACGGCACAGCTTCAAAGCCAAGATTGGCAGTATTCAGGTCAAACAGCCATATTTACGCTCAGCTTATTGACGATGTGGCAGGCCACACTTTAGCGGCAGCCTCTACTATGGAGAAGTCTCTTGCAGAAAGCCTTAAGAGCACATCTAACGTAGAAGCAGCGAAGATAATAGGCGCCGAGATCGGTAAAAGGGCAGTAGAAAAGGGCATAACAGAAGTAGTATTTGACCGCGGCGGATATGTATACCACGGTAAAGTTAAGGCTCTTGCAGACGCTGCCAGAGAAGCCGGCCTGAATTTTTAATTTTGGTTAAAGGAGGGAAAATCTTGAACAAAATCGATCCGAGTACACTTGACCTTAAAGACAAGGTTGTTACCATTAAAAGGGTTACAAAAGTTGTTAAGGGTGGTAGAACCTTCCGTTTTGCAGCATTGGTCGTTGTTGGAGACGAAAACGGCCATGTAGGCGTAGGCTTAGGAAAAGCAGCGGAAATTCCTGAGGCTATCCGTAAAGGCAAGGAAGATGCTAAGAAAAACATGATTTATATAGAAAAGAACGAGGTAGACAGCTTGTATCATGAGATTACAGGACATTTCGGAGCTGCATCAGTGCTTTTAAAGCCTGCTCCAGACGGTACCGGAGTTATCGCAGGCGGCCCTGTTCGTGTAGTATTGGAGCTTGCAGGCATTCGTAACGTAAGAACGAAGTCCTTAGGCTCAAACAATAAGAGAAACGTAGTTAACGCTACGATTAACGGCTTAAGCTCTATTAAGACTCCAGAACAAGTTGCCAGACTCCGCGGTAAGAGCCTGGAAGAGCTTTTAGGTTAAGGAGGAAAAATAAGTGGCGAACGAATTAAAAATAACTTTAGTGAAGTCTACCATAGGCGCAAAGCCAAAGCACAAGAAGACTGCTGCTGCTTTAGGCCTCACAAAACTTAACAAAACAGTTACCCAGAAGGACAATGCCGCAATGAGAGGCATGATTAAACACATTTCTCATCTGGTAAAGGTTGAAGAAATATAATTCTAAAGGAGGTGCGCAAATGAACTTAGGCGAATTAAGTCCGGCTCCCGGCTCAAAAACAAAAAAGTTTAGAGTAGGTAGAGGTCACGGCTCAGGTAATGGAAAAACTGCCGGAAAGGGACATAAGGGCCAGAAGGCTCGTTCAGGCGGCGGTGTAAGACCGGGATTTGAAGGCGGCCAGATGCCACTTTTCAGAAGACTTCCCAAAAGAGGCTTCAAATGCAGAAATTCTAAAGAGATTATTTCTTTAAATGTTTTCCAGCTTTCCGTATTTGAAGACGGAGATGAGGTAACCATCGATACGTTAAAAGGCAAAGGCTTGATTTCAAACCCAAGAGATGGCGTTAAGATATTAGGTCATGGCGAATTAGATAAAAAACTCACTGTTAAGGTAAATTATTTTTCACAGACAGCGATTGAAAAGATTGAGGCAGCAGGCGGAAAAGCAGAGGTGATTTAATGTTTAGCGTATTCACTAACGCATGGAAAGTTAAGGATATAAGGAAAAAGCTCTTATACGCCGTTATGGTCGTTGCCGTATATAGACTTGGTTCTGCAATACCTCTTCCCGGCATTAATCTCACTGCATGGCAGTTCGTTCGTTCCTCAGGAACCAACAGAACGCTTTTTGCAACAATTGCAGGAGGCGGTATAGGAACCATATTCCAAATGGGTATCGGCCCTTATATCACTTCTTCGATTATAATGCAGCTCTTAACTGTTGCTATTCCAAGGCTTGAGCAGATGCAGAAGGAAGGCGAAGAAGGACGCAAGAAAATCAATCAGTATACCAGGATTGTGGCAGTTGCCCTTGCAGCTCTTCAGGGAGCCGGAACCGTATTTTCACTCAACGCCGACGGCTTATTTATCCATGCAAACATGCTTACATGGATAATGGCTACTTTATCATTAGTTACTGGTACTATTTTCGTTATGTGGCTTTCAGAGCTTGCTACGGAAAGAGGCATAGGAAATGGTTCCTCATTTATCATTTTCTCAAATATACTTGCAGGCGTACCTTCCTCTTTAATGAGAATGTACTCCTATGCAGCAAGTAACGGTGCAGTAGGAGTTATAGTTACGCTGGTATTGGCTGTAGCCTTTATTCTCCTTATTGCCTTTGCTATATTGATTCAGGACGGTGAAAGAAGAATTCCCGTTCAGTATTCAAAGAAAATGGTAGGCCGCCAGATGTACGGCGGGCAAAGCTCTTATATACCCATTAAGGTAAATATAGCCGGCGTTATGGCCATCATCTTTGCCATAAGCTTAGTGCAGCTTCCTGCAACCATTTACGGATTCTTCCCAAGTCCGGCTCTTGCTAAGGCTTCCGAGATACTTGCGATGACCCATCCTGTTGGTGCATTGGTTTATGTTGCGCTTATCGTATGCTTTACCTTCTTCTATACCTCTTTTGCGGTGAACCCTATAGAGATGGCTGAAAACATGAAGAAGAACGGCGGATTTATCCCTGGTATCAGACCAGGAAAGCCTACAAGCGACTATATTTCAAGAACGGTAAAAAGACTTTCCACAATAGGCTCCGGATTCTACGTAATGCTTGCTATTATCCCTATTATATTCCAGTGGGTGCTGGGCATGAGCGCAGGTTTCGGCGGAACTACGCTTCTCATCGTTACAGGCGTTGCCCTTGAAATAGTAAAACAGCTTGAATCCCAGCTTCTTATGAGACATTACAAAGGATTTTTAAGTTAAATTTTAGTCTTAGAGCTTTATAATGCAAGGTGCTTAAAGTCTTGTTTAAACCAGGCAAGCTTATTAATAAATCAATTTTAAGTAAGCTAGATTTATAGTTAACAAACTTTATATCAAGTTTGTTAACTATAAACTTAAATATTTACCTTGATTGCCTCTCTGTAATTATTGTTTAAACAAGCACCTGCAAGTATTTGGGAGGCGTAGAAATGAAAATCGTATTGCTGGGCGTATCCGGCGCAGGCAAGGGTACCCAGTCCAAAAGGCTGGCTAAACATTATAATATCGAGCACATTTCCACTGGCGATATTTTGAGAGATCATATGGCCAGAAAAACAGAAATCGGTGTGGAAATTCAGCATATTATGGATACGGGCAGACTGGTTTCAGATGAGCTAGTAATAGAAATCGTAAAAGAAAAGCTCAAAGGGCCGGAATGCACCAGAGGATATATATTAGACGGCTTCCCTAGAACGATTTTTCAGGCCGAGGCTCTTTCCGGATTTGCCGAGATAGACAAGGCCGTTTATGTAAAGCTTTCGGACGATTCAGTTATAGAAAGGCTTACAGGCAGGCGGGTATGTCCCAAATGCGGGCAGATGTACCACATAAAGAACTTTCCGCCTAAAGTAGCCGATATCTGCGATGTATGCGGAACGGGGCTTGTACAGAGGGAAGACGATAAAGCTGAAACTGTAATGGAACGACTTAGGGTTTTTCACGAGTTGACAGAGCCCATCATAGATTTTTACAGTAAGAGGAATTTGCTGCTTGAAGTATCAGGCGAAGGCGCCATAGATGAAATTACTGAATCTATCATAGAGGGCTTTCAGAAAACTTCAAACTCTCAGTAAATTCTACTGAAACCAGCGTATGCTTCGTTCAAAATGCTCAGAATACAACCAGTATTCTTGCGCTTTTGGTCTCGCCTTCGCTTGTTTTCAGCGAATTTTCTGTCGGTTTTCTATTTTCAGAAATGCCTTGGCCGTTTATAGAAAATTCATCGGGATTTTCTGCTGAGCCTGAAAGGGGACTTTAAAATGGCAATAATAATAAAAAGCAATGAAGAAATTAAGCTTATGCAAATAGCTGGAGATGTTGTAGCAAGGACTCACGAGCTTATTGAAAAATATGCAAAGCCCGGCGTTACAACAAAAGAGCTTGATACCATAGCTGCCGACTATATCCGATCAAGAGGCGCCATCGCTTCATTTTTGGGCTATGAAGGTGCGTTCGGTGCAGGCAAGTATCCGGGAAGCGTATGCTTAAGCATAAATGAAGAAGTTATTCATGGAATACCCAGTTTAAGAAAGCTTAAAGATGGCGATATTCTTAGTGTTGACATCGGAGCGTATATAAACGGCTACCACGGAGACGCCGCAAGGACCCTTTGTATAGGAAATGTTTCCGAGGAAGACAGAAAGCTTGTCGAGGTAACAAAACAATCCTTCTTTGAAGGAATAAAAATGGCAAAAGAAGGCAATCATCTTTATGAGATTTCGGCTGCGATAGAAGCTTATGTAGTAAGCCACGGCTTTTCCATCGTTCGTGACTATGTAGGCCACGGCGTAGGCAAAAATCTTCATGAAGCTCCTGAGATACCGAATTACAGGGTTCCAAGGAGAGGGCCAAAGCTTCAAAGGGGAATGGTTTTAGCTATAGAGCCTATGGTAAACATAGGAACCTGGGAAGTAGAGGTTTTAGATGATCTTTGGACTGTCGTTACCTGTGACGGCAAGAAATCTGCCCATTATGAAAACACCATAGCCATAACCGACGGTGAGCCGGAAATACTCACTATGGTTCACTAATATAGGGCTTATTTCACAAAAATCATATTCATGAGTACATTTTTGAAAGAAAATGTATGATAATTTCTGCATTTATGGTAAAATATATTTCTGCTTTTTATGCTATGCTAATTAAACTTTAATCGTATCAGAACCATTAAAGGTTTTTTGATTCCTTAAAAATTTATTTAGTAAAATATGCAGCAAATTTGCTTAGAACAAAACAAGATTAAGGCAGAAACAAGAATCTGTTTTTGTTACTGCAATTAATTTGTTTTACTATAATGTAAATTTGCGGCGGCCTGCTTTTAATTTGCCGGACTACAGCAGCCTTGTTTTATACTCTAGTAAAATAATTACAGCTATAGTAAAGCAAATGAGTATTAAGCCTATGCTTAGACTTAATATTTTGTGAAAATTTACTTTCAGAATAAGATTTTGAAAGTATAGTAATATAGTTTTAAGGCAGTAACAAAAACCTATTTTTCATAAACGGCTTCATCTATAGAAGCGCTTAAATGAAGCCATTCAAAATATACGCTTTTTGTTACCCTGTTTAAGGTATATTACTATAGTATGACTTGCTAAAACAGCCCGGCTGTATTTGAAAAAAGCTAACCTTAATAAGGGTAAAGGGGTTGGATAAGGCCATGGAATTTGAATGCGGGCAGATTGTTTTTTCCAAATGCGGCAGAGATAAGGGCTTACCCTTTATGATAATTAAAATAGAAGGTGAATATCTCTATCTTTGTGACGGCAGTCTCAGGAAAATAGAAAAGCCTAAAAAAAAGAAAATAAAGCATGTACAAAGGACAAAGTGTGTCGATTCTGAAATAGCAAAAAGCCTCAAGGAAGGCAAGGCAATTTTGGATTCTGATATTAGAAAGAGTATAGCCGCTATGTCTTAGGGAATATATTATATTCCATGTATATAAGGAGGTTAAATTACTTTGTCTAAAAGCGATGTTATTGAAGTAGAAGGAAAGGTTATTGAAAAGCTTCCTAATGCCATTTTTTTGGTAGAGCTTGAAAATGGCCACAGAATAACCGCACACCTTTCAGGTAAGCTTCGCATGAACTTTATAAGGATAATACCGGGAGACAAAGTCTTAATAGAAATGTCACCCTATGACCTTACAAAGGGCAGGATTATCTGGAGAGACAAATAAATTCGGCATAGAAAAAGCATTAAGCAATATGCGAAAGGAGTTATCGGCATGAAGGTAAGATCATCAGTAAAACCTATATGCGAAAAATGCAAGGTTATTAAAAGAAAAGGCAAGATAAGAATAATTTGCGAAAATCCTAAGCATAAGCAGGTACAAGGTTAATTTTTATATTTTATCATGGTTAAAAGAGGGTCATAAATCCTTGGAAATCAGATTGTTACCTTGTTGCGAGGCATGAGAAAAGATGTGTTTACATCAGGCGGTAAAGCTTTAAATAATTGTAAAACACAGCTTTTCAAAGCTTTAAGGATTATGAAAATTATTGGATTAATTTATTTAACCCAGGAGGTGTTTGTGCTAGATGGCACGTATAGTAGGCGTAGATTTACCAAGAGAAAAGCGAGTTGAAGTTGGCCTTACCTATATATTCGGTATCGGCGCTCCGTCAGCCAAGAGAATACTTGCGGAAGCTAAGGTTAACCCCGACACAAGAGTAAGAGACCTTACAGATGACGAGGTTACAAGAATAGCAGACGTTATAGATAAAACTCAAAGAGTAGAAGGCGATTTGAGAAGAGAAGTAGCCCTTAATATTAAACGTCTCGTTGAAATAGGCTGCTACAGAGGCATTCGTCACAGAAGAAGCCTTCCTGTAAGAGGCCAGAAAACAAAAACAAACGCTAGAACAAGAAAAGGCCCGAGAAGAACGGTTGCCAATAAGAAAAAATAATTTGTTGTAAATCAAGGAGGTTTAGTATAGATGGCTAAGAAAGCGGTTAAAAAAGTAGCACGCAGACGCCGTGAGAAAAAGAATGTTGAGCGTGGCCAGGCGCATATCCAATCAAGCTTTAACAATACGATTGTTACAATTACGGATGCCGCAGGCAATGCGCTTTCATGGGCCAGCGCCGGAGAACTCGGATTTCGAGGCTCAAGAAAATCCACTCCGTATGCAGCTCAGATGGCAGCCGATAAAGCAGCTAATGCAGCGAAAGAATTCGGCCTTAAAACAGTTGAGGTATTCGTTAAAGGTCCCGGAAGCGGAAGAGAAGCGGCAATTCGTGCCCTTCAGGCAGCAGGCCTTGACGTAACAATGATAAAAGACGTTACTCCTGTACCACATAACGGTTGCAGGCCGCCAAAACGCAGAAGAGTTTGATTAAAAGGATTGGGAGGTGCGAATAAATGGCGAGAAATATGGAGCCGGTACTTAAGAGATGTAAGGCCCTTGGCATTGAGCCAATGGTACTTGGTATAAATAAGAAATCTAAAAGAGAAGTTTCCAGAGGCAACAGAAAAGTAAGTGAATACGGCCTTCAGCTTAGAGAAAAGCAGAAAGCGAAGTTCATTTACGGTGTGCTTGAAAAGCAGTTTAGAATTTATTTTGCTAAAGCTGAAAAGCAGCCTGGAATCACTGGTGAAAACCTTTTAAGAATGCTTGAAACAAGGCTTGATAACGTTGTTTACAGGCTTGGTTACGGAAGAACAAGAAAAGAAGCAAGGCAGATTGTAGGCCATAAGCTTATTCTTGTTAACGGAAAATCTGTTAATATTCCTTCCTATAGGGTTAAAGCAGGCGACGTAATATCTGTAAGAGATAAATCAGCAAATCTTCAGAGATTTAAAGATGTATTAGAAGTAACAGAATCAAGGATTGTTCCTGAATGGCTTTCTGCCGACCACGAGAAGCTTACAGGCACAGTTTTGAATCTTCCCAGCAGAGAGCAGATGTCAGATATTCCTGTTAACGAAACGCTTATCGTTGAGTTATACTCAAAATAATAAGCAATATTTGAGGTGTTGTTATAGACTCTGCTTTTGCGGAGGTAGATAAATGTAAGGAGGTTTGAATGCGTGTTTGAATTTGAAAAACCTCGCATCGAAATAACAGATTTGTCACAGGACGGTACGTATGGTAAATTCAGCGTAGAGCCTCTTGAGAGAGGTTATGGTACGACCTTAGGCAATTCTCTAAGAAGGATATTATTATCCTCATTGCCGGGGGCGGCTATAAGCAGCATAAAGATCGACGGTGTTCTCCATGAATTCAGCGTATTGCCGGGCGTAAAAGAAGATGTGACAGAAATAATATTAAACCTTAAAAACCTGGCGATAAAGAATAACAGCGACTCGCCGGAGCCCAAGATTGCTTATATAGACATGGTAGGCGAAGGAGAAGTGAAAGCCGGAGACATTAAGGTTGATGCGGATATAGAGATTATGAACCCTGACCTTCATATTGCCACCCTTTCAGGTGGACCAGGCTCAAAGCTTTTTATTGAAATGACTATTACAAAGGGCAGGGGATATATAAGCGCCGACAAGAATAAGCGCCCGGATCAGCCGATCGGTCTTATTCCGGTAGACTCTCTCTATACGCCTGTTCGCAGGGTGAACTTTGTTGTAGAGGACACACGTGTAGGTCAGACTACGGACTATGACAAGCTGACTCTTGAGGTTTGGACAAACGGAACCATAACTCCTGACGACGCAGTAAGCCTTGGAGCTAAAATTTTAAATGAGCACCTTAAATTGTTCATTGATTTATCGGACAATGCTAAAAATGCTGAAATTATGGTCGAGAAGGAAGAGGGCAAGAAGGAAAAAGTTCTTGAGCTTAGCATAGAAGAGCTGGACTTATCCGTTCGTTCCTATAACTGCCTCAAGAGGGCAGGTATCAATACGGTGGAAGACCTTGCCAACAAGACCGAGGAAGATATGATGAAGGTACGTAATCTTGGGCGCAAATCCCTTGAGGAAGTATTAAATAAACTTGCAGAGCTTGGCTTATCGCTTAAGCCCAACGATGAATAGAAATTTAATTTAGGGAGGTTTTAAAATGGCCGGTTATAGGAAACTTGGTCGTACATCCAGCCAGCGTAAGGCAATGTTACGTAACCTTGCGACCAATTTATTATACCATGGAAAGATTACAACTACTGAGACCCGTGCTAAGGAAGTTCGTAAAATTGCCGAGAAACTCATAACTTTATCTGTAAAAGAAAAGGATAATTATTCAGAAGTTACAGTAAAGGCAAAAACTCCTAAAAAGGATGCTTCCGGCAAGCGCGTTAAAGAAGAAGTAAACGGCAAAAGGGTAACAGTGTATGATGAAGTAGAAAAAACCATTAAAAAGGATAATCCTTCCCGTTTAAACGCCAGAAGGAAAATATACAGTGTATTATATCCTGTTACGGAAGTACCTGCTGATGGCAGAAAAAAGAGAAGCAACACCGTTAAAGTAGACATGGCTGATAAACTCTTTAACGAAATCGCTCCGAAGTACAGCGACCGTAAGGGCGGATACACAAGAATGGTTAAATTAGGCATGCGTAAAGGTGACGCAGCTGAAATGGTTATTATTGAATTAATTTAATTTACTTATATAAAAAACGCAGGCAAAGGCCTGTGTTTTTTATTTGGGAATTTATGTATCACGGGCGGATGGTTCTGTTAAATAAGCATTCTTTGTATTTATAATGGTGATAGACGAGAGGGGCCATAAGCGGATATAGTAAAACAACTTTAAAGTAGTACCAAAAGCCTACTTTTCATAAACAGCTTAATATAACAGAACCCCTTCTGTTAAGCCATTCAAAATATACGGCTTTTGTTACTGTAATCTAATTGTTTTACTATAAACAGTAACAAAACGGTATACTCGTAGAGACTTAAAAATGTACCGTTTCCGAAGAAAATCCGTATTTTTGAGTCTCTGATGAATCGGTTTTTGTTACTTCTTTATAAGAAATTTGCTATAAGCATTAAGTATCCGCCTGCGGAGAAGCCCATCAAGCCGAGGCGTCTGTTATGTCGCTCTAACACTAAAGCAATGTAACCAATAAAATGATAATATCTAATATGCAATATAGCAATCATTTAATACATATGATATACTTGATTTGCTTAGTGTTAAATTATGACCAATAGAAACAAAATAATAAAAATATTCATAAGCGTAATTTATAACTGTCGAGTCATTAGGGGGAGATTATTATTTCAGGAAGAGACATCGATTTAAGCAGCCCGAACATTAAAGGCAATCTTATACGCCTTGCAATTCCCGCCATATTGGCTCAGGCAGCCAATTTAACCTACAGCATTGTAGGAAGGATATTTATAGGGCAGCTTTCCTATGGCAGTGTTGCCATGTCAAGCATAGGAATTACCATGCCCATCATCATGGTGATTTCAGCCTTTACGGTACTGATAGGATACGGAGGGGCGCCTATCGCCGCCATTGCCTTAGGCGAAGACAATAAGGAAAAGGCCGAGAAAATTCTTGGAAACAGTTTTTCCTCTTTAATTACTATGGCCATCGTTTTGACGGCAGTTTTTCAATTATTCAAAGAACCGCTGCTCTGGCAGTTTGGGGCCAGCAGCGCAACCATTGATTATGCCGTTGATTATTTATCCATATATTTATGGGGCACATTATTTACTCAGCTTACCATGGGTATGAACACCTTTATCAATACCCAAGGATATACTCAGGTTGGTATGGTGTCCATTTTTATAGGGGCTATATTAAATCTTTTATTATGTCCATTATTTATATTTAATCTTGATATGGGGGTTAAAGGTGCAGCTCTGGCAAGCGTTATAGCCCAGTTTGCCGCTATGCTCTGGATATTGGCATTTTTATTCGGAAAGCGGACAAAGCTTAAAATCAAAAAGGGAAATTTAATTTTTGATAAAAAAGTCATGCTTACCATCTTAAGCCTTGGAACGGTTCCTTTTATTATTAACGTTTCGGAAAGCGCTATTATTGCAGCTTTAAATACTCAGATACTGGAATTCAGCGGTGACCTTGCCGTATCTGCAATGACTGTAGCCATAAGCGTAATGCAGATTGTACTGATTCCTCTTATGGGGCTTTCCCAGGGGGCACAGCCTATTTTAGGATATAATTACGGCGCAGGAAATAAAAAGATCGTAAAAGAAACATTTAAAATCCTTTTTTTAGCCTGCTTGATTCATACCTTGTTTTTTACAGGAGTAATTCTTATTTATCCATATCCTATAATAAAGCTTTTTAACAAGGACCCGGCTCTTGTGGCAATTTCTGCTGAAACAATACGCTATTATTTTATAGGCACTGTGGTAATCGGCGGGCAGATTGCAATCCAGCAAACCTTTATGGCCCTTGGAAGGGCGCGGGAATCCTTTCTGATTGTATTTTTAAGAAAAATAGTGCTGCTTCTGCCCTTAATATATATTCTTCCTAATTTTCTTACGAGCAAATATCACGGAGTACTTTTGGCAACCCCCGTAGCAGATATAATTTCGACCGTATTTGCATTTATAAGCTTTTATATTTTTTATAACAAGTCTTTGTATGAAAATGCCGAGGTGAAAGCGGCATAAGATAAAAGCCTTATTTTCCATTTATGGAAAATAAGGCTTTTTTAAGTTAACTTGTAAGACGGACATTATCACTATCTGCATTAATAAAAACAGGAATTTATACAGAAAACTATTTAAGTATGAAAGATTTATGGTATACTATTAAAGACTTCGTAGGTCTTGAAGAATAAGGTAAAAATGAGGTTTGACAATGAAAACCATTAAGTCTGAAAACTTAATATTTGAATATAAAAGGTATGACCAGGAAAAAAATGAAACAACTAAAATCAGGGCCCTAGATAATATCAGCCTTGAAATTGAAAAGGGAGATTTTGTAGCCGTGCTCGGCCATAACGGCTCCGGTAAGTCCACCTTGGCAAAGCATATTAATGTAATTTTAAAGCCGACGGAAGGCGCGGTATTTGTAAACGGTATGGACACAAGAGACGAAAGCCTTATATGGAATATACGTCAAAACGCCGGAATGGTGTTCCAAAACCCTGATAATCAAATCATCGCAACCATCGTTGAAGAAGATATTGCTTTCGGCCCTGAAAACCTTGGCATAGCGCCTTCAGAAATCAGAAGGCGGGTAGATGAAAGCCTTTCTATGGTCAACATGGGGGAGTTTAAAAAGAGCACGCCAAGCTATTTATCGGGAGGACAGAAGCAGAGAATCGCCATAGCAGGTATTCTTGCCATGCGGCCAAGCATTATCGTTCTTGATGAGCCTACGGCCATGCTTGACCCCATAGGCCGGAAGGAAGTTATAAACACCGTTATGCGCCTGAATAAAGAGGAAGGCATCACCATCGTTTTAATAACCCATTTTATGGAGGAAGCCGTAAAGGCAAACAGAGTGGTAGTAATTAACGAAGGCCAAATAGCCATGGACGGCACGCCGAAGGGAATATTCAGAAGAGAAGATGAGCTTAGAAATTTAGGCCTTGATATTCCTCAGGTGACGGAGCTTTCCCATGCTCTTAGGGAAAAGGGCCTTAATATAGAAGACGATATTATAACCATAGATGAAATGGCGGATAAATTATGTCAATTGAAATCAGGAATTTAACTCATGTTTATGCTAAGGATACGGCCTTTGAAAAAAGGGCGTTGGATAATATAAGCTTTACAATAAACACAGGGGAGTTTTTCGGCATCATAGGCCATACGGGAAGCGGAAAATCAACTTTGATACAGCATTTTAATTCTTTGCTTAAGCCGGATTCTGGAGAAATATTAATAGACGGTCAAAACATAAATACAAATAAAGAAAGCATAAAGATTTCCCGCCAAAAGGCAGGCCTTGTGTTCCAATATCCCGAGCATCAGCTTTTTGAAACCACAGTGTTTAAAGATGTTGCCTTCGGGCCGTCAAATATGAAGCTTCCCCAGGAAGAAGTATCAAGGCGGGTAAAAAAGGCCCTTAAGCTTGTAGGGATAGAAGAAAATCTCTATGAAAAAAGCCCCTTTGATTTATCAGGGGGCCAGAAAAGAAGAGTAGCCATAGCCGGCGTTCTTTCCATGGAGCCGGATATCCTGATTCTTGATGAGCCTACGGCAGGCCTTGACCCTAAAGGCAGAGAGGAAATCCTCGGAAGCATTTCAGCTCTTCATAAGAGCCTGAATAACACGGTTATCATTGTATCTCATACAATGGAGGATATAGCCAAATATACGGACAGGCTTGCGGTTTTGGATAAGGGCAGGCTCAAATATATCGGAAGCCCTCAAGAGGTGTTTCGAAACGCAGAAGAGCTTGAAAAAATAGGCCTTGCCGCCCCTCAGATTTCTTATCTGATTAAAAAGCTGAATCATCAGGGCTTTCATTTAAGTGAAGATATTTATACTGTTGAAGAAGCAGCGGAAGCCATCATGAAGGAAATACAGTAAAACAACTTTAAAGTAGGAACAAAAGCCTATTTATCATAAACGGCTTAATAGAATAGAACCCCTTCTATTAAGCCATTCAAAATATACGGTTTTTGTTCCTGTAATCTAATTGTTTTACTATAGGAAATCGTTAAGTATTTTTAGGATTTATTCCGCAAATTTCTTATCTGACAATAAAATTACGAATAAAAGCAAGGGGACAGTGATGAATTTAAATGTAGCAATCGGCCAGTTTTACCCTGTTGAGTCGAAAATACACAAGCTTGACCCAAGGTCTAAGCTCATGGGGACTTTGGCGTTTATTATACTTTTATTTATTGTAAATAATTTATGGGGATATGTTTTGGCCGGGGCAGGCCTTGCCTTAGTTATAAAGCTGAGCAATGTTCCCCCTAAATATATGTTTAAAGGCCTTAAAGGGCTTATGTTTATCATAGCCTTTACAATCATATTAAATGTATTCTTTTCTCCCGGGGAAACGGTGATTTTTTCCTTAGGATTCATAGAGATAACAAAAGAAGGCCTTTTAATGGCTCTTAAAATGGGCATCAGGCTTATTATGCTGGTAGTAGGCTCTTCCATACTGACCCTTACTACAAGTCCCATAGAGCTTACAGACGGCATAGAACGGGGTCTTTCCCCTTTTAAGAAAATAGGCCTTCCTGCTCATGAAATAGCCATGATGATGACCATAGCACTGCGGTTTATACCGAACCTTATGGAGGAAGTAGACCGTATTATGAAAGCCCAGATAGCGAGGGGAGCGGACTTTGACACAGGCGGAATAAAAGAAAAAGCAAAAAGCCTTATACCCCTTCTTGTACCGCTTTTCGTATCGGCCTTTCACAGAGCCGACGACCTTGCCATGGCAATGGAAGCAAGATGCTACAGGGGAGACGTTAACAGGAGCAAAATGAAGGAAATGAAATATACAGCGGCAGATAAAGTGTTTCTTGCATCGTTTTTTATATTTTCTGTTTTGCTTGTTTTAACGAGAATGCTTCCGCCTTTATTTTAACACTAAAATTTATAGGATAGATGATATGAATATACTTTTAACAATTGCCTATGATGGAAGCGCTTATGCAGGCTGGCAGTTTCAAAATAACGCAGTTACGGTACAGGAAAAAATAGAAGAAGCCCTTAAAAAGCTTTACAAAACAGATATCTCCGTCATGGGGGCAAGCAGAACCGACACGGGGGTTCATGCCATGGGCCAAAGGGCCCTTTATGAAGGAAAGGATAATATCCCTCTTTCCAATATACCATCGGCCCTTAATTCCATTCTTCCGGAGGATATTAGAATATATAAAGCGGAAGAGGCAGCGGAAGACTTCCACCCTATATTTGACGCCAAGAATAAGACTTATCGATATGTAATGCAAAACGGAGCAGTTAAAAACCCTCTTTTGAGAAATTATTCTTGGTATGTGCCCTATGCCCTTAATTTGGATAAGATGAAAAAGGCCGCGTCCCGGATGATAGGAGAGCATGATTTCGCCTGCTTCTGTGCTTCAGGAGGTTCTGCAAAAACGACGGTTCGAAAGATAAACAGCATTGAGCTTTATAAAGAAGGAGAGCTTATTACATTCTTTATAAACGGCAACGGTTTTTTATACAATATGGTTCGTATTATAGCGGGAACGTTAATGTATGCCGGCTGCGGAAAAATAGATGAAAACGCCATAAAAGGGATAATTCTTTCAAAGGACAGGACAAAGGCCGGAATAACGGCGCCGCCTCAGGGCCTTACATTGATGGAGGTTTATTACAATTAAAAAAGACCGGAAAACCGGTCTTATATATTTATCAAAGCTCAAATAACAGATGCTGTATTTATTCACAGCCGGCCGGAATCCTTTACGAATTCTTATAGCTTAAATAATTACTGATAACTTTGGGGACGTAATTTTCCGTTTCTTCATAAGGCGGTATGCCGTTATATTTAGTAACGGCACCGGGGCCTGCATTATAGGCGGCTAAGGCGTTTTCGAGGCTGTTATCGAAGCGGTCAAGCATCTGCCTTAAATATTTTGTTCCGCCGTCAATATTTTCGTTGATGCTATAGGGGTTTGAAACGCCTAAAGAGCTTGCCGTTGTTGGCATCAACTGCATAAGGCCCATTGCTCCGGCTTTTGAAACGGCGTTTACATTGAAATTGCTTTCTTGCTTTATAACGGCTTTTATAAGATTCGGGTCAATTTGATATTTTTCAGCGGCGGAAATAATAGCGCTGTTAATGGTATTATTTGCTTCATCGTTTTGTATGGTATCATTTATGTAAGCGGATAAAATATCGTTAAAGCTTTCTTCCGTCTTTTCAGCGGAAGAAAGAGTTTCCAGAGGTAATTCCTCGGCCTTTTGGACAGGGCTTTTTTTATAAACCTCAAGATTCAGATTGAGGCTTTGGGCGATATTTTGAACGATTTCGTTATAAATTCCGTAAGGAGAAAGAGCCATTTTTTCACATCCGTAATCCTATGATAAATTTAGTATACAATAAGTACAAAGCGTTTTCAATTGATATATTTCTTTAAACTCGCCATACCGAAGAGCTTTCAGACATTTCTTTTTATGTATCGCCTTATTTTTAATGGTAATGTCATGAACTTAACAGAAAATTAACAGGCTTAATTATAATATTGTGATATTATTTATAGCAGGTGAGTTTTGTTAAATTAAATATGATTTATAAATTTTACTTCGGCTATATAATATATCGGCAGTAAATGCAAAAGATATAAATGATTTCTTAGAAACTTCAAGGAGAGATAAAAATGGAATTAAATAATTCTAAGGCATTAAAAACCCTTGAATTTAATAAAATAATAGATATTTTAAAGGCCAAGGCCTTAACCCCCACAGGAAGGGAAAAATGCGAAAGCCTGAAGCCTGTGACGGATATAGATGAAATAAGGACTTTTCAGATACAGACAAGCCAGGCGGCTTCCATGATTATAAAGAAAAATTCATTAAGCCTTGGGGGAATGAAGGATATTCGCCCTGCCGTAAAAAGAACGGCCATCGGGGGAATTCTCAATATAGAAGAGCTTCTTCATATAGGAGATTTTGTTCAGGTTTCCGAAAGGGCCATCTCCTACGGCAGTGACGAGGATAAAAACGATAATTTCTTTATTTTGAAGCCCATGTTTGAAGCCCTGCAGCCTATGAAGGCTTTGAGCAGAGAGATTCAGCGCTGTATTTTAAATGATCAGGAGCTTTCAGACGACGCAAGCCCTGAGCTTTTTTCCATCAGAAGAAGCATCAAAACGGCAAATTCAAGGATAAGAGAGCATTTAAACAGCATCATTCATTCCCAGACCTATAAAACCTATTTGCAGGACAGTGTTATAACCCTCAGAAACGGAAGGTTCTGTGTCCCCGTAAAGCAGGAATACAAAGGCTCCTTTCAGGGGATTGTTCACGACCAGTCTTCTACCGGGGCGACCCTTTTCATGGAGCCTGCAAGCGTTGTAAATTTAAACAATAAGCTGAAGGAACTTTCTGCCGAGGAAGAAAAGGAAATAGAAAAGATACTTGCAAGGCTTTCGGCAATGGTTTATGAAAATGAAGCCGGGCTTCTTTCTAATCTTGAAATACTGACGGAGCTTGATTTTATATTTGCCAAAGGCCAGCTTTCCCTTTCAATGAAGGCTACGGAGCCTGTATTTAACGACGAGGGAAGAATCCATATTAAAAAGGGAAGGCACCCTCTTTTAAACCCCGATACAGTGGTTCCCACAGATATTTATTTAGGGAAGGATTTTACGACCCTTATTATAACCGGCCCCAATACAGGGGGAAAAACCGTTGCGCTGAAAACCATAGGCCTTTTTACTTTAATGGGTCAAGCGGGGCTTCATATCCCTGCCGGGCAGAATTCGGAGCTTTCCGTATTTGAAAATGTATATGCCGATATTGGAGACGAGCAGAGTATAGAGCAAAGCCTTTCTACTTTTTCGTCCCATATGAAAAACATCGTCAGCATCCTTGACGAAGTAAGCTACAATAGCCTTGTGCTTCTGGATGAACTGGGCGCAGGAACAGACCCGGCGGAAGGCGCCGCCCTTGCCATATCCATTATCCAGTATCTGCTGGACAGAAGAATTGTTTCGGCAATCACCACCCATTATTCCGAAATAAAAATATACGCTCTTTCTACAGACGGCATAGAAAATGCCTCCTGTGAGTTTGACGTGGACTCTTTAAGGCCGACTTACAGGCTTTTAATCGGTATTCCCGGAAAGTCCAACGCCTTTGCTATATCAAGGCGTTTAGGCCTGAAGGAAGAAATTATAGAAGCGGCAAAGGAAACTCTGTCAAAAGAAGACAAGCGCTTTGAAGACGTTATTACAGACCTTGAAATCAGTAAGAAAACGGTTATTTTAGAACAGGAAAAGGCCGAAGAGTACAGGCGTGAGGCCCAGAAGCTAAAAATAGAACTTGAAGCCCAAAGGGAAAAGCTTCAAAGCCAGAGAGAAAAAATAATCTCCGACGCCAGGCTTGAAGCCAGAAAAGTAATGCAGAACGCTAAAAACGAAGCCGATGAGCTGATTAAAGAAATAAGTAAAAATATGCGTGCTGCTGACGGCCTTTCAAAAGCCGATGAGGCAAGGAGAAAGATAAAGAGTAAAATATCCGGCTTAAGCGAAGGCATAAAAGAAGAAAACAGGCCTGCAAAAAGGCTTAAAACCGTAAAAAAGGGCGAAAGCGTGTTTATTCACAGCCTGAACCAAAGAGGAACGGCCCTTTCAGAGCCCGACAGCGATGGTTTTGTAAATGTAAAAGCGGGCATAATGAAAATAAAAGTAAATATTTCAGATTTATCCTTGGACGAAAGCGAAAAAACCTATACGGTAAACAGCAGGCCGGTTTCATCTAAGGTGAAGGCAGGAAAATCAATGAACCTTTCCCCGGAAGTGGATTTAAGAGGCATGATGAGTGAGGAAGCCATTGAAAAAACCGATAAATTCCTTGATGATGCCTATCTTGCAGGCATGAAGCAGCTTACCATAATCCACGGCAAAGGCACAGGGGTATTAAGGGCCGCAGTGCATAACCTTTTGAAGGGCCATCCCCATGTGAAAAGCTACCGCCTTGGCAGCTTCGGTGAAGGGGAAACCGGCGTAACCATATGTGAATTAAAGTAAGGAGGCGATATTATGGATCAGAGAACCAAGGTGCTTGTTGTTGATGACGATGCTCACATAGCCGAGCTTATCTCCTTATATCTCAATAAGGAAGGCTATGACACAAGAGAAGTTTATAACGGCAGAAAGGCAGTGGAGGAATTCGGCTCTTATTCTCCGAGCCTTGTGCTTTTGGACTTGATGCTTCCTGAAATGGACGGCTATGATGTATGCCGTGAAATCAGAAAAATGTCCTCTGTTCCCATTATCATGCTTACAGCAAAAGGCGAAACCTTTGATAAGGTTTTAGGTCTTGAGCTTGGAGCGGATGATTATATCGTAAAGCCCTTTGAGCCGAAAGAGCTTCTTGCAAGGGTAAAAGCAGTTTTAAGGCGGTACGACAAAAAGGATATAGAGCCTCAAAAGCAGATTGTTTTTCCTAATTTAAGCATTAATTATACCACCCATACAGTAAATTACCATGGGAAGGAGCTTGACCTTCCCCCGAAGGAATTTGAACTGCTCTATTTTTTAGCCATTCACCCCAATCAGGTTTTTACGAGGGAAAAGCTTTTGGATAAAATCTGGGATTATGAATATATGGGCGATACCAGAACGGTAGACGTACATATAAAGCGTTTACGGGAGAAATTTGAATACGAGGATACATGGAGCATTAAAACCGTATGGGGCGTAGGATATAAATTTGAAACAGGCCTCAGAGGATAATTATAGCAATAGTTCATAAAGCTTGTAATATAACTGCAGCGGAACAATAAAACAGCGGAATAAAAATCGTATATTATGAATGGCTTAAAATAGCGATTTTATAGTTTAGACTGTTTATGAAAAACAGGGATTTCCCAAAATGCAGCAAAAGGGAATATCGGATTCTGTTCCTGTTTTACTTTAAATTTACCGCATTTCCATAAGCCGGAAGGGAAAGGAGGATTTCTATGTTTAAAACCATATTCGGAAAGCAGCTGTTTCTATATATATGCATTATTTCCATAAGCTTTTTTACCTTGGGCACTAGCCTTTCTCAAATATATAAATCCTATTTCATCGACCGGCAGGAAAATGCTTTGATAGAGCAGGGCGGCAGAATATCAAAGCTTATATTGTCCAATGTGCGTATTAACAGAACAGGAAGCCAGATTATATATATCGATTCCGTAAGCTATGAAAGAATTAAAGAAGAAGCCAGGATATTAAGCGAATATCTTGATTCCAACTTTATATTTACCGATGCGGATTTTAACATTGAAATATCCGACACGGCAGAGGGAAAGCTGAACGTAAGTTCTCTTCCTGAAATACAGAAGGTTCTTGACGGAGAAATCGTAACCCTTGAAGGAACCTTAGGGGGCATGTATTCCGAAACCAAGCTTACGGTGGCCTATCCCATCGTTACCACAAGAACCGTAGGGGTCATTTTTATGAGTTCTTCTATGAATAGCTTAAAGGAGAACATTTCAGAAGTCGTAAGAATGACGACCCTCTGTGTGATGCTGTCAGGGTCTATCGCATTTGTTTTAATCTATATTTCATCGAGAAGCATGAGTAAGCCTCTGCAGGAAATGAACGAAGCGGCAAAGGTCATCGCAAGCGGAGATTTTGAAAAGCGCATTGAGGTAAATTCCATAGACGAAGTAGGCCAGCTTGCAGAAAGCTTTAACAACATGGCAAGAAGCCTTGATGAGCAGGAGAAAACCAGAAGAGAGTTTATCGCCAATATATCCCATGACCTCCGTTCCCCGTTAACAAGCATTATAGGCTTTCTTCAAGCCATAAAGGACGGAACCATTCCCCATGAAAGACAGGAGCGGTATATTACAATCATTCTTGACGAATGCATCAGGCTTTCAAAGCTTGCAAACGACCTTTTGGATATATCTAAATTTCAGGTAATCGACGATATTGAGGTTTTTAAAGAAGATTTTGATATTAACGAGCTTATCAGAAACATTATTATCCAATTTGAGCATAAGGCGAAGTCAAAGGATATTTCCCTCACCATATCCTTTGCCAATGATAAGGATATGGTAAGAGCGGATTATGACAAAATAAAAAGGGTTTTTTATAACCTTTTGGATAATGCTTTTAAATTTACGCCGGACGGCGGAAGCATTAAGGTTGAAACCTCTGTAAAGGATAAGAAGGTCTATGTAAGCGTAAAGGATAACGGCCTTGGTATAAAGGAAGAAGATAAAAACCGCATTTTTGAAAGATTTTACAAGGCAGACAGCTCCAGAGGAAAAGACAAATCAGGCAGCGGCCTTGGCCTTGCTATTGTTAGGGAATTTATCAGAGCCCATAATGAAAAGATAATGGTTAACAGTGAAGAAGGCAAGGGAAGCGAATTTATATTTACATTAAGTGAGGCAGAGGAAATAAAGGGCAAGTAGAAGCTTCTTGATATTTTATCATAAGATTAGCGTGAGAAATTTGCTGAAGGAGCTTCTAAACAGAAACAATTGTTTTCATGATGAAATTAATAGACGGCCAGATTTGAATTTTTATGCAGCAAAGGGGAATAAAACTTATATCTTTATTTTATATAATTTTAGAATAATGTATGTCAAAATAAGGCTTTCCGGTAATAAATATCTTACCGGAAAGCTCTTTTTATGAGAAAAATAAGGTATATATTTTCATAAAACAGAAAATAAAAGTGTTTTTAATAGAAGCGGTTATATAGATTCATTATTAGGTACATACTATTCTTTACTAAAGTTTTATTTTATGATAAAATATATAAGTATAGAAAAAACTTATAGAAGGGAGAGATAAAAATGAGTTTATTCGAAAAGATATTTGGCAAGCGCGGCAATCCCAATGAGAGTGAATGCCTTCTTTGAGGTTCTTCCTCCTCCGCTGGAAGCGAAGAGATAGACCCCATAATGATTTACGCATCTACCGAAGAAGAAGGGAAAGAAACCTTTACCAATGCCGAGAAAGCAGTTGAAGCCATGGGTCTTCCCGAGAAGGTCGTTCTCAGCACAGATGAGACAGATATGGCAATATATAACATCATTGAATTTCCTGCTATAGTGATTGACGGCCAAGTAGTATCCGAAGGCAAAAATTTATCCGTTGACGAAATTATCTCTATAATTTCAAAGGCATAATTAAAAATTAAAACTTGTCATTTTGCTCTAAAAGGACTTTTTTGACTCTTGATATTAGCTAGAATATTAATTTTCTAAAACGACGGACGGTAAGATGATACCCCATTGTTATTAAAAGAAATTAATACATTTAAAGGAGAGAGTTTATATGATGGAAATAATTCTTAATCTGGTAATATTTTTCATAATATGCGGAGTTTTATACGTTATGCAGACAAAGAGGCTGCCTTTCACATTCAGAGTTTTATCAGCCATGGTTATCGGCGGTGTTTTCGGTTTTATACTTCAATTAATTTACGGTGTTGATTCATCTTCTTTGAAGGATACGGTAACATGGATTAATATAGTTTCTTCCATATATGTAAAAATGCTTCAGATGGTGGTAATGCCGCTGATATTTGTGTCCATTACCTCCGCAATAGTGAATCTTGACGACGCTAAGGCCCTTGGAAAATACGGCATCAGAATCATATCTGTTCTTTTGCTTACTACTGCGTTATCTGCCATTATAGCAATAGCAGGAACATTGGCTTTCGGCTTAAATGCAAATGATATTACCATTGGCGACAAGGAAACAGCCAGGATGGAATCCTTAGAAAAAAGCGGGCAGGAAGTTAACGCAGCGACCATCTCTTCAAAAATAATAAATATCATTCCTTCAAACGTATTCAGCGCATTTGCAGGAAACGGGGAAAGCGCAACATTATCCGTGGTATTTTTCTCTATGTTTTTAGGTGTTGCAGGCTTGGTGCTTAAAAAGAAAAAGCCGAAGGAATCTGCTTTCTTTGTAAATATTATTAATACTGCCCAGGCGGTTGTTATGGAGATTGTCAATATCGTATTGAAATTTACCCCTTACGGTATATTGGCCCTTATGGCAAAATTCATGGCTTCCTCTAACTTTGCCGCCATGAAATCCCTCGGCGTATTTATACTTGCATCTTACGTAATCTTAGGCCTTATATTTGTAGCTCATTTAGTGATAATTTCAGTATTCGGCTATAATCCCCTTACTTATATAA
Source organism: Anaeropeptidivorans aminofermentans (assembly GCF_940670685.1). Taxonomy (GTDB): domain Bacteria; phylum Bacillota; class Clostridia; order Lachnospirales; family UBA5962; genus Anaeropeptidivorans; species Anaeropeptidivorans aminofermentans. The sequence goes on along the minus strand of NZ_OW711693.1, from coordinate 3,126,493 downwards.
AGAAAGCTTTCACTTGCTTGGTATTTGCTTTCACCTCCCGTTCTTCAGCCGCATGCCTACCCCTTACGGTTGAAACCCAGGAAAAGAAGTTTGGTGTTCCCGGAACAATTGCTTCTCTTGCGGCTTCCTTTGGAACTTCTATAGGGCAGAACGGCTGCGCAGGGATGTATCCTGCCATGGTTGCCGTAATGATAGCGCCTACGGTGGGAATAAACCCGGCTAGCCCTATGTTCATCATTGAGCTTGTTCTCGTAGTAACGATAAGCTCCTTTGGTATTGCAGGCGTAGGCGGCGGAGCTACTATGGCGGCGCTGGTTGTTTTATCTGCTATGGGATTGCCTGTTGGTCTTGTGGGTGTTTTAATCTCCATAGAAGCCCTTATAGACATGGGAAGAACCCTCATAAATGTTTCTGATGGTTTAGTTGCAGGTTTAGTAACCTCCAAATTAAGCGGAGAGCAGAATATGGAAATATATAACTCGGCTCAGGAAGCAGAAAGCTTCTGATAAAATATAGTTTTATAGTTTCCAAACTAAAAATAGGTTTGATAACTATAGAAGGATGCGGGCTTGAAAAGATTTAGGAGCTTACGCTTATATCTTCTTTCAAATTCGCTTAGCAGAAGCTACATAAAAAGCGTGCCTTAGGCACGCTTTTTCAATACAGAAAAGGCCTTAGACCATAGATTTATTCTTATAGATATAGTAAATTTAAAATTAAACAGTAAGAAAATTGAATGTTCATTATAAAGCATATAAAAAAGCAGCATTGTCAATCTGCTTTTATTTTATGTTTTTTAAGAGTCAATGCTTATAGCGGCATAAAAGCAAATAGACTATACGCAGAACTGAATTATCGTTTCCAAAGAAAGCCTGTATTTTTAGGCCTTTTGTAAATCGTTTTCTATTCTTTCTTTATGAGAAAATTACTATAAAAACCCGCCAAAACGGCAAAAATATTTCAGTGAAAACCTGTAAATAAATTTTGTTCACAAAAACGTTTCAATTATTAATTAATCGTACATATTTATTTTAAACTTAGGCTTTATAATAATATTATCAATAAAAAGGCGCTTACTTAAAGATATTTACAAGCATGTGTCAGGGCGTATCTGAAAAGCCTGGGGCCTAGTCTATAGTAAATTTCAAATTAAACAGTAATAAAAATCGTATATTTTGAATGACTTAAACATAGGGGTTCTATATGTTTAAGCCGTTTATGAAAAATAGATTTTTATTGCTTCCTTCTGTGAAATTTACTATGTTTTGCCATAGAAAGATGATTTCAAATGCTTGAAGCCACGCTTTCTTGCAAAATCTACCGGTGGTTTAATTATTTTAAGACGCTGCCTGGAATTATTTTTAAGTTTGCTTAGTATAAATTAAGATGCAGGGAGGAAATCATATGTATAATGATAATAATATGAATAACTACAACGAAAACGATACTTTTTACATGAGCTATGGAATAGAGGATGATGGAAGCAAGGTGAGCCCTGATCCTCAAATTCAGCCCCAGGCGGCAGTAAAAAAGAAAAAAGGCATTTCTAAATTAGTCCCTATTGCGCTTGTAGCATGCCTTAGCTTTGGTTCCTTAGGCCTTGGTATAGGAGCGGGAGCGGGAATATATAAGGATTATTTTTCAAAAAACATCGTTTCCGAAGCACAGGAAATATTTAAGTCGGCTGAGTCTTCCGTATCTCCCGTTGTAAACGGCTATTCAAACCTTGCCGTAGGAGCCGAGGATTCCAAGGTAGTTCAGGTTATTAAAGATGTTCAGGATTCCGTCGTAAGTATTAATTCAACTACTACCATAAATAATTATTTTTACGGAACAATTACCACACCGAGCGCCGGAAGCGGCATTATCTTCTATGAAGACAATGATAAAATATATGTTGTTACTAATAACCATGTTATTGAGGGTGCTCAAAGCATCACCGTTTCCTTAGATGACAACAATCAGGTTCAGGCAAAGATATTAGGCAGGGATTCCCAGTCGGATATCGCCGTTCTTACAGTTAATAAGGCAGATGCCAAGAATGTGGAAGGCTTTGATTATAAGGTTGCCACATTCGGAGACGACAGTAAAATGGAAGTGGGACAGACGGTTATTGCCATAGGCAATGCGGCAGGAGAAGGAAAATCCGCTACTTTAGGTATTATTTCTGCAAAGGATAAAAAAATCACAGTGCAGGGAGACGCCACTCTTGATGTAATTCAGACAGATGCAGCAATTAACCCCGGAAACAGCGGCGGCGCTCTTGTTAATTTAAGCGGTCAGGTAATAGGCATCAATACAGCAAAGCTTTCCCAGACCGATGTTGAAGGCATGGGCTTTGCGATTCCTTCAAGCTCCGTAAGGGAAATTGCTGAGCAGATTGTTCAGACAGGAACCGTTGAAAGACCGTATCTCGGCATAAGCGCTCTTACAGTAACAGACCAGATGATAGAATCCTACAGCCTTCCATCTGGCGGCGTAATGGTATATTCCGTATCCCAAGGCTCCGGAGCTCAAAGCTCAGGCCTTACAAGGGGAGATATTATTACAACCTTTAAGGGTACAGAAGTTAAATCCATGGAAGAGCTTCAAAACCTTATAGCAAAATGCAAAACAGGTGAAAAGGTAGAAATAAAAGCCTACAGAAACGGTCAGCTTATGACGTTTAATGCAGAAATAAAGAATATTAACTCTGTAAATTAAATATAATGCGAAAATGTTCACATTTCATTCATATTATCTTCAAAGATGTATGGTATGATATATTTAATCCTTAATTTACAGGTTTCGCAGGGGGCATAAATATGAATGAATTTAAGGATCCCTTTGATCAAAGTGAAATTGACAAAATTCAAAGAGAGATCGATAGAGATTTGGAAAACGGAACAAATGAAAGCATATCCGTACCTGAAAATCTAAATAATGACCTTGCTTCTACTGAAAATGTAGATTCTCCTGCTATAGAGGGTTACGGCAAAAGAGAGGTCGTTCCTTCGGATGATGAGAATAAGGATTATGTACCTTCACAGAATATAGATGACCAAAGCTTTTTTAAAGAAACAATAAAAAATGAAACCCATAAAAATAAAGTAAGCGGTTTCAAAAGGCTTATTGCAGTCGTATGCATCATCTCTATATTGGGTGGTTCCAGTGTAGGTGCCATGATGGCCCTTACTACAGAGGTAATTATTCCGATGTTCAGTAAGGCAGGCAATAAGGCTCCTGTTCAGGAATTCAAATTTGCTGAAAGCACTCAAAACGAGGAGACAAAAACACAAGGCAGTGAGGCAAGCTACAGCGCTTCTCTTAAAGGAGGCTTAAGCTTCGCCGATTTGATAGATTCGGTTGAACCGTCGGTTGTGTGCATAACCTCTGTTAAAGACGGCTCTATAGACTACGGTATGTTTTCAATGCAGGGGGAAACCCCGAACCAAGGCAGCGGAATTATATTCGATGAGGATAACGAAAGGGTATATATTGTTTCCAATAACCATGTTACCTCAGGTGCCAAATCGGTTTTAGTAAGTATTTCAGGCGCCGAGAATGTTCCGGCAACCCTTGTGGGCAAAGAGCCGCAATCAGACTTGGTCGTATTAAGCGTTCTTAAAAAGGACCTTAAGGAAAAAGGTGTTGAAAAGATTATCAAGGCAAAGTTCGGAAGCTCCAAAAACATGCGTGTAGGGGATTTTGCCATAGCCATCGGCAATGCCTTAGGTGAAGGCAATACAGCAACCTTTGGCTTCATAAGCGCAATCGATAAAGAAGTAAGCGTAGAAGACAGAGTTCTTACAGTGATTCAGACAGACGCGGCCATTAATCCGGGTAACAGCGGAGGGCCTCTTATAAATCTAAACGGTGAGGTTATAGGGATCAACACCTTGAAGCTTGCCGAAACAAAAGTCGAAGGCATGGGCTATTGTATTACATCAGATGTTGCCATGCCGATTATTGAACAGCTGCGTAACAGAGTTCCGAAGCCTATGCTAGGAATCGTAGGCTATACTGTCACTCCTCAAGTAGCTCAGGCGTTTAATCTGCCTGAAATGGGTGTGGTTGTAGAATCGGTACTGGAAGGTTCCAGCGCAGCAAAAGCCGGTATTAAAAGAACAGACATTATTACCAGCTTTAAAGGCGAAACAGTCTTTGATATGGACCAACTTTCAGAAAGGGTTCAAAGCTGTGAAGTAGGCGAAGAGGTTGAACTAAAGCTTATAAGAGAAGGCAAAGAAACCCTCACCTTAACAGTTACGCTTTCTGAAAATAAAGATGCTAATTTCTAATTATTGATAAACTCCTCTCCTTTTAGGAACGGCCTTTATGGCCGTCCCGCAAACAATGTATACTTCGGTATACTCAAAAATAGCCGTCTATAGACGGCTATTTTTTATGTGTACAGTAAAACGTAAATAAATGCAAAGGACTTATAGCAAATTTAAAGTTAAATAGGCTCCAAAATACGGATTTTCCCGGAGAACCGTTTATTTTTTAATCTAAGATTGTCCTCGGCGTTTTAGCAGGCTATATTGTAAATACTTATGAAAAAGAGTTTGCGGCAGAATTTATTTTGCCGCAAACTCTTTTAAAATCTAATGTGTATAAAATATAAATCCAAGGAAAAATCCTCCAAGGCCTCCTAAAACGCTTATCAGGTTTGAGCTGTGATTATTCGGAGCGATTTTAGACGAGGCATAATATACTACCGCTCCGCCTGCCACAGAGGATATAAGGCTTGAGCTTTCAGGAAAGACGGCTATAGCTCCTTTTGCAAGAAATAAACCTGCTGTAATTAGTGCTAAAGTGAGAGGGCTTTTGTTAAAACCTTTGTCTTTGGTAAAGAAGTATGCGCCTTCCGACAAAAATGAAATGAGAAGTAAGCTTATAAAAATAGGCGAGGGAAGGAAAGCAGCAGCGCACATGGCGCAAATCATATAAATAAAGCTGAATTTATTTTTATATTCAAGGTATACGGAGAGTATAAGGCCTATTATTATAAGAGTGAGATGGAAGAACGTAGGAGGGTCATATTTTTGAGACTCTACAATAAAAGCCTGAAGGAGAAGACCGCCCCAAAGTCCGCCGGAAAATTCCAAAAGCAATTTCTGCTTTTTTGGTTCTAACGATATTAAAGCTATGCTTAACAATAGAAATATAATTAAAACGATGATTAATATGGGCATTGAACTCCCTCCTATTGATTAAGATCCCTATGAAAGAACATAAGTAGTTTAAGTTATTCCCTATAAATGCACGAAATAGTAATTTTTGGCAATAGCGTAAATTTGATTAAAATGTTATACTAAACCAGTTTGAAAAAACTTATTGTGTATATGCTGAACTTTTATTAAAAAGGATTTACAAGTAAAACTTGAGTCTTTTTTAATATCCGTCTATCATAAGTTTTTTATAAAGAAGGAACAAAATCTATTTATATAGCCTTAAAAACATGAATTTCCTTTGGAAACAGTATATTTTTGACGTATAGTCAATTTGCTTTTATACCATTATAAGTATTTGGCTTTAGAGGGTATAAAATAAAAGTAATCGATAATACTGCTATTTTATATGGATTCAAGTGAATATGCGGTTTTATTATTGTTTAATTTTAAATTTACTATAGTATGTACTGTTAAATAGGAATAAGGCCATGTATAATATTTTATGCTTTTAATTATGGAAAATTACATATTTCTAATATACCTATAGGGGGAGTTATATGGAGACTACGATTTATTTTGTAAGGCATGCCCAAAGAGATTTCAGCATAAAAGAAGATAGAATAAGCCCTCTTAGTGATAAAGGCAAAAAAGACAGTAAAGCCGTTAGAGAATATTTAAAGGATAAGGAAATCGATATCCTGTATTCAAGCCCTTATTTAAGAGCTGTAGAAACCCTAAAGCCTTTTTCCCTATATTCAGGTCTTGATATCAACCCTGTAGAAGATTTCAGAGAACGAAATATAGGCGGCTGGGTAGAAGACTTTAACGCCCATTCAACAAAGGAATGGTCTGATTTCTCTTATAAAAACGAAAACGGTGAAAGCCTTTATGAGACACAGAAAAGGAATATATCCGCCCTGAAAGCAGTAATTCAAGAGAACACCGGTAAAAATATTGCCATAGGGACCCACGGAACGGCTCTTTCGACCATTATAAATTATTATAATCCTACCTTTTTGCAAAGGGATTTTAAAAGAATCGTTGATAAAACTCCCTTTATTGTTAAAATGATTTTTGAAGGGGAAAAATGCGTTCAAATACAGGAGATTTGTATAGTATAAGACTGTTATTAATACTGATACTTGAATTAACATGAAACAGCAGTATAGTCAATTTGCTGTTTTCTTATTTTATGTTCTTAAAACCAAATACGGAGACGGTTATAAAAACAAATTGACTATACAGTAAATTTACTTAAATTTTTCAAGCGAATGGCCCAATATAGCTTTAAAGGCTTAACGGTATGCTTCTTTTATAAAAACCGACGGGTTTTGACACAGAACCAGGCCTTATGGTTTACCTTGTCTATTTGACAAACTAAAAAAACCTTTCATTAAAGCATATTTGATGGTATAATGCTTATAAACCTGTAGAAAATTAAACAATTCTTAATATTGTATTTACAGATTAAAATCGAATATTTTTGAAGAGCTAATTGTTGCATTTATAAAAAGAAAAAGAACTTGTGATAGTATAGAGGTGCATTTATGGAAAGTTTTGTTATAAACGGAGGCCAAAGGCTTAAAGGCGATGTTTTTATAAACGGCGCAAAAAATGCAGGCGTTGCGGTTATCCCTGCTACTGTTATGTCCAGCGGCGTATGCGTTATAGATAATTTGCCTAATATAGAGGATATAACAAGCCTGATTGAAGCAATGAGAGATATTGGCGCTAAATGTAGTTTTCGTGACGAGCATAGTATTATAATAGACAGCAGAAGCATAAATAATTATATAGCCATAGGCGAACCTGTTCGAAAAATAAGAGCATCTTATTATTTAATCGGCGCTCTTTTAGGCCGCTTTAAAAAAGCGGAGGTTGCTCTTCCCGGCGGCTGCAATTTCGGAAACCGCCCCATAGACCAGCATATCAAGGGCTTTAAGGCATTAGGCGCCGAGGTTATGATAGAAAACGGCATCGTAAAGGCCCACGCCAAGGAGCTGATAGGAGCAAATATCTACCTAGACGTAGTAAGCGTCGGCGCAACCATTAATATTATGCTTGCGGCAACCTTTGCAGAAGGCCAGACGGTGATTGAAAATGCCGCCAAGGAGCCTCATATTATTGATACGGCAAACCTCCTTAACATGATGGGCGCAAACATTAAAGGCGCAGGAACAGACGTAATACGAATCACAGGCGTAAAAGAGCTTAAGGGTGTGGAATACACCATTATTCCCGACCAGATAGAAGCAGGAACTTATATGATAGCCGCGGCAATAACAGGCGGCGACGTTACCGTAAAAAACATTATTCCAAAGCATATGGACCCTCTTACTGCCAAGCTTTCCGAAATGCACTGCAGCATATTTGAAGGCGATGATTTCATAAGAGTAGTAGGAAATTCAGAGCTCATATCAACAAATATTAAAACAAGCGCATACCCCGGATTTCCCACGGACCTTCAGCCGCAAATGACAGCCCTTTTAAGCATTGCAAAGGGAACAGGCGTCATAACAGAAAACGTATGGGAAAACAGGTTTCAATATATAGATGAGCTGAAACGCCTTGGCTGCCAGGTAACGGTTGAAGGAAAGGTCGCCGTTATAGAAGGCGGAGCAAAGCTTACAGGCTCTAAGGTAAACGCTACAGATTTAAGAGCGGGGGCAGCCCTTGTAATAGCAGCTCTTGCCGCTCACGGAAGAACTGAAATCGGAAACATCAGATTTATAGACAGAGGTTATGAATCTATAGAAAAGAAGCTTGCAAGCCTTGGGGCAAATATTGTCCGTATAGGGGAAGGAAGCACTTCAGAAAATATATCTTTTATGAAAAAGACAGTTTAATTCAGGAGAAGTCAATGAATGTAAAATTTTGCCCTATTGCCAGCGGCTCCGACGGAAACAGCATTTATATCGGAACAGAGGAAACCCATATCTTAATAGATGCCGGAATAAGCGGAAAGCGTATCGAAGCAGGCCTTAACAATGCTCTTAACATCTCTGGAAAATGCCTCGACGCGCTCTTTATTACCCATGAGCATTCAGACCATATCCAGGGTGCAGGGGTTATTTCAAGGCGTTTCGATATTCCTGTATATGCCACTGAAAAAACATGGTCAGAGATGGATAAATGTCCCTCTTTAGGTAAAATTGCATCTCACAACAGACGCTATGTTTATGAAGAAGAGCACTGTATTATTAATGATATGGTTATAAAGCCCTTTGAGATTCCCCATGACGCCGTCCAGCCTGTAGGCTACTGTGTTTATGCCGGAGATCGGAAAATATCCGTAGCGACGGATATCGGCCATGTGACGGATATCATAAAGGAAAGCATTAAGGATTCAGACATTCTTCTTCTTGAAAGCAACCATGACATAGAAATGCTTAAAAACGGCAAGTACCCTTATTACCTTAAGCAGCGTATTCTTGGTCAGAAGGGCCATCTTTCAAACGCAGCGGCAGGGGGGCTTTTAAGCGAAATATTTACAGACCGGCTGAAGCATGTATTCTTAGGCCATTTAAGCAAAGAAAATAACCGCCCTTTAATTGCCTTTGATACTGTAAGCACTATTTTAAACGCCAATAACATCTGCCCGGGAAAAAGCCTTAAGCTTTTTCTTGCTCAAAGGGGAACAGAAAGCGAAGCGGTAATTATTTAACGTGCGTTTCACGAAGTTCATCCCCTCGGTTTACCAAGGGAGAACCCGAAGAGCTTTTCAGCTAATTTATATGAATAGTATCATAAGTTCGATGGAATTTTTATTCCGCCGAATTTACATTAGTCAGAGTATTTAAAGAGCGGATTTATTTCTCCGCTCTTTTTAAATTTCCATATAAAGGTTTAATGTAGAAAATATAGTAAATTTACTATAAAGCACTTGCCGGAAGGAAGAAATACATGAAAATAACCATTATAGCAGCAGGAAAAATAAGAGAAAAGTATCTGAAAGACGCCATAAGTGAATATGAAAAAAGGCTCTCCAAATATGCAAAAGTCGAAATTATAGAGGTAGCCGACGAAAAATGCCCGGAAGAGCTGAAGGGCAAGGCCCTTGAACTGGTCCGCCTGAAAGAAGGGGAAAGAATGCTCCAAAGGCTCCCTCAGGGCTTTGTCATAACGCTGGATATTGACGGAGAAGGCTTAAGCAGCGAAGGCCTTGCAGGGTTTATAGAAGATAAGGCCGTAAAAGGAGAAAGCTCTTTAATTTTTGTTATAGGGGGCTCTTCAGGCCTCGGTGAAAACATACGGGAAAAAAGAAATTTCAGCCTCAGCTTTTCAAAGCTCACTTTCCCTCATCAGCTGATGCGGGTAATGCTTCTAGAGCAGATATATAGAGCCTTTAAAATCATAAATAATGAGCCGTATCATAAATAAAGGAGAATTCTATAAATGGCATATAGCAATAAAATTTTGCTAAAGGGTTAATTTAGAATAACTATGCCGATATTTTGTGTACAGATAATAAATAAGAAATGGAGAGGGAATAAATGGTTCAAAATGTTAAAAGCCCAAATGAAGTTAATAAAAAACCTGGATATTGTAATATTTCTAAATGCAACTTTAAAGAAAAGTGTTTTTTTGGGTTTAATAGTGCTGGAGTTGGGCGAGAATTAAGAATTGATTTTAATGAATGTAATTTAAGTTGCCCATTATGCTGGTCTGATAATAATTATTGTAATGTGGAAGGCTGTTCAAGTGAAGAGATTTATAATCGTTTTATTAATTGTATTTCGATGAGAGAAAACTATCTTGAAAATAAATATGGAGAAGTATCATTGGTAGCTAATAAATCTTCATTTAATTTGATGAGTTTTCAGATTGTTGGAGGCGAGCCATTAATATCAAAAGACCGCTTTATATTTATCTATAATTTTCTAGAGAGTATAAATACATATATAAGTAATTGTGTACAAAATAATATTGACAGCTTCTTAAACCTTAATAAATCTAATTGTTTTAAAATAAAGCTCTTTACTAATGGTATTGAAATTGGTAATGGAAATATTACCAGAGATATGCTTGAAAGTTTAAATTCTTTAGCTTATTTAGACATACGCCTAAAAGGATTAAAGGCAAGAGGTTTCCTATGTAAGTATGATGATATAAAAAAGCAACGTGAATGGTTTAGAAACCAAGTAAATGCATTTAAGGTTTTATCTACTTTGAGCGTTGGTAGTATTAAGCTTGAGCCCGTTTTAGGGTTTTATCATAGTGAAATTTTTAATATTAAACTTCCCACTATAAAATCAAGTAATATGTTTACTTTTGATGAAAATGATGAGGATTCAGAAATGCTACGTTGTATGCTTAAAAAACATATCAGTAAAAAGGGTAAATTTTATGTGGAGCCTATCCATGCTAAAAACAAAGGGCAGGAACAAAATTTTTTTGATATATTTAGTGAGTATTTAGAAAATACGTCTTTAATTGAGCCTAAATTAGTAGCCAATAACAGAAAAAATTATATGGAAACAAAATTATCGGATCTTCTATAAAATTGTAGTTTCTTATAATTTAGCTAATAAGGACGTTGTTATTTTACTAAATGAGAATTTAAGCAATTTAATTCAAAAAATATAATTAACAGTGGATTAAAATGAATAACAATGGCTATATTTATCGGATTTTAAGCTTGTTTTAGTAGAACCGTATCACAATAATATAGGTCAAAACATCAAATAGAAGCAATATATAATTAAATTATCAGTTAGTATCTATTGATTAGAATTATTTTTTGACCTTTGATAGGGTATTTTCTCATCTGTAATCCCAAGTAAATAATCAATGCTTGTGTTGTGAAATTCAGCAAGCTTGATTAAAACTTCCGGTGTCATATTGCGCTGGCCTAATTCATACTTGGAGTATGCCGCCTGCTTTACATTTAAATACTTAGCGATATCTTCTTGATTTAAGTCTCTATCATTTCGTAAATCCTTTAAACGCTGGTACATATGGTCACCTCTTTTTACTGCGATTCTGGTTTAACCCGCTTTAGATTATTCGCTAGGATATGCTTCTTTTTTATTTGTAATCTTTGAGATATAATCTGTGCTTGTATTGTAAAACTTTGCGATTTCAATGAGGATATCAAGCGGAATACTTCTTGTGCCCATCTCATAGTTTCCGTAGGTACGCGTAGGAATATTTAATGCTTCTGCCGCATCTTTTTGTTTTAAGTTACGGCTTTCCCTTAAATGTATTAATCGTGTTCTAATCATTGGCTTCACCTCAAAACAATATCATTTTTTAAGATATGGCTCTTTGCAATTTGTTCTTCCAATCAGATAATCAACACTTATGCAATAAAAATCAGCTGATTTTGACAGTATTTTTATTGGAATTCCTCCAGTGCCGGATTCATAATTCTGATAAGCACTTCTTGATATTTTTAAATAATCTGCTAATTCCTGTTGGGTTAAGTCTTTATCATTTCGTAAATTCTTTAAACGCTGATACATATGAACCTCTTTTTATTGCCATTCTGGTATAATTTATTTTTCATTATTGATTTTTATTTTCTGGGGTATGGAACCATTATATCCGTCCTGCCAAATAGCCAATCTACACTGATTTCAAAAACATCTGCAATTTTGTTGATAATTTGAATACTTGGTTTCCTTAACCCGGTTTCATAGTTTGAATATGTAGGCCTTGATACATCGATTAGTGCCGAGACTTGCTCCTGAGTTAAATTTTTAGCTATTCTAAGTTCTTTTAATCGTCTGGAAAATATATGTTTATCCATTTAGATTTACCTCAAAACAACATTATTTTTTAGGATAGGGCTCTTTGCAATTTGTTCTTCCAATCAAATAATCAACACTTGTACAATAAAAATCAGCAATTTTTGACAGTATTTCTATTGGAATTCCTCTAGTGCCTGATTCATAATTTTGATAAGCACTTCTTGATATTTTTAAATAATCTGCTAATTCTTGTTGGGTTAAGTCTTTATCATCTCTTAAATCTTTAATCTTTTGATATACCATATTCTCACCTCAAAATACAGTATATAATGTTGCAAAATGCAGCATTGATTTTTGTTGCAAAATGTGGCATAATTATTTTAAGGATACAATTATGTAAGATTAATCTTTGAGGTGATAAAGATGAGAGAACTAATGGAAGCGTTATTTTACAGAAAGAGGCAAGAAGCAGTAAAATCTGATGAAATAATTTTTTGGGAAAGAGAAATAGAACAAAGTAAAACAAAGCTAAAGAAAAACCTCACAAAAAATCAAAAGAAGCTCCTTCTTAGAATCGAAGACGGGAAAAATTTAATCAATGAATACGACACGATGGAAAGCTTTATCTTGGGCTTTAAAATTGGTTTGAAAATAGGATACGAAGGAAATGGGGATTAAAGGCTTATCAATTTACTATAGAATATTGAATAGAGGACTGTTCTAAATATGTCTTTTTTGTCTAAAAATATTTATTTTTTATGCAAAATCCTGGAATTATTAGTCGATATAGGAAAAATATTGTTATAAAAATGATTTGATTGCTTTTTATTATACGATAGTGTATATTCTTATGAGACAAATAATTTAAAGGAGATGTGTTTATAAGTGAGCAGCAATTTCGACAGCAACAAAGAAGTGAAAATTGTTACAGCCGATCCCAGCGGGCTAGGATTATTTGGATTAGCTATGGTAACTCTTGTGGCTTCAAGCCAAAAGCTTGGATTTACAAGCGGTGTTTCTCTGGTTTTACCCTGGGCCGTATTTTTGGGAGCTATTGCGCAGCTTATTGCGTCTAATTATGATGCGAAGAAAAATAATACTTTTGGTATGACAGCTTTCGGGGCCTATGGGCTTTTTTGGTTGGGTGTAGCCTGCACATGGCTTATTCAAAACGGTGTTTTTGGTGAAGGCTTAGCCTCAGCAATGGATGTGAAGCAATTAGGTGTTGCTTATGTGGGATATTTAATATTTACTTTGTTCATGACTATCGGTGCAGCTGGAACGAATAAAGTTTTATTTTACATATTCGTGCTGATAGACTTTTTATTCTTAGGTCTTTCTTTAAGTACCCTTGGCATTATGCCGGAATTCTTTCATGAGGTAGCGGCTATAGCCGAGTTGCTTATTGCGATATTATCTTTCTACGGAAGCGCCGCATCGGTTTTAAATACCCATTACGGCGAAGTAGTTCTTCCTGTAGGCGGGTGTTTAGGTAAATTCAAATTAGACGCTAAATTGAAAAAAGCCCACTCATAATAATGAATGGGAACCTTTAGTCAATATACCTAAGGGGAATCACTTACAAAGCTCTAATAAAAAGAAGCCGCAAAGACATATCTTTTGAAAAGATAAGTTTTTTGCGGCTTTTATAATATTATTTTGAAGTGCAGGTCTTATATTTCTTCAAATCTGGCGGTAAAGAAGCGAAGCATCTTCGGCTCATATATAAAGCGGAGGCCTCTTATGCTCTCTTTGTTTTTGTAAAGGTCGATGATGGATTCTGCAACAATATCCATATGAGCGTAGGTATATACTCTTCTGGGAATTGTGAGTCTTACAAGCTCAAGTTTAGGGGCGTGGTTTTTGCCTGTGTTTTTATCACGGCCAGCAGAAACAATTCCTCTTTCCATTGTACGAACACCGGATTCAAGATAAATTCTTGCGGCAAGGGCTTGAGCCGGAAGCTCTTCCTGAGTAAGGTGCGGGCAGAAGCGGCGGGCGTCAAGGAATACGGCATGGCCGCCGATAGGCTCTACAATGGGAACGCCTGCTTCAAGAAGCCTGTCGCCTAAATAGCGAACCTGCTTAATGCGGTGCTCTATATATTCTTCCTGTATGGATTCTTTAAGGCCGATTGCCATGGCTTCCATATCACGGCCTGCCATTCCGCCGTAGGAAGGCATACCTTCATACACAACCACAAGCTCTTTTGCCTCAAGGAAAAGGTCATCATCATTCATGCATAAGAAACCGCCGATATTGGTGAGGCAGTCCTTCTTTCCGCTCATGGTGCAGCCGTCTGCATAGCTGAACATTTCGTGAACAATGTCTTTAATGGATTTATCTGCGTATCCTTCTTCTCTTTCCTTTATGAAATAAGCATTTTCTACGCATCTTGTAGCATCGTAAAATACTCTTATGCCGTGTTTATTGCAAAGCGCTCTAACGGCCTTCATATTTTCTATAGATACAGGCTGTCCGCCGGCAAGGTTTACGGTAACTGCAAGGCATACATAAGCGATTCCTTCAGGGCCTTTTTCGTCTATAAGAGCCTGAAGCTTGTTTAAATCGATATTGCCCTTAAACGGGTGGTATTTAATAGAATCATGGGCGTCGTCAATAATAATATCTTTGAATATTCCGCCGTTTGCTTCCTGATGATACCTAGTGGTTGTAAAATACATGTTTCCGGGTACGTATTGGCCGGGTTTAATTGCGATATGGCTTAAAATGTTTTCTGCTCCGCGGCCCTGATGGGTGGGAACGATATGTTTAAAGCCGAAAAGCTCCTGAACGGTTTCTTGAAGGTGGTAGAAATTGCGGCTTCCTGCATAGGCTTCGTCACCTACCATAATGCCGGCCCACTGCCTGTCGCTCATGGCGTTTGTTCCGCTGTCTGTAAGCAGGTCTATGTAAACGTCTTTAGAATCAATGAGAAAAGTATTGTATCCGGCTTTTTTAACTACTTCTTCCCTCTGTTCTCTGTTAATCATGGTTACAGGCTCTACGGACTTTATTCTGAAAGGTTCCGCAGGATATCGCTTGTCTAACATATATAACCCTCCCAATATTTTTCAAATTAGTGATGCATCATGCATCACTAATTTAGTATAATATGGGTATATGGATTTTGCAATATAATCATGATTATAAAAATACACAAAGATATAATTTATGCATTGTTACATATGCTTGCAGACATAGTATCCCTATGCTATCATATATTTTATATTTGCTTCAGTATAATAAAAGAGGCTAAATTAATTTAAAGTACTTATATCACAAAATCTACGGCAATAAGGAGATATTTTCAATGAAGATTATGCGAAAGACCCTGAGTGACCAATTATATGAATCCCTAAAGCAAGATATCGTTACGCATAAAATACATTTCGGGGAAAAGCTTGTAAACAGGGAACTGCAGCAGAAATACAGCGTAAGCTCCACACCCGTAAGAGATGCCATAAACCGGCTCTATCTTGACGGCCTTCTTGAAAATATCAATAATGCCGGAGCAAAGGTGATTAATTTTGACCTTAAATTTATCTTAGACGTCAATGAAGTAATTTCCTTATTATGCTGTGCTTCTGTTGAGAAGGCGGCAGAAAGGGCCGAACACGGAAAAATATGCCGGTCTCTGGAAGAAGCTATAAAGAAGCAGAAAAATATAAAAAACCCAGAGGAATATTACCCCTTTGACCGTCACTTTCATGAGATATTTTTTGATTATTGTGACAACAGCCAGTTTAAGGCAAGCTATGACAGATATCATGTTTTGTGGGAAATGCTTGTACGGTACTTTCATAATTTTCAGGATAATCAAAAAAAGTCCATTGAACAGCACCAGATGATTTATAATGCTTTTTCCAATAAGGAATTTGAAAAAGCCGTTGAACTGACAAAAAGCCATTTTTCCGAAGCAGAAACCTTGTTTAAGGAGCATGTAAATTAGGGTCTTTCTTTATTTTGGCTTTTATATATAGTGAATTTGCTTTTCTAGGCGCTAAGAAGACATAAAATCGATGAAAAGCAAATTTACAATGCTA
This sequence comes from Anaeropeptidivorans aminofermentans, assembly GCF_940670685.1. Lineage (GTDB taxonomy): Bacteria > Bacillota > Clostridia > Lachnospirales > UBA5962 > Anaeropeptidivorans > Anaeropeptidivorans aminofermentans. The sequence goes on along the minus strand of NZ_OW711693.1, from coordinate 3,110,599 downwards.
CTGTTTTATTTTTATTCGAATATATTTATTTAATATGAAACAGTATCCTAGTCAGTTTGCTTTCTCTTATTTTAAGCTGTCTCGATTCAGATATTCACTTCGGTATAAAAGCAAATTGACTCTATAGTAAAACAAGTAAATCAATGCGGCAAAAGACTTATATTCGCAATAGGCTTTTGCGGCTGCTTTACCTTTTTTAACTATAATTTCGAAAGGAGGAAAAGCATATTAAAACAGCAGTTTTTCAGTTTTATGGAAGCGGGGACCTATTAAATAACAGAAAAAATATAATCCGCGGAATAGAAAAGTCAGCAGAAAATGGCGTGAGGCTCCTTGTCTTTCAGGAGTGCGCCCTATGCGGATATGTACCTGTTGAAACAAAAGATATAACTGAAATAGATTTTCAATTGCTTGAGGTTTTGGAAAAGGAAATAGAGGCACTTTCAAAAAAACATAATATGTATATTTCTTTCGGAACAATAAGACGCCAGGGAAACGATTATTATAACTGCCTTAAAATTGCAAGCCCTTCAGGAGAAAGTGTAGAGCCTTATGATAAAAGAGCATTGTGGGGCTGGGACAGTGAAAATTTTAAAAGGGGAAAAAATTCCGGCATATACGAAATAGACGGGATAAAAATAGGATTTCGAATTTGCTTTGAAATAAGATTTCCCGAATATTTCAGAGAGCTTTACAAATCAAAGGTAAAATTATGCTTTGTAAGTTTCTGTGATGTTTCAAATAAGCCTTCCGAAGAAAGATATAATGTTATCAAATCCCATCTTATAACAAGAGCCGTTGAAAATGTAATGACTGTAATTTCTGTTAACAGTATATCAAATTTTCAGACTGCACCTACCGCCGTAATCAGCCAAAACGGCACGGTTATTTCAGAAGCTCCGAAAGATGAGCCGTTTCTTTTGATATACGATTATACAATCCCGGAAATATCTTTTGGCATGGAGGGAAGAATGAAGAATTCGGATATGCTTATGTAAAAATGCTAAAGGGTGTTCTTATGAGATTTCAAACTTAAAAAGTATACCTTTTAAAGAAAATATCTTCCTTATTGTTTAGGCTTTATCTGGAAATAATAAAATTACGTATTTCACTATATAAGATTTTGTGGTATTATTATATATAATAATTAAAAATTGACCAATAGTTATGGAGGTGCAGTTTATGGAGAAAAAAGTAATAAACAACGAACCTGCAGAGAATGATTTTGATTTTAAAGAAACTGTTTGTTCACCGGAATTTCAGGAAGGCTGCATGGATCAGCCGGAAGAAGAGACTAAAAAGAATAAATAATACGATGAAAGCCTTCGAGGATACCCTCGAAGGCTTTTTACTTGTATATGGGGCGGTTTGGGATGGACTATGATGACAACTTATCAAGCTATTGGCTTAATGATAAGCATTTGAAATGCTAATAATTGCATTCATCAATGTAATAAAAAAATAACCGCCACTGTGCAAAGTAAGCGGTTATTACGTAAAAATTACAAGTCGAACCGCCTTTAAAGCGGATTATCCTACTGAGTATCAATGTTTACAGCATTAGTACTCTTTTTATTTTTATCCTATTATATATCTAATATACTATAAAAGGTTATAAAATACAAATCAGTTATTTATATTTTTCATACATATAGCTAACCCCTGTTTTATTTCCTGAATTCTTAAATATCACATCATTATTAAATAAAAAATAGCCCTTTTTACTTTCGCCATTTTTGTAATATAGATATTTAAATGAATGAGGAAGTTCAAAATTTTCTTTCTCCAAAACAATGGCTATATTATTATCATCTATTAGTTTTGTGTAAGCCTCTGGGCTTTTGGTAATGATATCAAATATTGTATTTGTATTATTTAAGTTTTCATTATTTTTCTTTTCTAATATAATTTCTGACAGGTTTTCATTATTTTCAGTATTGTAAATATATCCATAAATGGATTCGGGAACGGTTTCATCAAATTTCATTTCTACTTGTATTTTTTTCTTGGATTCCTTATTGATACTTATATAAAAAATAGAAATTAATAATAAAAAAAATAGCAACGATAAAACTATCCTTTTATTATTTTGAGGTATAAGTTCTACTTTTTTCATAATATCACTCCCAGATTTAATCAGATTACAAAATAATATCGATTGTTTATATCAATTATGATACTAGAGATTTAAGACCTTGTAAATATTTACATAATGTAACTACTTTTAAAATATAAATTAAGGAGGTTGCACAAATGAAAAGAATTAAAGGGTTTATTGCATTGCTATTAGTGTCTGTTTTAATGCTGCTTAATAGTTCATTAGTTTTTGCAGACACCAATATTTTATCAATTGAAGAAGTTACGCTTGAAGATGGTACTATCATTTGTGTAGAAATATTAAAGCCTGAAATAGCTCTAAAACAAACTAGAGGATTTAATGAATATGTTACTTTAAGGGCAAATGTATATTTGGGTAGTAGTAAAATAGATGAAGTAGAAACTTTCGTAGATTATTATGCACTATCAGATGGTAGCAGAGGAATTAATGACATTGACGTTGATATTACGCCTTTTGGAGAATGGAATAATTCTTATTACTCATTAAAAAGTAAGTCAAGCTCTAAATGGTCTTATAGTGGAATTATACAAAACAAAAGAAATGGTACAGTAATAGCTCAACTTGATTTTAATTTTAATGTTTCTGTTCAAGCTGGTCAAATACCTAAATTATCCTTAAGTTAATAATTAAGTTTCTTATAAGAGTATTATATATAAAGATTTGGGTTCCGTATTTTTATTCGGAGCCCAATTTTTAGTTATTTTAGAAGATATATTTTGCTGCATATCATTAGCTTAATAAATAACCTTTGCAATGCTAATTATTGTAATTATCAATACAATAAAAAATAGACAGCCCTGTCACAAGGTAAGCAGCCTATTCTTATAAAAGACTTACGAGTCTAACTATCTAAGGCAGGTATGCTGCTGAGTGCTAATATTTGCGGCATTGGTACCTTTTTTATTATACCCTGTATATCACTATATGCTTATTGTAATACAAAAAGTTATAAAACAATGACTTATCTATATTTTTATAAATTTAAGCCGGTCTGGATTTATGAAACAAATCCAAATTCATTAATACGTTAAAAGGCAAAACTTATCATTGCCTGGGGAACATTTACCTTGCTGAAGGAATAGAAAAATCGGTATTCTTCTAAAACCCTGGTTTTCTTAAAGGAAGAAGGGCTATTGATTAAAGAATCGCTTAAGCTGTTTCTGCTGTATTCATAAGGGTCGGCGTAAAAAAGCTTATAGGGATTTCTATAGGCGTGAAGGCCGTTTTTTAAAAGCATAGAGCTATATTCAATTTTATATGGAGTTTTACCTGTTAATATAATAGGTTTTAACATAATTATCCCTTTATTTTCTCTATATAAAAGCTGTATTGTTTATATAATACAATTTTATGGCATAAAAATCAATCTCCTTATGAAAAAGAAGTGGTATAGTCCAATGTTGTAAAAAATAAAAGTGTTTCTTTAAAGTGGTTGACATATTGGAATGCATAAAATATAATTATAGTGAGAGAAAACAATAAAATGTAAGATTATGTAAATTCATAGAAAAATGAAGTGAAATTGGTTCTAGGTGGTACATATAATATTTTTTTATGAATTTGGTAGCATAATAAGAAGCAGGTGCCTGATGAACATAACAGTGGATAAAAATTCACATAAGCCTATATACAGGCAGATAGTTGATGAGATTATCGAAGGGGTAAACGGCCGTCAGATAAAATACGGCTCTAAGCTTCCTGCGGAAAGAGAGCTTTCTGAAAACCTTGATATTTCAAGAGGGACTGTAAAAAAGGCATATGAGGCGCTTGAGAAGGAAGGTTTTGTTAAAATCATATGGGGAAGCGGTGCTTTCATATCTAAAAGGCCTGACGATGGAGAAGGCGCCCAGGAGAAGGAATATATTCTGGGCTTTATGAACCATATGGAGGAAAGAGGATATTCTAAAAGAGAAATTGAGGCGTTTATGACTTTGGCTGCCCTTAAGAAATTCAGCAAGAGAAAAGTCATGGTGGCCGCGGTGGACTGCAATCAGGAGGCTCTTGAAATATTTAAAAAGCAGCTTTCCTTTATGTCTGAATTAAACTGCATGGATTTTCTCCTTTCCGATATGGAATCCTTCACCAATCCAAAGGCTCTTTTTGATAATTTTGATATTATCTTTACCACTACAAGTCATTATGACGACCTTGTAAAAATGCTTCCCTGGCATGAGGAAAAGATTATGAAGGCCGTAGTTTCTCCGGACAGGCAGACCATAGTAAATCTCATTAATATGCCTGAAAACACAGGGCTTTTAGTAAAAACCAGACGCTTTCGAGATATTGTGAACAATAATATGGTTTCCTACGGAAGAAGGATTCCTGAAAAAGACTGTATCTTTGAAAAGTGGGCGGATTTAGAAAGCTTTGAAAGGTTTATATCCCAAAGAGAGGTTATTATCATGCCTCCGATATACGCTTTAAGCCTCAGGGGAGAGGTTTATGAAAGACTGAACAAATTCGTCTTTGATGGCGGAAGAATCATTACATTTAACTACATGATAGAAAAGGGCTCTATTATTCATATTGAAGATAGAATCTCAAACATACTATACAATTTTAAGGAGTGGTAAAAATGGAGGATAAGCAAATTACTCTTGTTATGGGAGTAATAGGCGCAGATGTCCATGCGGTGGGGATTAAAATACTGGATTATGCTTTTTCAAATGCCGGATTTAAGGTTATAAACCTTGGGGTTATGGTAAGCCAGGACGAGTATATTGCCGCAGCCATAGAATCAAATGCCAAAGCCATATTGGTATCTTCTCTTTACGGACACGGAGAGCTTGACTGCCGCGGCTTAAGAGATAAATGCAACGAGGCCGGCCTTAAAGACATTAAGCTTTACGTAGGCGGAAACCTTGTTGTTGGAAAGAAAGATTTTGCAACAGTTGAAAAGACCTTTAAAGAAATGGGCTTTGACAGGGTATATCCTCCCGGAAGCAACCCTGAGGACAGCATCAGAGACATCAAATCCGATTTCGGAATACTTTAAGCCGACAGCCTTCTTTAAAAAGGATAGGCATATACTCATCTCAGGGAGGCGATAGAATGAATATAGTCCTTACGATAGACTTTGGCTCTACATTTACGAAGATTAGTGCTGTGGATATAGAGAATGCAAAAATTATAGCCACCGCCAAATCCTTTACGACAATAGAGACAGATGTAAGGCACGGCCTTGAGAATGCTCTTGCAATAATGGAAAGGGAAAACGGGAAAATAGAGTTTTCCAAAAAAATAGCCTCTTCCTCAGCGGCAGGCGGGCTGAAAATGATTTCCTCAGGCCTTGTGCCGGAGCTTACTGCAAAGGCTGCTAAAATGGCGGCAAACAGCGCAGGGGCAAAGGTGCTTCGGAATTTCAGCTTTGAGCTTAGTGTTCTTGAGCAGGAAGAAATCGTGGCCCTTAAACCCGATATTATCCTTCTCTGCGGCGGAATAGACGGCGGCAATAAAGAGGTTATACTCCATAATGCGAAAATACTTGCGAAAACAGAAGGCGATTTCTTTGTTATCATAGCAGGTAATAAAGCAGTTTCAAAGGACGTATGGGATATCCTTGAAGCCGGCGGAAAAAGATCCATCATAACGGAAAACGTTATGCCGGAATTTAACAAGCTGAATATTGCACCGGCCAAGGAGCAGATAAGAGAACTTTTCATTAAGAATATAATAGAGGCGAAAGGCCTTAATTTAATACAAAAAAGCCTTGACGCAGACATCATCCCCACGCCTCTTGCAGTTTTTGAGGCGGCGGAGCTTTTAGCGAGAGGCACAAGGCATGAAACAGGCCTTGGAAGCCTTATGGCCTATGATGTTGGCGGCGCCACGACAGATGTTTATTCCATGGCAGGGGGAGAGCCTACGAAGCCCAATGTAATGCTTAAAGGCTTTAAAGAGCCTTTTGCCAAGCGTACGGTTGAAGGGGATATTGGAATGCGTTATTCCATATCGAGCCTTGTGGAAGAAGCCAATGCCGAAATTATAGCGGAAAATATAGGCCTTACGAAAGAAGCGGTTATAAACTGGATAGCCGCCTGTAAAAAGGACCCGGGCATCCTTGCAGAGCCCGGCACAGAGGAAAGGCTCATAGATGAAGAGCTTGCAGCCTTTGCCATAGAGATTTCCGCCAACAGGCACTGCGGATATATTGAAACCATATATACCCCCTTTGGAGAGTCCTATATACAGTCGGGGAAGGATTTAACCCCCGTAAATTATGTAATAGGCGCAGGCGGCTCCGTTATAAACAGCACCAATCCAAGAAAGGTTCTTTCAAGAAGTATTTACTCTCAGGCAAATTATGATATCTTAAAGCCCCAGAACCCTAAATTCCTTCTTGATAAAAAGAGTATTTTTGCGGCTATGGGCCTTGTGGGAAGACTTTATCCCGATACGGCAATAAAGATTATGAAAAATGAATTTATAGAGGTTTAATATTTACAGTTCCTGCATGGCTTTGCAGGCGGTATCTATATGGTAGGAGGATACAATGGATATAGAGTTAAAAAATGAAAAATTATCTGACGATTATTTTTACTCCATGCAAAAAGAGGTACAAAATTCATGGGTAACGGGAAAAGACCTTAATTTCGAAGAAGCTGTTGCTTATCAGAAGTCCATACCCACAGAAAAAAGATTTGCCGACAAACTGAATAGGGCCCTTGAAGCAGGCATTACCCTTGTTCAGCCAAGAGCCGGCGTTGCTTTATATAAAGAGCATATTGAGCTTTTGAAATACCTTGAAGAGGAAGGAGAAGCAGACCTTCTTCCATCAACGATTGACTCTTATACAAGACATAACAGATATGAAGAGGCTCAGACAGGAATAGATGAATCCATCCGTCTGAACCGCTCTATGCTGAATGGTTTTCCGGCTGTAAATTACGGCGTTCAGATTTGCCGTGAGGTTACTTCAAGTGTGAAAAGCCCCGTTCAGGTAAGACACGGTACGCCAGACGCAAGGCTTCTTACAGAAATATCTCTGGCAGGCGGGTTTACCTCCTATGAAGGCGGCGGAATCAGCTATAATATCCCTTATGCCAAAGAGCACACCCTTGAAAAAACCATTTCAGACTGGCAGTACTGCGACAGGGTTATAGGCCTTTATGAAGAAGCCGGCGTTACCATAAACAGGGAGCCTTACGGCCCTCTTACGGGAACTTTAGTGCCTGCCTGTATTTCAAACTCTGTTGCCATTATAGAAAGTCTTCTTGCTGCTGCTCAGGGCTGTAAGCATATTACCGTAGGATACGGACAGTGCGGTAACCTTGTGCAAGACATTGCAGCGATGAAGATGCTGAAGGAACAAACGGAATCTTACCTTAGAAAATTCGGCTTTAATGACGTTGTAATTACGACAGTTTTCCATCAGTGGATGGGCGGTTTCCCTGCCGATGAGTCAAAGGCTTTCGGCGTTATCTCCTGGGGTGCTGCTACGGCTGCGCTTTGCGGAGCTACAAAGGTTATTGTTAAAAGCCCTCATGAGGCCATGGGCGTTCCTACAAAGGAAGCCAATGCCGCCGGTATTAAGGCTACCAAGCAGGTTGTAAACATGCTTAGAGACCAGAAGCTTGTAAACTTAAGAGAAGTGAATTCAGAATGTGAAATCATTCAAAAAGAAGTAGAATGCATTATGGAAAAAACTATCGAGCTTGGAAACGGAGACATTGCCGCAGGTACTGTAAGAGCCTTTGAAGCCGGCGTTCTTGATGTTCCTTTCTCACCAAGCCGTTATAATATGGGAAAAGCCCTTCCTGCAAGAGATAATGAAGGTGCAATCAGATTCCTTGACTGCGGAAATCTTCCTTTTACAAAGGATATTCACGATTACCATCAGCAGAAGCTTGAAGAAAGAGGCAAATTCGAAAACCGTCAGGTATCCTTCCAGATGGTGATAGACGACGTTTATTCCATAGGAAAAGGCTTTTTAGTTGGCAGACCCAATAAATAATAAAATAAACTTAATAAGTATAAATGATAAAAATAAAAGGGGATAAATACCATGAAAATTAAAGATGTAATTTGCTCACCGGGCAGAACGGGCTTTTTCTTTGACGACCAGAAGGCGATTAAGGCTGGCGCCGTGTTAGACGGAAACGCTTATTTCGGAGATCCTGTTACCCCCGGCTTTACAAGAGTTAGACAGGCGGGAGAATCTATTTCCATCATGTTTGTTCTTGATGACGGTCAGGTTGCCCTAGGCGACTGTGCAGCAGTTCAGTATTCCGGAACAGGCGGAAGAGACCCCTTGTTTTTAGCAAGCGATTACATTCCTTTTATTGAAAAAGAGCTTAAGCCGAACCTTGTTGGAAAAGAAATCACAACATTTAAAGAAATGGCCGAGCACTTTGACCACTTTAAAGATTCCGAAGGCAAAAGGCTTCATACCGCAATTCGCTACGGTATTACCCAGGCGATTCTTGACGCTTGCGCAAAGAAAAACAGAAAGACCATGGCTCAAGTAGTTGCCGATGAATACGGCCTTACAGTATCCGATAAAATCGTTACAATTTTCTCCCAGTCCGGGGACGACAGATATGCAAATGCCGATAAAATGATTTTAAAAGGCAGCGCCTGCCTTCCTCACGGCCTTTTCAACAGTGTTGAAAAATTAGGAAACTCCGGAGAAAAATTAGTAGCGTATGTAGAATGGTTAAGAGACAGAATCTTAAAATTAAGAACAGACGAAAGCTATAACCCTGTTTTGCATATAGACGTATACGGAACAATGGGTATTGCTTTTGATAATGATTTAGATAAAATAACGGACCTTTTTGCAAAGCTTGAAGAATGCGCAAAGCCATTCCATTTAAGAATAGAAGGCCCTGTTGACGTAGGCGAAAGAACAGCCCAGATGGAAGCCCTTAGAGACCTTAGAAAGAAAATAGACGAAAGAGGCATCAATGTTGAAATCGTAGCCGATGAATGGTGCAATACTTTTGAAGACGTTGTTTACTTTACAGACAATAAAGCAGGCCATATGGCGCAGATAAAGACGCCCGACTTAGGCGGAATCAACAACTCCATCGAAGCCGTTATTTACTGCAAGAAAAACGGCATGGGCGCTTATTTAGGCGGAACCTGCAACGAAACAAATATTTCAGCACAGGCCTGTGCAAACGTAGCGATGGCTACAAGCCCCGATATGTGCCTTGCAAAGCCTGGCATGGGCGTTGACGAAGGATATATGATTATGTATAACGAAATGAACAGAATCCTTGCCCTTAAGAACGCTCTTTAGGATTTATTTAACATAAGATAATTTATAAAAGTGTAAGGCAGGCAAAAATCTTCATTCGGTGCATTTTTGTCTGCCTGACCTTATAATAGGTGCTCTGATTTTTAAAATTATTTGTAAATGTTTTTTAAATATACAGGGCATAATTGAACTATTGCTTACCCTGTTCTTAAGATTTGTGATGTTTTATCATTAAATAAAAGTAGGTTTTTTATATTTTTAATAGGAAAGAAAATCTGCCATATTAAAGCAAAACAAGATTCAGGCAGTAACAAAATTCTATTTTTTATAAACGGCTTAAATATATAAAAACGCTATATTTAAGCCATTCACTGTTAACAAAGATGAAAAGAGCTTTGTTTGACTGTAAAAGAAGGTTCACTAAGTATAAAACATACGATTTTTGTTACTGTAATTATTTTGTTTTACTATTACCGAAAGGAAATGATGTTATGGAAGAAATGAGAATTTTGTCAACCACCGCTATTTTAGGCTATGGTTTTCCTGAAAGCTCATTTAAAGAAGCTTTGAAGCTTAATCCTGATGTTATCGCTGCCGACGCCGGTTCATCGGACCCGGGCCCATATTATCTTGGTTCGGGAAAATCCTTTACCGACAGGAACGCAGTAAAAAGGGATTTAAGCTTTATGATACCGGAAGCTCTTGAAAGAGGAATCCCTGTAATCATAGGAACCTGCGGCGGTTCAGGCGCCGACAGCCATTTAGAGTGGAACGTTGATATTGTAAAAGAAATAGCCAAAGAGCTGAATCTTGATTTTAAGCTTGCTGTTATCAGCTCCGAGCTTTCAAAAGATCTTGTAAGAAATAAGCTTAAAGAAGGAAAGATTGAGCCTTTGAAGCCTGCCGGACCTTTAACGGAAGAAAATATTGATGAAGCCATAAGAATCGTTGCCCAGATGGGGCAGGAGCCCTTTATAAAGGCTCTTGAAGAAGGGGCGCAGGTAATTCTTGCAGGAAGAGCCTATGACCCGGCGGTATTTTCATCTCTTGCAGTTAAAAACGGCTATGACGCAGGCCTTGCCATCCATCTCGGGAAAATATTGGAATGCGCAGCCATTGCTTCCACTCCCGGAAGCGGAAGCGACTGTATGATGGGCTTTTTAGGAAAGGACTATTTCAGGGTGATGCCTTTAAGTCCTTTAAGAAAGTGCACTACCCTTTCTGTTGCGGCCCATACCCTTTATGAAAAAACCAATCCGATTCATCTTCCCGGTCCTGGAGGCGCTTTGGATTTATCCGCTACTACCTTTGAGCAGTATAATGAAAACACTGTTACCGTAAAGGGAAGCAAATTCGTTCCTACAGAAAAATACTATCTTAAGCTTGAGGGCGTAAAGCTTACAGGCTATAGAACAGTTTCCATAGCGGCCTGCAAAGACCCTATCATGATAGATGCCATAGATACCATTATCAAAGAGGTAAAAGATAAGGTAAGCTCCAATTTCAATATGAAAGAGGACGAATATTTCCTTGACTTCAAGCTTTACGGTAAAAACGGCGTTATGGGCATTTTCAAAGATATGCCTCAGGATACGCCGAATGAGCTTTGCATCATCATAGAAGCTGTTGCAAAAACCCAGCAGTTAAGCAATACCATCTGCAGCTTTGCCCGTTCAACAATGCTTCACTATGGCTATGAAGGAAGAAAGAGTACTGCCGGAAACCTTGCTTTCCCATTCTCCCCTTCCGATTTCAGCGTAGGAGAGGTTTACGAATTTAATATTTACCATCTTATGGAAGTGGCAGACCCCTGCGAACACTTCCCTGTAAAAATATATGATTGCAAAAGAGGTGAGCTTGTATGAAACTTTTTGACATAGCAGACGTAATAAGAAGTAAAAATTCAGGCCCCTACGAATTGACCTTCGACATCATATTCAAAGAATACGATATGTTCAGAAAAGTTCTTGAGGCCAATGTATTAAACGAAGACGTTATATGTACTCTTTACGGCATTAAAAAAGAAGACATTATAGGCATCATGGGCTTTGACCCTGCAAAGGCCATTAAAATCACCATCGTGCGACCCATTCCGTCAGGAGCCTTGGGCGAATCTGATGTTTACGGTGCCCAGCAGCATTCACCCCTTTTGAACTTTGAATTTGAGTTCTAAGGAGTATAAGGTTTGTTTATAGTAAATTTAAAGATAAACAGTAGCAAAGCCGTATATTCCTGAAGGCTCAAAAATGTACCGTTTCCGAAGGAAATCCGTGTTTTTGAGCCTTAAGGGAATAGGCTTTTGCTACTTCTTCATGATAAATTTACTATAGCCAAAGAAAGGACTGTCTCAAAGAGATAGTCCTTTTATACTAGGCTCACTTGAAACATAATGTATGGTAAATTTCTCATAAAGCAGTAATAAAAATCTATTCATTAAGAGACTCAAAAATAAGGATTTCCTTTGGAAACGGTGCATTTTTAAGCCTATAGGAATATATAGTCTTGTTGTTGTTTAACGCTAAATTTACTATTTAAATCTCTTTGTAGCGAATAAAGAGGCTCCGTTATTGTTCATTATAAAACATAATACAGGACCTATGGGCTTATAGCTTTGACATGAATAGAACTTACGATAATTAATATTTTCTTCTTGAAACTTTTGAAAATTAATATTTGATTATTTCAGGCCCATGGCCTATGCTTTTCATCATCTTTCAGCAGAAAGGTACTATATAGCAATACCGATTTATGATATACTGGATATAGTAAATAAACTTGAAAAGAGTTCAAGTTTATTTATCACATTGCTAAAGAAAAACTTATTGAACTTAAAATCAAAAAGACAGTTTTAAGTTTAATAAGTATAAGTGCAGAGATTATTAGAATCATGGCATTAATAAGAAACTGCCATATGAAAGTATGGGGAATTTTAATTTTCCGAAGCATGCAAAAGTGTTTTTATGAATATTACAGTAAATGAATTTATTTTTTTATCATAGGCAATAGGGGGGTGAATGTGTGAATATTGGCCAGCGTGCCCATTTATACTCTGTATATTTTGCGCCAAGGGGAAGAGAACGCCTTTTAAATCTGGGGACACAGCTTGCGCAAATCCATCTTGACTTCAGCGATAAGCTTATCGGTATCGTAGGCGATGCAGGAAGCGGCAAAAGCTCCATTATAAAGGGAATGTTCCCCGGCGTTGAATTATCCAATAACGACGACGGCCTGGACGCAAGAAAAATAATGCAGGTACGAAATACTCTTGACAATCAATATGATTCTTCAACGTATCATTTGGATATGCGCTTTCAGATGGCCTTTACCCAGATGTTTGAGGTTGTAGACTTTGTCAGGGGCGCTTTGAAAAAAGGCAGAAGGGTCATCGTGGAGCATTTTGACCTTCTCTATCCTTATCTTGGGGTGAATGCAAGCCTTATTATAGGGGTGGGAGAGGAAATCATCGTTACGAGGCCCACCATATTCGGCCCTATGCCTCAGGATATATATGATATCGTTTTTAACTCTCTTAAAAGGAGAAAAATGGCCCATACGGCGGAAGACCTTACGACTTTAGTCCTTAAAAAAATATATAGGATACCCTTTAATGTGCTGAACAGCGACGTAAGAGGCGGCTTCGTGCTTAATTTTACGGAAAAGCCCAATATAGACATAGGGGAGCTTGAAAAAAAGGTTTCAGAGCTTATCGGCCAAAATCTTTCCGTAAGCTATAACGATGAAAACAGCATACGGATTGGTGATCTTGAAGTTATACCCTGCACAGGGCCAAGGATACACATAAAGAATACGTCGGAAATAGAAAACTTCAGTCTTGTCAAAGAAATATTCTATGATGACAAAATTAAAATGTATGCCCTTGTAGGTTTAGTGGGGGACGAAAAAAGAGAAATGGCAGATTTAAACAAAATCAGGAGGGAGCAGTTTTAATGCGGGAAATAGACGTAAGTCAGGTTAAGGAGACCATTGCAAAGCTTTGTATTGACGCAAATTATTATATATCCAAGGATATTCTTTCCTGCTTCAAAAAAGGCGTTAAGGAAGAAACAAAGCCCATAGCAAAGGATATATTGGGGATTTTAATAGATAATGCGGAAATAGCTGAAACAGAAGGCATCGCCATATGCCAGGATACGGGAATGGCTGTAGTTTTCGTAGAAGTAGGCCAAGATGTTCATTTTACAGGGGGGAATCTTTACGACGCCATCAACGAGGGAGTAGCCAAGGGTTATGAAGAAGGCTATCTTAGAAAATCCGTCGTGAAAGACCCTATTAACAGGGTTAACACAAAAGACAATACCCCTGCGGTAATTCATACCTTTATCGTTCCCGGGGACAAGGTTAAATTAACCGTATCCCCCAAGGGCTTCGGCAGTGAAAACATGAGCAGGCTTGTAATGTTAAAGCCTTCTCAGGGCCTTGAAGCCGTTAAGAAATTTATTATTGAAACCGTTAAAATAGCAGGGCCTAATGCCTGCCCGCCTGTTATTGTAGGGGTTGGTGTAGGGGGAACTATGGAAAAAGCGGCCTTAATGAGCAAAATGGCTCTTTTAAGAACCGTAGATTCTAAGAACCCTGATGAATTCTGGGCTTCTGTTGAAGAAGAGCTTCTTGAAGAAATCAATAAGCTTGACATCGGCCCCGGCGGCTTCGGCGGAATCAATACGGCGCTTGGCGTTAATATCGAAGCTTATCCTACCCATATTGCAGGTCTTCCGGTAGCCGTGAATATGGGCTGCCACGTAACAAGACATGCAGAAGCAGTATTATAGGGGGGAGATCACATGAATAGCGAAATTATATTAAACACACCTTTTACAGATGAGATGATAAAGCCCTTAAAGGCTGGCGACATGGCCTATATTACAGGCTATATCTATACGGGAAGAGACGCCGCCCATAAGAGAATGTGCGAAATGCTTGACAAAGGGGAAGAAATGCCCTTTGAATTTTCAGGTCAGGTAATTTATTACGCAGGCCCCTGCCCCAATAAGCCGGGCTACGTTATAGGCTCTGTAGGCCCTACCACCAGCGGAAGAATGGATGCGTATTCTCCAAGGCTTATAGAAAAAGGCCTTAAAGTAATGATTGGAAAAGGCTTTAGAGACGATAAGGTAATAAAAGCCATCAAAGACCATACCGGCATCTATTTTGCGGCTATCGGCGGTGCAGCCGCCCTTATGAGCAAATGTGTAAAATCCGTTGAAATCATCGCATTTGAAGATTTGGGAACAGAGGCCATAAGAAAGCTTTATGTAGAAAAGCTTCCCGTAATCGTTGCGGTTGATTCGGAAGGCAAAAGCGTATATTAGGAAACAGATTCCTTAATATTAAATAATCATACGAGGTTTTTACATAAGAGGGTAAAGAATATGCTTTAATATTAATGATAATATAAAGGTGGGATTTTTTTGGTAAATAATATTGATATCAGTAAGGCTATGGAAATCAAGCTTTCAACTGAGCTTCCCGAATATCCTGAATTTGTAAAGGGCATAAGAAGGGCCCCCGACAGAGGATTCAGGCTTACCAAGGAGCAGACTAAAACTGCCCTTAAAAATGCTTTAAGGTATGTTCCCGAGGAACTTCACGAAAAGCTTGCTCCCGAATTTATGGAAGAATTAAAAACCTACGGCCGTATTTATGCCTACCGCTACCGTCCGGAAGGCAGATTATATGCAAAGCCCATAGATGAATATAAAGGCAGCTGCATAGAAGGCAAGGCCTTTCAGCTGATGATAGACAATAACCTTGATTTTGAGGTTGCTCTTTATCCCTATGAGCTTGTAACCTACGGAGAAACAGGTCAGGTGTGCCAGAATTGGCTTCAGTACAGGCTTATTGTGCAATATCTTGAGGTGCTTACAAGAGACCAGACCCTTGTGATTGCGTCAGGCCACCCTATGGGGCTTTTCCCTTCAAGGCCTGAAGCGCCGAGAGTCATCATAACAAACTCCCTTATGGTGGGTATGTTCGATAATATTAAGGACTGGGAAATTGCCGAGCAGATGGGTGTAGCAAACTACGGCCAGATGACAGCCGGCGGCTGGATGTATATAGGCCCTCAGGGCATTGTTCACGGTACTTTCAATACCCTTTTAAATGCGGGAAGGCTTGTTTTAGGCCTTGGCCATGACGAGGATTTAAAGGGTAAAATATTCGTGTCAAGCGGCCTTGGCGGTATGAGCGGCGCTCAGCCGAAAGCTGCGGAAATCGCAGGAGCCATAGGCATTATTGCAGAAGTTGACTATTCGAGAATAGAAACCCGCCATTCGCAGGGCTGGGTATCCATCGTATGCAAGGACCTTCCGGAGGTATTTAAGACTGCCGATGAATATAAAGCTAAAAAAGAACCCATATCCATCGCTTACCACGGAAATATCGTAGACCTTCTTCAATATGCTGTAGATCATCATATTCATCTCGACCTTATAAGCGACCAGACTTCCTGCCACAATACTTATGACGGCGGTTACTGCCCTCAAGGAATCACCTTTGAAGAAAGAACAGAGCTTCTTGCCAAAGACAGGGAGAAGTTTACAAAACTTGTAAATGAAACTTTGATTAAGCATATTAATCTTATAAAGATACTTCACGAAAGAGGCTCCTACTTTTTCGACTACGGAAACTCCTTCCTGAAAGCCGTTTACGATGCCGGCGCAAAGGAAATTTCCAAAAACGGCGTAGATGAAAAAGACGGCTTCATATTCCCTTCTTATGTGGAAGATATTTTAGGCCCTGAGCTTTTTGACTATGGCTATGGCCCCTTTAGATGGGTATGCCTTTCCAATGACCCTGAAGACCTTGATAAAACCGACTTTGCCGCTGCCGAATGCATTGACCCCAACAGAAGAGGTCAGGACAGGGATAATTATATCTGGGTTAAAGACGCAAAGAAAAATAAGCTTGTAGTAGGCTCTCAGGCAAGAATATTATATCAGGACGCAGAGGGCAGAGTAAAAATAGCCCTTAAATTTAATGAAATGGTAAGAAAAGGAGAAATAGGCCCGGTTATGCTGGGAAGGGACCATCACGACGTAAGCGGAACAGATTCTCCTTTCAGAGAAACCTCAAATATTAAAGACGGAAGCAATATTATGGCCGACATGGCGACCCACTGCTTTGCGGGAAATGCCGCAAGAGGCATGAGTTTAATTGCCCTTCATAACGGCGGCGGCGTAGGCATCGGAAAATCCATAAACGGCGGATTCGGCCTCGTCCTTGACGGCTCCAAGAGAGTAGACGATATCATTAAGTCTTCTTTAATGTGGGACGTTATGGGCGGTATCGCAAGAAGAAGCTGGGCAAGAAATGAAAACTCCGTTTCCACAGCTCTTTTATACAATGAAAAATATAAGGGCGAAGGCCATATTACGCTTCCTTTCATTCCGGAAGACGAATTAATCAATAAAACGGTTGACGAGGCATTTAAATAATATTTTAACTACCATGGGGGCTTTTATTAAAAGTCCCTATGGTATATCTGAAAAGATAATTTCTTTATACAAGACAATTATAGTAAATTTAAAATTAAACAGTAACAGAGTTCTATATTCACCTAGACGCAAATATGTACCGTTTTCTGCGGAAATCCATTTTTGAGTTTTTAGTGAATAGGCTTTTATTCCTTCTTTATGAGAAATTTACGATAGCCTTAAATAATTTTAAGAATTTACTTTTTCTGCATATTTGTATATAATGGTTAAGGCTCAGTATGATATAAACTTATAAAAAAATTTGATACAAAGCAGTATTCTTGACATTCTAATATAAACACGTTTTTCTTTAAATATTCAAATACAGTCTAAACAGCATATTACCTTGATGGTTTACAGCAAAACAATGAATTAGTATGATAAAAACCGTATATTTTGAATGGCTTAAAATAGCGATTCTATAGTTTAAGGCGTTTATGAAAAATAGGCTTTTATCCTGCCTTAAATCTTTTTTTGCTAAAAATAGAAATGCAATCTGAATTTTATTCAATGTTCGGTATAAATATCCAAAATAACTTAATATTTTTCATTTGCTTTAGATAGCCTATTGATTGAAGGGAGAATCAAATGACGGACCTTTTGATAAAAAACATAGGTATCCTTGCAACTCCTGAAGGAAACGGCCCGAAAAGGGGCAAAGAGCAAGGAGATATAGGAATTAAAAAAAATGTTGCAATTGGTATTACTTTTGGTAAAATATCTTATATAGGGGATATTGAGGAAGCGCCGGCAGCTAAGGAAGTTATTGACGCAAAAGGCTCTCTTGTTACCCCCGGCCTTGTAGACTGCCATACCCATCTTGTTTTCGGCGGGTGGAGACAGCATGAAATGGAACTTAAGCTGAAAGGTGTTCCTTATCTTGATATATTAAAGGCAGGCGGGGGCATCTTATCTACAGTGGAAGCCACCAGAAAGGCTACCTTTGACGAATTATACGAAAAAGCAAAAAAGCTTTCTCTTACAATGCTTCGCTACGGCACAACAACCATAGAAGCAAAAAGCGGCTATGGCCTTGAGCTTGAAACAGAGCTTAAGCAGCTGAAAGTAGTTCAAAAGCTTCAAGAGGAGCTTCCTATAGATTTTGTTTCTACCTTTATGGGGGCCCATGCAGTTAGCCCCGAATATAAAGGCAGAGGCGAAGAATTTGTTGATTATTTATGCAATGAAGTTCTTCCGGTGGTTGCGGGGGAAAAGCTTGCAGAATATTGTGATGTTTTTTGTGAAACAGGAGTGTTCGATCCTGGACTCTCCGAGAAAATGCTTTTGAAGGCCAAAGAGTACGGCCTTAAGCTCAAAATACATGCCGATGAAATAGACCCTATCGGCGGCGGTGAGCTTGCGGGCCGGTTGGGGGCTGCGTCTGCCGAACATTTAATAGCTGCAACCGACGAAGGCATCAGGCTGATGTCAAAAAGCGGAACCATAGGCGTTTTGCTTCCGGCTACAAGCTTTTATCTGGATAAGCCCTTTGCAAGAGCAAGGCATATGATTGATGAAGGCATGGCTGTTGCCTGTGCCAGCGATTTTAACCCGGGTTCAAGCCCGAATCTTAATTTACAGCTTGCTATGAATTTAGCATGCTTAAGGTACAAACTTACGCCCGAAGAGGCTCTCTGCGCCGTAACCTTGAATGCGGCATCGGCTATTGACAGGGCAGGCTCAGTAGGCAGTATTGAATTAGGCAAACAAGCCGATATTATAATATGGGACGCTCCCGACTTAAACTATATTTTTTACAGATATGGCAGTAATCTCGTGGACACCGTTATAAAAAAAGGCTTAGTTATATAATAAAGAAGGGGGTTTTCATTTATGAAAACAGATATTCAAATTGCTCAGGAATCGGAACCTTTAAGAATTGAAAAGGTAGCAGAAAGTGTGGGGCTTTCCGACGACAACCTTTTCCACTACGGAAAGTATAAAGCTAAGGTTGACCACAGGCTTTTGAAAAAATATGAGGACAGGCCCGATGCCAAGGTAATCCTTGTTACGGCCATAAGCCCTACTCCGGCAGGGGAAGGAAAAACAACCACAACCGTAGGTCTTGGCGATGCGCTTAAAAAAATAGGCAAAAGAACAGTTATTTGCTTAAGAGAGCCGTCTTTAGGCCCTGTATTCGGCGTTAAAGGCGGAGCTGCCGGCGGCGGATATGCTCAGGTTATTCCCATGGAGGATATTAACCTTCATTTCACAGGGGACCTTCATGCCATAGGCGCTGCCAATAATCTTCTTGCTGCAATGCTTGATAATCATATTTATCAGGGTAACGCTCTTAATATAGACCCAAGACGTATCGCATGGAAAAGGGCTATTGATATGAATGACCGTCAGCTTCGTTTCATCGTTGACGGATTAAGCGGAAAAACAAACGGCGTTCCGAGAGAAGACGGCTTCGATATAACCGTTGCTTCTGAAATTATGGCTGTATTCTGCCTTTCAACAAGCCTTCAGGATTTGAAAGACAAGCTTTCAAAAATGGTGGTTGCCTACACTTATGATAATAAGGCAGTTACGGCAGGCGAGTTAAACGCTCACGGCGCTCTTGCTGCTCTTTTGAAAGATGCCTTTGATCCGAACCTTGTTCAGACCCTTGAGCATACGCCTGCATTTATCCACGGCGGTCCTTTCGCTAACATTGCCCACGGCTGTAACTCTGTAGTTGCTACAAGACTTGCTATGAAGCTTTCTGATTATGTTGTAACAGAAGCAGGTTTCGGTGCCGACCTTGGAGCAGAGAAATTTATAGATATTAAATGCCGTAAAGCAGGTATCAGACCTTCTGCAGTAGTTATTGTTGCAACTGTAAGGGCTCTTAAGCATCACGGCGGCGCAACAAAAGAAAACTGGGGCGTTGAAGACCTTGACGTTTTAGAAAAAGGCTTTGAAAACCTCAGAAGACACATTGAAAACGTTACAAAGGTTTACGGCCTTCCTGCTGTTGTTGCAGTGAACCGTTTCCCGACAGATACAGAAAAAGAACTTCAGTTTGTTATAGATAAATGCAAGGCATACGGCGCAGAAGTAGCCCTTTCAGAGGTATTCTCCAAAGGCTCCGAAGGCGGTATTGAGCTTGCTGAAAAAATACTTCAAGCTTCCGAAAAAGAAAGCAACTTCAGTTTCGTATACGATACAGAGCTTTCTGTAAAGGATAAAATAAAGGCAATTGCAAATAAAGTTTACGGCGCTAAGGATGTAGTTTACACTGCGCCTGCAAGTAAGACCATAAAAGAAATAGAAGAATTGGGCTACGGCAATCTTCCTATTTGTATTGCAAAAACCCAGTATTCCTTCTCCGATAACGCGAAGCTTTTATGCGCTCCTGAAAATTTTGAAATTACAATCCGTCAGGTTCGCTTATCTGCCGGCGCAGGCTTCATTGTTGCCATCTCCGGAGAAATTATGACTATGCCCGGCCTTCCAAAGGTTCCTTCGGCAGAAAAGATTGATGTTGATGATGACGGCGTTATATCAGGACTTTTCTAAAAACAATATTTAGAATGCCTGAAAACGCGAATCAGGCCTGTTTGGGAGGATAAAATGAGATTAACAGAAAACGATTTAGTTAAATTTTCAGAAATACTTGCTTCCGACGCACCCGCTCCTGGCGGCGGTTCTGTTGCCGCTCTTGACGGAGCTTTGGGTATCGCCCTTACAAATATGGTTGCTGCTTTATCAAAGGGAAAAGAAAAATATATGGAATTTGAAGACCTTATTCATTCCGCCGATGAAAAAGCTACAGACCTTAGAATAAAGTTTTTGGACGCTATCAATAGAGACACTGAGATTTTTGCTCAGATGTCCGCTGTTTTTGAAATGCCGAGAACCACAGACGAGGAAAAGGCATTAAGAAGAGACGCTATGCAGGAGGCTTTAAAGGCCTGTACTGTTGTTCCTTATGAGATCATGGAGTTTTGTGCAGAGGCGCTCCAGGTTACAGATTCTATCGTAGGCAAATCCAATAAAAGCGCATCAAGCGATTTAGGGGTTGCCGCCCTTAATTTAAAGGCATCCATTCAGGCGGCATGGCTCAATGTTTTAATCAATATAGGCGGCATAAAAGACGAGGCCTTTGTGAACGATTATAAAGAAAAGGGCGAGGCTCTTTTGGCGGAGGCTCTTCCCTTAGCCGATAGTATTTACGAGCGGGTAAAAAGCTCCTTATAGTTTTATATACTAATCCATATTCATTAGTATGAACTTAAGGCCGGCGACCAGTATCCTTTAAAATACGGTTGCCGGCCTTTTTACTAATTTTATAAGGGCTACTATACTTCTTTATAAGAAATTTACTATAAATACGAAATAGTAGCAGTATCAATTTGTTTTTCTTGTTTTAAGCCATCTAAAGTCCAATATTCATTTGAGAGTAAAAGCAAATTGGCTATAAAACAAAAGAAGAAAAAGCTTTGTAAGTTTTTGCCTGCTATTAAGGTTTATTTATACTAAACAAACTTAAAAATGATACAAGCAGAGGATTGCAAATCATTTTTCAAGTGAGTTTCTTCTTGTAACTAACAAAGAAGTTTTCAGGTTTGTTAGCTATATTATAATTGCCACAGGGTAATTATAGTAGTATACTATTGCTGAAAAAGAAAGTATAAAAGTATGTGATAAAGAGGGTATCAATGTATAATTTTAAAAACATTACGCTCCCGGGCTATCGGACATTGAAAACGGCTATAGCTGCAACCATATGCCTTTTTGTTTACAGCCTTATGGGAAGGGACGGAGCAGTCCTTGCGGCAACGGCTGCCATTATATGCATGCAGGACAGTGTGGAAAAGTCTATTACAGCAGGAAAGAACAGGGTAAAGGGAACGCTTTTAGGCGGAATTTTTGCAAGCGCAATTATTGTTTCTGGCCTTTTAGAATACTCTTATGTATCTTATTTGGCATGCTGTTTTTTAGGGCTTACATTTTTGATATATATTGCCAATATATTAAATATAAAACAAAGCATTGTAATATCCTGTATTGTTTTTATTATTATATTAACCGATGCTTCAAAAGCGGCAAGCCCCCTCTATTACTCTATAAACCGTACCATAGATACCATAATCGGAATCATAATTTCCGTATTGTTAAACACTTTGCTTTTTAGGCCATCAGAAAGAACGGAGGCGGCTTACAAAATGTTCAGTTATAAGGTTATAAGAAAGGGCGACGTAGCAGAGGCTAAATGGAAGGGCGGAAGCACTTACGAGCTTTTTATTTCTCCTGAGGAAAGCCATTATCAGGATAGGGATTTTGATTTCAGGGTCTCAACAGCAATTGTAGAGCTTTCCCGCAGCGATTTTACAAGGCTTTCAGGCTTCGACAGGTATATTATGCTTATAGACGGCGAAATGCAGCTTTCCCATGAGGGCCAGAGAACTGTGGCGCTTGAAAAATACGGTATTGATTATTTTAAAGGAGAATGGCATACGGAAAGCTACGGAAAATGCCGTGATTTAAACCTTATGCTTAGAGAAGGCCTTACAGGGGGCCTTGAACCTGTAAAAAGCGGCTTTGAAGGCGAATATGCAGGAAAGGACCATTTAAGCTTTTTTATTCTTACAGATAATGTGGAAATAAAAATAAAGTCGGAAAATAAAGACTATACGGAAGTATTAAATCAATACGACTATATCATTTTGGGAAATATGGAAAATCAGACGGCAGGCTATAAGATTACGGTTCCTTCGGCATCTGGAGACTGTACAGAACCTGTGGCTGTTAAAATTACAGCAAAACAAGATTAAGGTAGGAACAAAAACCTATTTTTTATAAACGGCTTAAAATATAGAATCGCTATTTTAAGCCATTTAGAATATACGATTTTTGTTATGCTAATTCATTGTTTTGCTATAGATGCAATTCATAATAAAACGTACTTACAGTAATTTGCGGAAAAAGCCGGCAACTTGATATTGCATTATTAAAGCAGGCTGCTGTAAAACTTATTAAGTATAATACTGACTGAGGAGAAAAGTACATGAATTACGAAGAGGCTATGGGGTATATAACAGATACCTATAAGTTTGGAAGCAAAATGGGTCTTGAAAGGATAAAAAGACTTCTGGAGCTTTTAGGGAATCCCCAGAAGGGATTAAAATACGTTCATATTGCCGGAACCAACGGAAAGGGCTCTACAACCGCCTATATAAGCACAGTTTTAATGGAAGCAGGATATAAAACAGGCATTTTCATATCTCCGTTTATCCAGCGGTTTAACGAGCGGATACGCATAAATAAAGAGGAAATATCGGGAGAAGATATTGCAAAATATATCGTTAAAATAAAAGACATGATTGGTGTAATGGTTTCCGAAGGAAGCTCCCACCCTACGGAATTTGAAATCATTACGGCCATGGGCTTTATGCACTATGCAGAAAATAATTGTGACATCGTTGTTCTTGAAACAGGCCTTGGAGGAATTATTGACTCTACAAACATAATAGACGATTCTGTTGTAAGCGTAATAACGACCATAGCCTTTGACCATCAGCAGTATTTAGGAAACACCATTACTGAAATAGCAGAAAAAAAGGCCGGCATAATCAAAGAAAACGGAAGCGTTGTAATTTATCCTCAGTCTGATGAGGTAATGGAAGTTTTCCTTAAAGAATGCCAGATTAAAAATGCAAAGCTTTATAAGGTTTTAAGTGAAAATGTTAATATCATAAGCTCCGATACTACTTCTCAGGCCTTTGACTTTGAAGAGCATAAGGGCCTTCAGATAAGCCTTCTGGGGGAGCATCAGATATATAATGCCTCTCTTGCCGTAAAGGCTATTGAGGTTTTAAAGGAAAAGGGCTTTCACATTACTGATGAAAATTTAAGAAACGGCCTTTTTAATACCAAATGGCCCGGAAGGTTTGAAATCGTATTCAGAAATCCCGAAATTATAATAGACGGCGCCCATAATGTCCAAGGGGCGAATAATCTGGCGGAAAACCTTAAAAAATATTTTCCGGATACTAAGTTTGTATTCATAGTGGGGATACTTTCAGATAAGGATTTTGAACATATGCTTTCACCGTTTTTTCCTATTGCGGAAAAGTTTATTGCCGTTGCCCCTGATTATTACAGGGCAATAAAGGCAAATGATCTTAAAGCTTATCTTGAAAAGTTCCATGACAATGTCATTTCCTTTGATACGGTTAAGGGAGCCCTTGACTACGTAACCGCGGAAGTGGACAAGAATAAAATTATATGTGCCTTCGGTTCTCTCTACTACATAGGAGAAATCAGGGACTATTTTAATTTAGTGTAGGAGGTTATAGTATGAATAACAGCAGCTCAAAAACAAAGAAAATGGTATTAGCAGCACTTTTTATAGCTCTTCAGGTTGTTTTTGCAAGAATGCTTTCTATAAACACTCCGCTTTTAAGAATCGGTTTTAGCTTTTTGCCTGTAGCCATGTGTTCAATACTTCTGGGGCCTTTAGCCGGAGGCATTGCTGCCGCCATAGGCGATATTATAGGAGCCACCCTTTTTCCTACGGGGCCATTTTTTCCCGGATTTACTTTAAGTGCATTTTTATCAGGGGCTCTTTACGGCCTTTTTACTTACAGGAGGGCGCCCAGCTTCATAAGTGCGCTTATCCCTGTTGTAATCAATAATGTGTTTGTAAATATCGTAATGGGAACCTTCTGGCTTTCCATCATTCTTAATAAGGGGTATATCGCTCTTCTTCCGGGAAGAGTTACAAAAAATCTTTTACTGATTCCCATAGAAGCAGGAATGATTTTCTTCTTCTGGAAATATGTAATTAAACCCAATGAAGCGAGAATAGTTTAATGGATAATATAATTTCTATAATTGAAAAGGCCTATAGTGATGAAATTTTAAAAGCCTCCATATCTTCACCCTTTAAAAAAAGCAATGTTTATTTTAAAATCAATATTTCCGCCATAGAAATAAAAGGCGAAAGGGCATTGCAGTTTTCAAGATACTTTGAAAATAAAGTCACTCATGTGAATACCTTTTCAAAAGATGAAGCAATGGAAGAGATAAAGCTTATTCTTTCCGAGGGGTATAAGCAGTGGGATATTTATACCCAAAAGGAAGGCTTTAAGCTTATTATGAACAAAAAATACAATTTTAAAAGACTTCCCCTTGACTTAAAGGGGAAGTCTTATGAAGTTCAAAGCCACAATAAAGAAAAAAACTATATTATGCAGGAAGGCCGGCCCCTTCCTATGCTGATTGAGCTTGGCATCATGAATAAGGAAGGCTATATCCTAAAAGATAAGCAGAAAAAGTTCCGCCAGCTGAATAAATTTTTGGAAATTATAAAAGACACCGCCGACAAAATACCGGAAGGCGCTGAAATCCTGGATTTCGGCTGCGGAAAATCCTATCTTACCTTTGCCCTTTATTATTATCTTAACGTGGTTTGTGAAAAAAATGTAAAGATAACAGGCCTTGATTTGAAAAAGGACGTTATAGAGTTCTGCAACGGCCTTGCCCAAAAATGCGGCTATAGCGGCCTTAAATTTATATGGGGAGACATCATGGACTATGAATCCCCTAAAAAAGCCCATATGCTGATTACCCTTCATGCCTGTGATACGGCTACGGACTATGCCCTTGCCTATGGCGTTAAAAGCGGAATAGAGGTGATTCTTTCCGTTCCCTGCTGCCAGCATGAGCTTTTTAATCAAGTGTCAAATGAAAGTTTAAACGTTGTTTTAAAGCACGGCATATTGAAGGAACGGTTTTCTGCGATTCTTACAGACGGATTAAGGGGCGCTCTTCTTGAAGCCATGGGTTATAAGGTAAATATCATGGAGTTTATAGAAAGCGCGCATACGCCTAAAAACATTATGATAAAGGCCGTAAAAACCAAAGGAATAAAGAAAGAAGAAAAGCTTTCAGAGTATTTAAGCGCCGCAGAGCAGTTTCAAGTAAAGCCGAAACTTTTTGAGCTTTTGGAGGAATACTTATGATAAATTATATCAGGTCTTTAAATCCGGAAGAGTTTCATAGGCTAAAAAGCAGCAGCATAGGAAACCGCATTATAATTCTTGACGAAGTGGGCTCTACCAACGATTATGCCAAGAAAATCGCTTATTCAGAAGCGGAGGGCACAATTGTCCTTTCAAATACCCAGACAAAGGGAAAGGGAAGGCTTGGCAGAAGCTGGGAAGCAGGAATCAATACGGATATTGCCATGAGCATTATTTTAAAGCCTGATACGGATATATTAACGGCTCAGCGGCTTACTTTAATCGGCGGCCTTGCCGTAAGCAAAGCCATAAAAGAAGCATCAGGAGAGCCGGCTTATATAAAATGGCCTAACGATATTGTACTGAACAATAAAAAAATATGCGGAATCCTAGCGGAAACCAGTATACAGGCCAATAAGCTTGGCTACTGCATTTTAGGTATCGGGATAAACGTAAATTCAAATAATTTCAAGGGAGAGCTTGAAAAGAAGGCCGGCTCCTTATTTTCCGAAATGAGAAGGCATTTTTCCAGAGAAGAAATCATCATAAAAGTAATTGAGGAAATGAATATTTATTATCCCAGATATATAAAAGACGGCTTTTCCCCTTTTATAGAAGAATACGAAGACCTTTGCCTTAATATCGGAAAGGAAGTACGGCTTGTGGACGGCAATACTGAAAGAACAGGCTTTTGTGAAGCCGTCACGAATACGGGAGAACTTGTTATAAAAGATAAAAGCGGAGAAAGATATTCCGTTTCAGCAGGAGAAGTATCTGTAAGAGGGCTTTACGGATATCTATAAGGTCATAATGAATAAAGATAGAAACTTCTTTATTCATTATGAGATGGCGCTCACTTAAAAATGATTTACAAGTAAGTTCTTATATCATTTCTAAGTTTACTTAGTTTTAGATTTGAGGTGTTTCATGGAAAAAAGTAAAAATGTTATAGGCGGAGCTTCCGTTTACAGCAAAAAATATTTTTTAAATCCCGAATATAACAAGCTTCCTACTCAGGTGCTTGATGAAATACATGAGCTATGCGTTTTTTTCGCTCAAAAGCTCCACTGTGTATTTACAATTAATTTCAGCGACGAAGGCAAAATATATTTTGAAACCAGAGCCATGGAAACAGACTATAATTTTGACGAAATAGGGGCAAAGCTTGATGTGGATAAGCTCATCAGAGACAAAGAAGCGTTCATAGCCTCCCTTGAACTTTGGCATAAGGTTTTTATCAGAAAAGAGCGTATTTAAGTGAGTATAAAAATAGGAAATATGACTGTAGAAGGAAAGGTATTTCTTGCGCCTATGGCAGGCATCACTGACAGGTCCTTCAGAGGGCTTTGCGCTATGCTTGGGGCAGGCCTTACCTATAGCGAAATGATAAGCGCCAAGGGGCTTAATTATAATAATAAAAATACGGAAATTCTTCTGGATACCCACCCTTTTGAAAAAAATACAGGGGTTCAGCTTTTTGGAAGAGACGAGGAAATTATGGGGAAAATGGCGGAAAAGCTTTCGGCATTTCCTCTTTCCGTTATCGATATTAATATGGGCTGCCCTGCAAATAAAATCGTAAAGAATAACGAAGGTTCTGCATTGATGCAAGAGCCTGATCAGATAGCCAAAATAGTAAAAAGTGTTTCTAAGGCTTCCTCAAAGCCTGTAACTGTAAAAATAAGAAAAGGCTTTGACGACAACAGTGTAAATGCTGTTGAAATAGCAAAAATAATCGAAGAAAACGGCGCTTCTGCCATAGCTGTCCACGGCAGAACAAGAGAGCAGTTCTACAGCGGCTCTGCCGACTGGGAGATTATAAGAAAAGTAAAAGAAGCGGTGAAAATCCCTGTCATAGGAAACGGTGATATTGCAGACGGGAAAACTGCGAAGGAAATGCTTTCCTTCACAGGCTGCGACGCCGTTATGGTAGGAAGGGCTGCCCAGGGAAATCCATGGATATTCAAAGAAATCAATCATTATCTTGAAACGGGAGAAGAGCTTCCAAAGCCAAGCATCAATGAAAAGATAGAAATGGCCCTTTTTCATACGAGAATGACCATAGAGCATAAGGGAGAACACATCGGTATACGGGAAATGAGAAAGCATTTAGGCTATTACGTGAAAAATATGCCCGAGGCTTCTACTTTAAGAAATGCCATAAATCAGATGAAAAGTTATGAAGAGATAGAAGCGCTTTTTGAGAAGTATAAATAATTCTTTATTACTGCATATTTTGAAGCACTAAACTTTACGAGGATCGAATATAGTAAATTTAAAACTAAACAGCAGCAAAACGGTATATCCACTTTGACTCAGAAATATTCCGTTTTAAGGGGAGCTCATATTTTTAAGTCTCTTGTAAATAGATGTTTATTACTTCTTTATAAAAATTTACTATAAAAGGATTTTTTATCTTTTAGAAGAAATTCATATTTTTGCCGTTCTGAGGGTTTTCAAATAATGTGTATAAAATTACGAAATAACACTATCCCCTGCCACTATAAATGGCAGGGGATAGTGTTATTTCATTGCCTTAATATACTTTTTAATTTTTTTCTGTCCCCAGTCATAATGGCTTGAGGTTGCAGAGATGATATAAGAGCCTAAGGAAGAGGTTTTCGTCCACTTATAATTCTTTTTTTCAAATAATTCCTCGTTTGTGTGGCTATTTGTTATTTCAGTGATTTTTTCATGGGTACCTGCAAGCAAAGATTTTGCTTCCTTCAGGGACGTATTTTGATATTTTTCCCAGATGGCTTTGTTAAGGGCGGGGGTTTCTTTCCAGGTATATCCCGGAGCGGGCATTTCCGGCGTCTTTCCTGCCATTCCTTCTTCATACCATCTTAAAAACATCAGATGCCATTCATAAAGATGAGTCAAAACATCTCTAATATTTCTGTCTCTGTCTTCAAAGGGGAAAATTCCTTCCTGTTCTGCTTCCGAAAGGGAGGTTATCATATGAATAAGTTTATTGTATTCTTCTTGCTGCGCCTTCAAAAGGGCATTTTTATCTGTTGGCCTTGGCATAAAATCAACTCCTTCAAAATATAATAGCATATTAAAGAGACATGTTATGTCATATTTACAGCAACAAAATGAAATAATACAAGAATTTGTTCTAAGAATTATTTTGTTCAATACATGTGTATTACAGCAATTTAATGGTTACATTATTTAAATAAATTTCTGTGGAGCCGATAAAATTTAAAAATGTATGTTAGTATTAAGAGGGTGCTTAAGATGGAAAGCTATTTTGCGAATGTTCAGTATGTGAAAAGAAAAGAAGATATTCCTATTAAGCATGAAATCATAAGACATGCTCCTGAGAATATTTTTAAATGGTATGTGAAAAAATTTAATCCCTATTTAATGGAAAAGGCGTATATAGGCGACTGTCAGGGTTATAATATAAGCCTGCCTATTATTGAAACGGAAAAGTATGAAAATCAGGAGCTTATTTTAAGGACCCTTGAAAATCTCTATGACGACGGTGTGAGGGTTTTAAATTTCAATGATGATTTTGAATTTATTGAGGAATTTGATTTTTTCAGGCCTAAAGGAGATTTGGCATTTACTTTGCTTTTAAAAGAAGTTTTTATGAAGGCTGTAAGATATACAGGGATTGAGCTTAAATATGCAGACGTATGCATTATAGGAGACGATAATTTTTATACGGAAAAGGCTCTTGGGGCCATATATCCCGAGGTAAATTATCTTACGCTTATATTGCCAAAGGAAATACATCATTTGTTTAGCCAGAAGGTTGAGGCAATATTTTCCGATACGGGGCTTTATATTCAGATTCTCGAAAAGGGAGATCTTTCTTCTGCCGATATCATAATAAATACTTCGGAGGATAAAAGCTTTGACTATGGGTATAAAAGAGGGCTTTTATACATAGAGCCGCCAATCAATGCAAAGAGATTCAGCGGCCTTATTTCTAAAAGAGAAGACATATTTGCCGTAAATAAATGTACAGTGTCGTTTCAGGATTGTGTAATTGATTTATGCAGTCTTGAAGCCTATCTTTATCTTAAAGAGCCTCTATTCAGACGGCTTGTGAAAGGATACGGAGCCTTAAGTGAAAGAAGAGGGGAATTCCATATAGACCTTCGCGGCGCAGGGGTAAAGTATCTATATAGGAACAATACAGAGATTTCTAAATTTAATTTAAAAAAATATCTTATTAAGGCAGGCCGTTAAGGCATATAAATTTTTGAATGGCCCGCCTGCCATTACTGAAAAATGCCTGAAAAGGGAAGGATACGAATTTATTGACATTGTTTTTTATGTATTATATAATAATTAGCAATGCAGAAACCATAATACTTTGGCATACTAGCCCGGGCTTATATAATTAGGCGGCTGTATGTCTTTTAATTTATTTACTAATTGATACAGGGGAGAATAATATGGCTGAAAAAAAGACAGTTTTAACTTATGACGGCCTTAAAAGGCTTGAAGAAGAACTTCAAGAGCTTAAAGTAGTAAGGCGTAAAGAAGTTGCAGAAAAAATAAAAGAAGCAAGAGGCCAAGGCGACCTTTCTGAAAATGCTGAATATGACGCTGCCAAAGAAGAGCAGGCTGAAATAGAAGCACGTATTGTAGTTATTGAAAAGATGCTCAGAAACGCTGAGGTTATTGACGAAGAAGATATCAATACGGACCATATCAATATCGGCTGTAAAGTAAGGCTTTATGATGAAGAATTTGAAGAAGAGGTTGTTTATTTTATAGTAGGTTCTACGGAAGCAAACCCTGAAAATGGTTCTATTTCCAACGAATCGCCTCTTGGCGTTGCCCTTATAGGCAAAACAGTAGGACAGAGAGCAGAGGTTGAGGCTCCCGACGGAATCGTATATTATAAGGTGCTTGAAATAAACAGGAATTAACTTTTGAAAAGGGGCGTAATAACAAATGACGCAGGATGATAACAATCAAAACACTCCGGAAGTTCAGGAGGATATGAACGAGCTTTTAAAAATCAGGCGTGAAAAGCTTTTTCAGCTTCAAAGTGAGGGCAAGGACCCGTTTTTAAATGTAAAATATGATCAGGATATTCATTCTATGGATATTCACAATAATTTTGAAGCCCATGAAGGCAAGGAAGTTCGCATTGCCGGCCGTATGATGACAAAGAGAGTTATGGGCAAGGCTTCCTTCTGTGATATTTTAGACAGGGACGGCAGAATTCAGTCCTATGTAAGAAAAGACGAAATAGGGGAAGAAGCCTATGCTGAATTTAAAAAATATGACATCGGAGACATTTTAGGCATCAGAGGCGAGGTTTTCAAAACCCAGAAGGGTGAAATATCTGTTAAGGCCCATGAGGTAGTCTTATTATCCAAAAGCTTGCAGATCCTTCCGGAAAAATTTCATGGCCTTAAAGACCAGGAAATGAGATACCGCCAGAGATATGTAGACCTTATCGTAAACCCTGAGGTAAGAGAAACCTTTATAAAGAGAACAAATATCATCAGGTCCATCAGACGCTTCCTTGACGGAAGGGAATTTATGGAGGTTGAAACCCCGGTTTTACAGACCATTGCAGGAGGCGCTTCCGCAAGGCCTTTTATTACCCATCATAACGCCTTGGATATGGATATGTATATGAGAATCGCCCTGGAGCTTCCTTTAAAGAGGCTTATAGCCGGAGGCTTTGAAAGGGTTTATGAAATCGGCAGGGTTTTCAGGAACGAAGGCCTTAGCACAAGGCATAATCCTGAATTTACAATGCTTGAGCTTTATCAGGCTTATACCGATTATAACGGCATGATGGAGCTTACGGAGTCCATGATTAAAGCTGTTGCCAAAGAGGTTTTAGGAACCCTTAAGGTGCCTTACGGAGATCATGAAATTGATTTCTCCTTGCCTTTTGAAAGGCTCACTATGGTAGATGCCATAAAGAAATATGCAAATATTGATTTTGATAAGGTGGAAACCTTGGAAGAAGCAAGAGCCCTTGCCAAGGAACATCATATAGAGTTTGAACCCCGCCACGGAAAGGGTGACATCGTAAGCTTCTTCTTTGAAGAATACGCCGAGGCGAATTTAATACAGCCTACCTTTATTATTGACCACCCTATCGAAATATCTCACCTTACAAAGAAAAAGCCGGATAAGCCGGATTATACGGAAAGATTTGAGCTTTTCGTTGTGGGAAG